>JAATGH010000420.1 GCA_015654745.1 Enterobacterales bacterium
CAAATCAGGTGCAAACTTTTTTGCATACCACTATTCTTGTGCCGACGATAGCCTGCGAATGTTATTCGCCCTCCGGCTTGCGTAAAAAATTATGTACATAAATTGTAGTGTATGGCGTACATCTCGCCCATATACCCTAGACAATTCGCGTTGCCGGCTGGCCGCAACGATAGAGGAATGAACGATGGATGAGAAACAGCGCGGAGAGACGCTGAAACGCGGGCTAAAAAACCGGCATATTCAACTTATCGCCCTTGGCGGCGCCATTGGGACCGGGCTATTTCTCGGTATTGCGCAGACCATTAAAATGGCCGGCCCTTCGGTGATCCTGGGATATGCCATTGGCGGCTTTATTGCGTTTCTGATTATGCGCCAATTAGGTGAAATGGTAGTTGAGGAGCCGGTTGCCGGGTCGTTTAGCCATTTTGCCTATAAGTATTGGGGCAACTTTGCGGGGTTCGCCTCCGGCTGGAATTATTGGGTACTGTACGTATTAGTTGCCATGGCCGAATTAACCGCCGTGGGCATCTATATGCACTATTGGTGGCCCGAGTTGCCCACCTGGGTCTCCGCCGCCGTGTTTTTTGTGCTGATTAATCTGGTTAATCTCGCCAATGTCAAAATCTACGGCGAAATGGAATTCTGGTTTGCCATCATCAAAGTGGTGGCTATCATCGCGATGATTATTTTCGGCGCCTGGCTATTGATTAGCGGCCATGGCGGCCCGGAAGCCAGCGTCACCAACCTGTGGGCGCAGGGAGGCTTTTTCCCTAACGGCGTCAGCGGTCTGGTGATGGCGATGGCGGTCATCATGTTCTCGTTCGGCGGCCTGGAATTGGTGGGCATTACCGCGGCGGAAGCGGATAATCCTGAATACAGTATTCCCAAGGCCACCAACCAGGTCATTTATCGCATCCTGTTATTTTATATCGGTTCCTTGGCCATCCTGCTCTCACTGTATCCATGGGGAAAAGTGGTGGAAGGCGGCAGCCCGTTCGTGTTGATTTTCCATGCGCTTAACAGCGATTGGGTCGCGACGATACTGAATCTCGTGGTGCTTACCGCCGCGCTGTCGGTGTATAACAGCTGTGTGTACAGTAACAGCCGCATGCTTTATGGCCTATCGCGCCAAGGCAATGGCCCCAAGATCCTGGCCAAGGTTGATCGGCGGGGCGTGCCGGTAATGGCCATCGGCGTTTCGGCGCTGGCAACCGCCATTTGCGTGCTGATTAATTATTTGATGCCCGGCAAAGCCTTCGGCCTGCTGATGTCGTTGGTCGTCTCCGCCTTGGTGATCAACTGGGGCATGATAAGCCTGGCGCATTTGAAATTCCGGCGGACGTTGGCGCGGCAAGGACGGACCACCAAATTCAAGGCGCTGTGGTATCCGTTCGGCAATTATCTATGTCTGCTGTTTATGGCCGCGATCCTGGTGGTGATGCTAATGACGCCGGGTATGGAAATTTCGGTCTACCTGATTCCGATTTGGCTCTGCCTGCTGGCGGTCGGTTTTTACTACAAGCAAAAAGTGCAGAGTGCCCCGGGTGTGGAACTCCCCTAGCAAGCTCCTGCAGGTTAACCGCGCCGGCCGACTTTCGGGCGGCGTGATACGTCGCCCCGCTCCACCGCAATATGTTATTTGCCTCACAATTCCTCTCTTATGACCGGTTTGTCCATTTCCGCAACTCGTTGTTGCTGACCGGATCGCGTTAAATAAGCCAATACTGCCTAAGAGTCATTCATATCCTATATAACGGAGAGTGGATCCATGAAAGCGCAGGCGTTGAGCTTAAAGGAAAAAATCGGGTTTGGGATGGGGGACGCCGGCTGCAATATGGTCTGGGGTTCCATCACCATGTTTCTCGCCTATTTTTACACCGACATATTTGGTCTGGCCCCGGCCTTGGTGGGGGTGCTGTTATTATCCGTGCGCATTATTGATGCGGTGACCGATCCGATCATGGGCGCCATCGCCGACCGCACGCGCTCACGCTGGGGCCGTTTCCGGCCCTATCTGCTCTGGCTAGCGGTGCCTTTTGCGGTGTTTAGCATTTTGATGTATACCACACCGGATTGGGGCTATACGGCAAAGGTGGTTTACGCTTTTGTCACCTATTTTCTGATGTCACTGATCTATACCGCCATCAATATTCCCTATTGCTCATTGGGCGGGGTGATCTCAAGCGATCCGCAAGAGCGTGTTTCCTGCCAATCCTGGCGTTTTATCCTGGTGGGCGTCGCAACGCTGATCATTTCCCTTACGCTGCTGCCGATGGTGGATTGGTTTGGCGATGGCAACCGGGCCAAAGGATTTCAGTGGGCCATGACGGTGTTATCGATCATTGGCTGTCTGATGTTTATATTCTGCTTCGCCACGGTGCGCGAACGGGTCAAACCGGCCATTCCCACTAACGATGCGCTAAAGGCGGATTTACGCGATATTTGGAAAAACGATCAGTGGGTGCGCATACTGTTGCTTACTTTTTTTAACGTTTGCCCCGGGTTTATCCGGATGGCCGCCACCATGTATTACGTGACCTACGCCATGAACCAGTCCACCGGTTTTGCCAGCTTGTTTATTAGCCTGGGGGTGGTGGGCATGATGATCGGCAGCGCGCTGGCCAAACCGCTAACCGATCGGTTTTGTAAACTGAAGGTCTTTTTCTGGACCAATATTATCCTGGCGCTGTTTTCCAGCGGCTTTTATTTCCTTAATCCCCACATCACATCGCTGATTTTGGTGATGTACTTTATATTGAATATCCTGCATCAAATCCCCTCGCCGCTACATTGGTCATTGATGGCGGATGTGGATGACTATGGCGAATGGAAAACCGGCAAGCGTATTACCGGCATCAGTTTTTCCGGCAATCTGTTTTTCCTTAAAGTCGGGCTGGCGGTCGCCGGCGCCCTTGTCGGTTTTATACTGTCGGCCTATGGCTATCAAGGGGACGCGATCCGGCAAACGCCGAGCGCCGTGCAGGGAATAGTGCTGTTGTTTACCGTTATCCCGGGGATCGGGTATTTGATAACCGCCGGGGTGGTCAGGCTGCTTAAGGTAGACCGTCCGCTGATGCGGCAAATTCAAAGCGACTTGGAAAAACGCCGGGAAAATTACCGGGAAGGCGATGAATGGACAGCGCCCTCCCGGTTGGAAACCAAGCATCCTTAAGCCCCGCGATCGCGGCATTATCCATAGGAGCGTTTTCGCTCGGAGGAAGAAAGATGAATGACGGCGCATGGCCCAACCCGCTGATCGAACAGCGGGCCGATCCTTTTATCTACCTGCATCATGATGGATATTATTATTTCACCGCTTCGGTACCAGAATATGACCGGCTGGAAATCCGTCGCTCGGCCAGCCTGGCCGGTCTCGCCCAAGCTGAACCGGTGGTCGTATGGCGCAAACATCCGCAGGGGGAGATGAGCGCCCTCATCTGGGCGCCGGAACTGCATATGATCAATGGCAAATGGTATCTCTATTTTGCCGCGGCCCATTCTGCCGAGATCGTCAACGGCCTATTCCAGCATCGCATGTTCGTGCTGGAATGCGCCGATGACAATCCGTTAACCGGCCACTGGCAAGAAAAAGGCCGAATTGCCACCCCGTTGGACACCTTTTCCCTGGATGCGACGGTTTTTGCCCATCAGGGAAAACACTTCTATCTCTGGGCACAGCATGACCCGGCAATTCGGGGTAATTCCAATCTTTACCTGGCGGAAATGGCGACGCCCTGGTCGCTAAAAACGCCGCCGGTGATGATCAGTAAACCGGAACTCCCTTGGGAAAGCATAGGATTTTGGGTCAATGAAGGGCCGGCGGTAATCCGCCACGGGCGGCGGCTGTTCATCACCTACTCCGCCAGCGCAACCGATGAAAATTACTGTATCGGTCTGCTGTGGGCCGATGCCGAGGGGGACATTACCGACGCCTCGCGCTGGCACAAGCTGCCGCAACCGGTTTTTCGCACCCAATGGCAAAACCGCCAGTTCGGCCCCGGCCATAACAGCTTTACCGTCGGGGAACGGGGCGAGGATATCCTGGTCTACCACGCGCGGCCCTATACCGAAATTACCGGCGATCCGCTGTATGATCCTAATCGCCATACCCGGGTCAAGGCGTTCGACTGGGATGAGGACGGCATGCCGCGCTTTGGCGAGCCGCCGGCGGATAATGCGTAGCGCGGCCGGCTTAGACCAGCGCGCCGTAAATGGTCAGCAGGGCCACGACCACGACGATAACCAGCGTGATTTTCCTGGCTAACAGCACCGCGGCTCTGGGCGTATTGATATCGTCCAGATGCGGTTCCCGCGCCAGGGAAAACTGTGCCAGCCGCGTCAGCACCTGATATTGCCCGGTGTGCAGATCCGCCAGCGAGGCAAACCAGGCGGGAAGCGCCTTTTCTCCGTGGCCAAGCAGCGCGTAGGCTACCCCCACCAGGCGCGCCGGAACCCAGTCTAGCCAGTGCAACAGCGCATCGATACCGGACTGCGCACGTTTAAGCGGAGTGGAATGACGGGCCATCCAGGTCTGCTGAGCGCGCAGGAACGCATATCCGGCCAGAAACACCGGCCCGATAGGCCCGCCCACCACCAGCCAAAACAGCGGGGCCAGATAAAAGCGGAAGTTAATCCACAGCAGGGCGTTTTGCAGTTCACGCAGACGCGCCTCTTTATCGCAATCCACCGGCAGGCCGTGGATCAGGGTCAGCTCTTCGCTCATGGCGTCGCAGGCATGACCATCACCGCGCCCGGCGGCCTGTATATAGGCCCGGTAATGCTTGCGAATGCCGCCCGCGCCGATGCATAACAACGATATCATTATCCATAACACCAGTAACGGCACCCCGAAAAACCAATTGGCGGCCAATCGCAGGCTCAACGCCACGACCAACATCCAACATAAAGCCATTAAAAAGGTCACCACCAGAGAGGTGTGTCGAATCCGCGCGAACAACGGCTCCAGATGATGATCCAGTTGCCAATGCTCGCCGAACTTGAATAAACGTTCCCAGGCCAATACCAAGAGTAGCGTGAACAGCGTCATAAAGCGGGATTCTCCCTGTTATGGCCGGCGGCGCGGGGCGTAAGCAATTGTCGATAATGGCGCCAGCTAAATCCCGGACCAGGATCGGTTTTACGATCGGGAGCGATGTCGCTATGGCCGGTAATTCGCTCCGGCGTGACGGGATAATCTTGCATGACTAATCGCGTGAGCTGGGCCAGCTTATCGTATTGTTCTTCTGTATAGGCTAAATCATCGGCGCCTTCCAGCTCAATGCCAATGGAAAAATCGTTACACTTCGGCCGGCCGGCATAGGCCGAGACGCCGGCGTGCCAAGCTCGCTTATCGAACGGCACATATTGCACCACTTCACCGTCACGTCGAATCAGGCAATGCGCGGAAACGCGCAGCCGATACACCTGCTGAAAAAAAGGATGCTCATCAGGCTTAAGCGTACCGGTAAAGAGCCGATCGATGTAAGGACCGCCAAACTGCCCTGGCGGCAGACTGATGCCATGGACCACCAGCAGCGAGGGCGCCTCATGGTCCGGACGATCGTCGCAATAGGGCGACGGCACCCGCTTAACCCCTGATATCCAGCCATTTATCAACTGCATCGATATGCTCCACGGTCCGGTGGTGGTACTTATCCCAGCAACAGGGTAGCATGTTTCTCATCTACCCTTTATTGGCAATTCGGAGTTTTTAATGCCAACTCGTCGTTATGATACCGAACGCCGCCGGGCCGATTTGCTCGCGCGCGTTCAACAAGATATTCCGCTGTCGGTCAGCCTGGCGCTGCGCGAGGATCTTGGCGGGGTAACCGATCCGCAGGCCGACATCACCGCCCTGTTGCTTGCACGCGACAGTCAGGCGAACGCGACCATTATTACCCGTGAAGACGGTGTCTTTTGCGGTCGGCGCTGGCTAGAGGAAGTTTTCAGCCAGCTCGGCGCGGAGGTCGTGGTGGATTGGCTGGTGAAGGATGGCGATAGCGTGCAGGTCAACCAGCCGCTGTGCACCTTAAGCGGGCCGGCGCATATCCTGCTAACCGGGGAGCGTACCGCGCTTAACTTTGTGCAGACTCTGTCCGGGGTAGCCACCGAGGTTAAACGCTACGTGGATCTGCTGGCCGGCACCCATACCCAGTTGCTGGATACCCGCAAGACTCTGCCCGGCCTGCGTACCGCCCTCAAATATGCGGTACTGTGCGGCGGCGGAGGCAACCATCGGCTTGGGCTGGCCGATGCGTTTTTGATCAAGGAAAACCATATCATCGCCGCCGGCTCCATCGCCAACGCCGTGAAGCACGCCGTGGCGCTGCGCGCCTATGTGCCGGTGGAGGTCGAGGTCGAAAACCTTGATGAACTCAATCAGGCCCTGGCGGCGGGCGCCGACATCATCATGCTGGATAATTTCTCCTTGGACGATATGCAGCGGGCGGTGGCCATAACCCAAGGCCGCGCCCTGCTGGAAGTTTCCGGTAACGTGACATTGTCGACCCTGCGGGACTTTGCCCAAACGGGCATCGATTTTATTTCGGTCGGCGCGTTAACCAAACATGTCCATGCCCTCGATCTCTCGATGCGGTTTCAATAAGTTCGCTCCCTAGGTAGCGGCGGAGGTTTTACCAGACGGCGAAACGGGCGCCGGCGGTCGCCGTCACCAGGGGACGACACGTCCAAGATAATCAAGATAATGCAATCCTGGACGGCCTTCATGGGCTTCGATCGTGTCTAGTAGCCGTGGAACGCTTTCGTCTATATTTAACCGCGCTTCCGGGCCGCCCATGTCCGTGCGGACCCATCCGGGCGCCATGAGCAGTAGCGTCCGGGGATCGTCGTGGTGGCGCGCCGCGAAGCTGCGCATAAACATGTTTAACGCCGCTTTGCTGCCCCGGTAAACCTCATAATTACCCTGAGTATTATTTGTTAAACTCCCCTGTCCGGAGGACATGACGCCAAGGGTGCCCGTCGGCAGGACCAGATCGGCAAAGGTTTCAATAGCCCTCATCGGACTTAGCGAATTGGTTACCATGACGCGGATAAACTCATCAGTCGATACGTCGGCAATCGTTTCACGATCGTCGTTTTTAACGCCGGCGTTCACAAACAGCAGATCAACGCGCCGTTCGCTAAGCCGGGCATGTAAGTCATTAAGCTGGCCAGGTACCGTGATATCCACCGTCTCTACTTCAAGTAATTCTGGAAAACGTTCAGCCAGGTGCAAAAGCGGGCCTCTGGACAACGCCCGCCCGGTCGCAATCACCTTACAACCACGTTTCAGGTACGCCTCCACCATGGCAAAACCCAGGCCACGGGACGCGCCGATAAGCAGGACGGTCTTATGCGTGCGAAGTGTTGGCATTAATCATCTCCTCCGAGAGCGATCGGCTCGCAGATTACGTCCGGACCGACGTCATTTGGTTGAATTGAAGGTGTAGATACTATAACCATGGCGGCTATAGGGCGGAAGACGCAGCCTCTGCACTTATAACCTGCATCAGACGCCTTTCCTCATTTTTCAGGCCGGGATACTATGAGGGATGACTGAACCCGACCTTAATTTACTTATTGCGCTCGATGTGCTTCTCGCCGAGGGGAGCGTGTCCGGCGCCGCGCGTCGTCTTGGCTTAAGCGCCTCGGCCATGAGCCGGACGCTGGGCCGCCTGCGCGCGGCCACCGGCGATCCGTTGCTGGTTCGCGCCGGGCGTCATATGGTGTTGACACCTTATGCCGAGGAAATACAAACACGAACCCAAAATACCGTATTTGAAGCCCGTACCGTACTGCGTCCTTCCTCGTCGCAATTAAATTTATCCACGCTTGGGCGAACCTTTATCCTGCGTGCCAACGACGATTTTGTGGTGGCTTTCGGCGCTGCGCTTATTGCGGCGGTGGCCAGGGCGGCACCCTTGGCACGTTTGCGGTTTGCACCTAAGCCGGAGAAAACCTCCAGACCGTTGCGCGAAGGCTTGGTTGATCTTGAAATAGGCGTTTTATGAGAAATGGGCCCGGAAATTCGTTTGCAGGCGCTATTTAGGGACAGGTTCGTTGGCGTGGTCAGAACAGGCCACCCCCTCGCGTACGAGCCTAACGTCAGCGCCAGGCTATATACGTCTTTCGGGCATGTTGTCGCGTCCCGCAGCGGGCGGATAAGCGGCCCAGTGGACGACGCGCTGGCCGAGATGGGTTTGGCACGTAAGATAACCGCCGTGGTGCCCAGCTTTTACGCCGCGCTGGCGGTGGCCCAAACGTCGGATCTGGTGGCGCTCGTGCCCGCATCTTGCCTGCTCAATCAACCGGTTGCTAATGTGAATGGCGCACCGGCCTTACTCTGCGCCTTTGAACTGCCGGTGCAAACCAGCGGGATTACCGTCTCGCAGCTGTGGCATCCGCGATTTGAGGTTGATCCGGCCCATCGCTGGCTCCGGCAGGTCGTGCTAAGCGTCTGCCGCCAACAGGGGACAGGATGAAAAAAAACGAATCTGCAAAGCAAAGAAGTGCGTAATAAAACTTTAGTCATTTTATCTGCCCTAACGAAAGCGCATAATCAATAAAGTCCGCGCTGTCTCAGGAGGCCGGGCGGTGTGGAAGGGACGACGAAGGATCAAATTAACGGTAAGGCAGTGGATGCAATTTTTGCGGGAAAAATAAACAATAAAATTAAACCGATTGCGAACATATTTTCTTCAAATAGCATAATAAGCTGGAATAGCTAACGAATAAACAATTCCCCGCAGATCTTGAATTTCGTTAGATCTGTAGAGGAAAGTTTGTTTAGCAAGATTGCCGCCTATAAAAAACGCAATAAAAAAATGCAATTATGTTAATCTTTTTCTTATCACCGTTACTCACCTTCACCAGAAAGATTTGTGCTGGTTCTTAACCGGTAAAGATCAATGGCTTTATCGCGTATAACATTCAACTTTGATTCTGCCATTATGATAGTCCAGACTGTCCCCTCTTCTTGGCGATAAAAACTTGCCATAGCTGACACATATGAATTTTTATACTTAATCCATGCCCTTTGCGCGTTTTTTAGATTGGCTTGCACTTCTGGGGATTGACCTTTGAGTAATAATTGATACTGATTATTTAATTCGGCTTCCCACTCATCTGCCGCGGTGGAACGACAATCGACACTATCTAAAGTTGTAATGGCAGCTTTGTTACATTGAGCCAATTTATCGTCAATGTCTTTACGCAAATTTTTTGCAAACACGTTTGTTGCCAGTGAAGACAGTATTATTACAAGCAGTAGTTTTTTCATCTAATTTTCCAGCATTAAGTTTACTTTGTATTATTCATTATGGTGCCTGCCGTTACTTTTATTATTGCATGAACAACCCTGGCCCATTACCCTATTCATAATAAACATCAGCCCTTCACAATGCAATTGAACATAATCATCAGAGTTCAGATTTTCCAATCTACTATCCGGTTGATCAGGATTCGCATTTAACCCATCGGATAATTTCTATTGCGTATTTTTTCGATCTCTCTCGCAAAATTTCTCGCTTTTCGGTAAACCATCATTTTTATTTGTAATCGGCTATCCCTTGTCACGACTTACCCCTGGCCGACAGTCGATGTTGTCGTTAAGGTCGGGGCAGCAACAAAAGTGAGGGATAGGCTGTGAATAATCAACAGGGATTTACATTAGTTGAATTAATGGTGGTAATTGCAATTATCGCCACGCTTAGCGCCATTGGCGTACCCGGCTATCAACGCTATTTAGACCGTGCCGCCATGACGGATATGCTGCATATGCTGGCCCCCTATAAATCGGCGGTGGAGCTTTGCGCCATGCAACATGATGGGTTAAACGCCTGTCAAACGGGCCAGTCCGGTATTCCCGAAGGACTCTCTTCGCGGTATGTCGAACGGATCGGCGTGCATGAGGGCGCCATTAGCCTTACCGGACGGCAGGCGCTACGGGGATTGACGCTCACGCTTACGCCCGCGCGTTGCGACGGCGGATTATGCTGGACGCGCGCTTGCCGGACGGAGGAAGGCGCGCAGCATCTTGCCGCCCCCTGTCAGGCGCTTTTCCGATTTGGCGGGGAGCAGGGGGAGGCATCATGACCGTGACCGACGATAAAACGGCCTTGGATGAATTTATCGATGTATTGCTTAACCAGGGCATCGACCGGCGGGCGTCGGATATTCATATCGAACCCGGGCCGTCGGCCGAGTATGTCATACGCATGAGGATTGACGGGTTGCTGCGGGAAGGCGCGCCCTGTCCTCACGCGCTGGCCGCCCGTCTGGTGGTCTGTTTGAAAATCATGGCTCGGCTGGATATCGCCGAAAAACGCCTCCCCCAGGATGGGCAGTTTGTTTTTGGACCGCCAGAGAAAAAATGCTCTTTTCGGGTCGCCACCCTACCGACGCTATGGGGAGAAAAGGTGGTTTTACGTCTGCTGCGCGACCCGCCGGGAGGATTAACCCTGGAACGGTTAGGTATGCCCGCCGCCATAAGGGAAACCTTTTCACGCCTGTTGCGGCGGCCGCAGGGGCTGATGCTACTCACCGGTCCGACCGGCAGCGGCAAAACCATGACGCTTTACGCCGCCCTCAGCGCCATGCGCCGCGATCAACTCAACATCTGCAGCGTGGAGGACCCGGTGGAAATCCCTTTAGCCGGAGTGACACAATGCCAAGTCAATACTAAGGCCCGATTAGATTTCCCGTTGCTGCTGCGCGCCCTGCTGCGTCAGGACCCGGACGTGATTATGGTGGGAGAAATACGCGATCGCGAGACCGCGGCCATCTCGGTCCACGCCGCGCAAACCGGCCATCTGGTGCTGTCCACAGTGCACACCCTGTCGGCCGCCGAGGTGCCGCGGCGTTTAGAGCAGTTGGGGATACACTCCGCCCTGATAAAGTCCGTGCTACTGATGGTCCTGGCGCAACGGTTGGCGCGGCGACTGTGCGAACGATGTCGCCGCGAGTCCTCCGGCGTGCGGGTCCCGGCCGCGCATTGTCCCGTGGCCTGGCTGCCAAGCCGCCGCTGGAGCGCCACAGGCTGCCAGTATTGCGATAACGGCTACACCGGCCGATGCGGTATATTCCATCTCTAGTTGCCCATGGCCGCGGACGGCGCTTTGTCGTCGTCCCATGGTCTATGGCGGGCCGGGATAGCGCTGGTGGAACAGGGGATTACGTCGCTTGAGGAATTGACGCGGGTGCTCGGGGAACCGACATGAGCGGCGTATGGCTTTATGCGTGGCACGGATTGAACCCCGATGGCAACGTCAGCACCGGGCATCTGTTGGGCAACAATAAAATATCGGTGCGCAGGGCACTGATTGAGCAAAACCTGCAGCCGTTCAGCGTACGTACCGTCGGTTATATTGGCCAAGGGTATTGGCGCAAACACCAGTTGGCTGCCTTGATGGCGCAGTTGGCATCGTTGCTTGGCGCCGGCCTGCCGCTGCGGGAGTGCCTGGGCGTGTTAGCGGAAGATCATCCCCGTGCCGGCTGGAGATGCCTGCTGCGCCTGCTGAGCGCCAAAATTGAGCAAGGATTGACGCTGTCGCAGGCTCTGGCTGATTTTCCCCATATATTTCCCCGCGGGTATTGCGCGATGATGGCGCTGGGTGAACTGACCGGAAGGCTGGATCAGTGCTGCCATAGGCTGGCGGAACAGGAGGCCAGATTGGATCGGCTCACCAAAAGCGTACTGGCCGCTTTACGCTATCCCCTGTTTATTCTCTTTACGACAGCGGCGGTGATCGTGCTGATGCTGATGGCGATCTTGCCGGAATTCGCCAGATTGTACGCACAGCTGGCTGCGCCGTTACCGGCGGCGACCCGGTGTTTGCTGGAATTGGCGGAAAATGCCGGCGGCATCGGCCTGGCGGCGCTGATACTGGCCGTCATTCTGTGCGCCCTCTACCGGCGGGTATGCCCTCTCTACCCAGGGTTGCGCCATCGCATCCTGGCGGGGCTGTTATACCTGCCGGGACTGGGCGCGCTGATACGCCATCATAATTTATACCAGCTGTTCCAAAGCCTGGCGATGACCCATCCGGCCGGGATAACGCTTGATAACAGCCTGGAAGTCGCCGCCCACGCCGTTAACCATCCCGGCTACCGCCAGGCGTTGCTGGACATGCGCCGACATATTCAGCGAGGGTACGATCTGCATCAAGCCTTTTATCGCCATCACCTGTTTCCACCCCATTGCCATCAGCTGATCAAAACCGGGGAATTTTCCGGCACGCTGGAACAGGTATTCCAGCAATTGTCCCACCTGCATGAACAGCGCACACAGCGGCTTACCGATACGCTGGCGCAAATGGCCGAGCCGCTGCTGCTGCTGATTTTAGGCGGCATCGTCTGTGCGTTAATGGTGATGTTATACCTGCCGTTAATGCAGTTGGGCGAGGCGTTTGGCCATTACTGAGGCGCACCGCCGGAGCCGGCGCGATCCGGCGGTGTGGTGGAGGGAAAGCTGACGTTTTTTGGCTATAACGCAGGAACGCCGGGGTCAGCAAGATGACATGGACTAGAGCTGGGTAAACACCTGGTTTTCCTGCTCGGCCACCCGAATAAAGGTGGTACGTTTGGTCAGCTCTTTCAAACGCGAGGCGCCGACATAGGTACAGGCCGAGCGCAGGCCTCCCAATATATCCCGGATAGAGTTCTCTACCGGTCCGCGCAGGGGCAGCTTAACGGTTTTACCCTCGGCGGCGCGATATTCCGCCACGCCACCCACGTGACGATTCATCGCGGATTCGGAACTCATGCCGTAAAACAGCATAAACTTTTCTCCGTTTTCCTCCACCAGCGTCCCTTCGCATTCGTCATGGCCGGCCAGCATGCCGCCCAGCATGACAAAGTCCGCGCCGCCGCCAAAGGCCTTGGCTACATCGCCCGGTACGGAACATCCGCCGTCGCTGACAATCTGGCCGCTTAAGCCGTGGGCGGCATCGGCGCACTCAATCACCGCGGAAAGCTGCGGATACCCAACGCCGGTTTTAACCCGGGTTGTGCATACCGAGCCGGGACCGATCCCGACTTTTACGATATCGGCGCCGGAGAGTATCAACTCCTCCACCATCTCGCCGGTCACCACATTGCCGGCGCAGATGACCTTGTCAGGGCATGCGTCACGGGCTTTTTGCACGAAATTGACAAAGTGTTCCGAATAACCGTTGGCCACGTCGATACAAATAAAGGTCAATAATGGCGAAAGCGCCAGGATCTGCTTCATCTTCACAAAATCCGCTTCCGATGTGCCGGTGGAAACCATCACATGGCGCAAAATGGATTCCGGGACCCTCGCAACGAAATCGCGCCATTGTTCGACGCTATAATGTTTATGTACGGCGGTGAGAACGTCAAAGGCTGCCAGCGCCTGGGCCATGCGGAATGTGCCGACCGTATCCATATTGGCGGCGATGACCGGGACGCCGGACCAGGAGCAGCCTGGATGTTTGAACGTGAACTCGCGCTGCAGTTCAACATCAGAGCGACTTTTCAGGGTTGACCGCTTAGGGCGAATCAAAACGTCTTTAAATCCTAATTTAATATCTTCTTCAATACGCATAACGGCTATTCCTGGTCAATGGCGACAAGTCGCTTATAAAGTTCGGGCACGAAATACCCAATACCAGTGACGGTATCATACGCCGGATTATTCTTACGGCAAGACTGCGAAAACCCGCGGAATTACGCTACAATCGTACCAATTTATCCTCAGTCGGGCAGAGAGGGAGACAGCAAACTCAATGCGCTATATTGTTGCACTAACAGGGGGGATCGGCAGTGGCAAAAGTACCGTGGCCAATGCTTTTGCCGAGCTGGGTGCCACGATTGTCGACGCCGATGTGATCGCGCGCCGCGTAGTGGAACCGGGTAGCGAGGCTCTGCGCGCCATACATGCCCGCTTTGGGGACGACATCCTCCTGGCCGACGGCGCGCTCAACCGCCCTTTGCTGCGCCGGCATATTTTCAGTTCACCGCGGGATAAGGCGTGGCTGAACGCATTGCTCCATCCCTTGATTGCGCGCGAAACCAAGCAATGCATGGCCAACGCGACGGGTGATTACGTACTGTGGGTGGTGCCGCTGCTGCTGGAGAATAACCTGCAATCCCAAGCCGACCGAGTGCTGGTGGTGGATGTGGAACCCGAGGTGCAAATTCAGCGTACCCTGCGCCGCGACGGTATCGATCGTGGACAAATTGAGAACATTCTTGCCGCACAGGCCACTCGAGAACAGCGTTTGGCCTGTGCCGACGATATTATAGATAATAGCGGGCGTCCAGATGAGATAACGGCAAACGTAGCCAGGCTGCACCGTTGTTACCATCAGCTTGCGACATCAGCAACTCGACAGGATTAATTATAATGAGTGACGTCTACTCGGCATCGGTGCTTTTCGAGCATCCGTTAAATGAAAAAATGCGCACCTGGCTGCGTCTGGAATTTTTACTGCAACAACTTTACACCTATCCGACGTTGACTGACATATCAAGCGCGTTACCCTTTTTCCGCACCATCTCCGACCTGCTGGATGTCCTTGAACGCGGTGATGTTCGCACGGAAATGTTAAAAGAGCTGGAGCGCCAGCAGCAAAAAATGCTGCAATGGGACGGCGTCCCCGGCGTGGACAGCGATCGTGTGCGTACGTTGCGCAGCGAACTCAAGAATTGCGCGGCGGTGTTAATGTCGGCACCGCGCCTTGGCCAGGCGCTGCGTGAAGATCGATTGATAAGCTCGGTGCGTCAGCGTTTATCGATACCCGGCGGCTGCTGCAGTTTCGATCTACCCGGCCTGCATATTTGGCTGCATTTGCCTCAAGAGCAGCGCGACGGCCAAACGTCGATCTGGCTAAAAACGATGGATCCTTTGCACAACGCATTATCGATGGCTCTCGAGCTGGTGCGACATTCAGAACCCTTTAAAAGCCTGATCAGCCTGAATGGATTTTTCCAGGACAACGCCGAGGACGCGGATTTATTGCGATTGCGCATTCCCTTGCTTTATCAGCTTTACCCGCAGGTTTCAGGCTATAAAACCCGCTACGCCATTCGGTTCTTGTCATTGGATACAGAGAAGGGCGTTATTCCAAATCGTCTGCCTTTTGAATTAGCCTGCTGTTAACCTGAAGAGGGGCGTTTTATTGTGTCGTTCAGAAACGGTGTTAAGACGTATAATTTATTGTTGAGACATAGAGTTGAGACATGTGGATGTGCAGTTAAGTAGTTGGAGTATTAAATGAGTGATGACATTATTTTAGTAAAGTGCCCTACCTGTGGAACCGACGTTGAATGGGGCCCGCAAAGCAAATTTCGGCCGTTTTGCAGTAAGCGCTGCCAGCTAATCGATCTGGGCGAGTGGGCGGATGAAGAGAAATATATTGCCAGTGATGTGCAGATCACCGACAGCGATGATTGGAGTGAAAATCAACGTTAAGCCGTGCTGTAAGGCATCACGCGGTATCCGCCGGCGCATAAAGCACATTGGCGAGGGGTCACGCCGCTGCGCGCAGGCACCGCGGCATCCCTGAGATTACTGACTGGCAATAAGCTGACGGATAATAGCCGCATTGGCCGGTGGAAATTCGGCAGCGAGCAGCTCCGCCTGCGGGCACCAGCGCACCGGCTGTCCTTCTTTGCCATAGGGCGTACCGCGCCATTGCTCAACCAGATAAAAATAGAAGGCCATTTGCCGGTCGGCGAATTGGTGCTGGCTGGTCGCCAGCAGTTCGACCTGCTCCACCAGGATACCCGTTTCTTCAAGCAGTTCACGTTTTAGCGCCTGCTCCGGGGTCTCGCCCGGTTCCATTTTACCGCCGGGAAATTCCCAAAACCCGCCCATATGGGCATCGACCGCTCGCTGGGCGATAAATATCTGCTGCTGCGCATTACGGATAATGCCCACGGCAATAGTGAGTAAATTCATTGTCATAGGTACTTCTCCCTTCCGCGGACCATATACCGCTCAGGCCAACACAACCAAGGTGGTTCCTTTAGAGGGAACCACCCCTTTTATTATTGCTGCAATTTTCCGTGGCACTGCTTATATTTTTTGCCCGAGCCGCAGGGACAAGGATCGTTGCGGCCCACTTTGCGCCCTTCGACAACCGGCGTATTGGCCGAGGCCGGCGCCGTAGCCGACGCTATCTCCGTGGACTGATGGCTCAGCTGTTGCTGGAGCGCCAAACGTTCAGCTTCCTCACGGCGCTGCTGCTCCAATGCTTCCACCTCTTCCGGCATCCGCACCTGCACTTTACTCAGGGTGCTGATCACTTCATATTTCAATGACTCCAGCATGGCGGCAAACATGGCAAAGGATTCGCGTTTATATTCCTGCTTAGGGTCTTTTTGCGCGTAGCCGCGCAAATGAATGCCCTGGCGCAGGTAATCCATCGCGGCCAAGTGCTCTTTCCACAACGAATCCAGCGTCTGCAGCATCACGCCTTTTTCAAAACTGCGCATCATATCGATGCCGACCACATCCTCTTTACGCTGATACTGCTCCAACGTTTTTTCCAGGATCCGTTCGCGCAGGGTCTCTTCATGCAGGCCCGGCTCCTGGTCCAGCCATTCGGCAATCGGCATATCAAGATCGAAGTCATCCTTTAGCCGTTTTTCCAGCCCGGGCACATCCCACATTTCCTCGAGCGACTGCGGCGGGATATGGTTATCGATCACGGTTTTCAGCACATCCTCGCGGATGCTGAGAATGGTTTCACTGATATCCGCCACGTCCAGCAGTTCATTACGCTGACTATAGATAGCCCGACGCTGGTCGTTGGCGACATCATCATATTCCAGTAGCTGTTTACGAATATCGAAGTTGCGGCCTTCCACCTTACGCTGCGCGTTGGCGATCGCCTTGGTGACCCAAGGATGTTCGATGGCTTCGCCCGGTTTCATGCCCAATTTGCGCATCATGCCGGTAACGCGGTCGGAGGCGAAGATGCGCATCAGGGCATCTTCCATCGACAGGTAGAAACGTGATGAGCCGGCATCGCCCTGCCGGCCGGAACGGCCGCGCAGCTGGTTATCGATACGCCGTGATTCATGGCGCTCGGTGCCGATAATATGCAGACCGCCGGAGGCTAATACCGCATCATGGCGAATCTGCCAGGCAGTCTTGATCGCGGCGATTTGTTCCTCCGTCGGTTCTTCCACATGGGATATCTCCGCCTGCCAGCTACCACCGAGGACAATGTCGGTACCACGACCGGCCATATTGGTGGCAATCGTCACCGCACCGGGCGAACCGGCCTGCGCCACGATATCCGCTTCCATGGCGTGGAATTTGGCGTTCAACACTTTGTGGTCAATACCGGCTTTATCCAGTTCCCGCGAAACCACTTCCGATTTTTCAATGGAGATGGTCCCGACCAATACCGGCTGGCCCTTGGCGGAACAGGTTTTGATGTCCTCGATGATGGCGTCGATTTTTTCCTTTTCGGTCATATAGACCAGATCCGGCAAATCTTTACGGATCATCGGGCGGTTGGTCGGCACCACGATGGTATCAAGCTTGTAGATTGAACTGAATTCAAAGGCCTCGGTATCGGCGGTACCGGTCATCCCGGCCAGTTTTTCATACAAACGGAAATAATTCTGGAAGGTAATCGATGCCAGAGTCTGGTTTTCATTTTGAATGGCCACATGCTCCTTGGCCTCCACCGCCTGGTGCAGGCCATCGGACCAGCGGCGGCCGGGCATGCTGCGCCCGGTATGTTCGTCGACGATAATCACTTCACCGTCCTTGACGATATAGTCCACGTCGCGGGCAAACAGCACATGGGCGCGCAGCGCGGCGGTAACGTGGTGCATCAGCATGATATTGGCCGGAGAATAAAGCGACTCGCCTTCATTCATGATGCCGGCCTCAACCATCAATTCCTCGATTAGCACCAGCCCGCGCTCGGTCAGATTGACCTGGCGGGATTTTTCATCCACGGAAAAGTGCCCTTCGCCCTGAAAGGAGTCGGAATCTTCCTTGTCCTGGCGGATCAAATGCGGGATCAGCTTATCCACCCGCTGGTACATTTCAGAACTGTCTTCCGCCGGACCCGAGATGATGAGCGGCGTACGCGCTTCATCAATCAGGATGGAGTCGACCTCATCCACCAGCGCGTAATGCAGTTTACGCTGTACGCGATCTTCGGGGCTAAAGGCCATATTATCGCGCAGGTAGTCGAAGCCATACTCATTGTTGGTGCCGTAGGTAATATCGGCGGCATAGGCGGCGCGCTTAGCCGGCGCAGGCATATTCGGCAAATTGATGCCGACGGTAAGGCCGAGGAATTCAAATAGCGGACGGTTGTTCTCCGCATCACGCTGCGCCAGATAATCGTTGACGGTAACCACGTGCACGCCTTTGCCACTCAGCGCGTTCAGGTAGGCCGGCAGGGTCGCCGTCAGGGTTTTACCCTCGCCGGTCCGCATTTCGGCAATGCAGCGGTCGTTGAGTACCATACCGCCCTGCAGCTGCACATCGAAGTGGCGCATGGCGAAGACCCGTTTACTCGCCTCGCGCACCACGGCGAAGGCTTCCGGCAGTAAGCTGTCGACGGTTTCGCCTTTTTCCAGGCGCGCCCGAAACTCGATGGTTTTTGCGGCCAGCTGCTCGTCCGTCAGCTGTTCCATGTCCGGTTCCATCCGGTTAATCAGTTCAACGGTTTTGCTCATGCGGCGCAGAGTACGATCGTTGCGACTACCAAAAACTTTTGTAAGCAGTTTAGATAACATAATTATTCAAATCTCGTCACGGCAGGCCTGTTTAACAGGCAGCGGCCAATAAATACGTAAGGAGGTGTAAAATGAGCCCGTGGCACAGGGTTAAGGAATACCTTGTATCTTTCGAGCCGCAGGGGCATGGGCTTCGCTTGCTCACCCGAGCCATTGTTGGTTCATCGGGATTCTCGCGCTTGCCGCCTTGCCACGACTCGAAATCGATCAGGTATGAAGAACGGGTCCGGCGCGAATTCCCTGTACCTGGACCAGGCGAATTCCTGTACGATGATCGGCATAAGGTAGGTAGTCCACGCACGCGACCTGGGGCGGTAGCGCCGCGGGTCGCGATTCGCGGGTAAGCAGTGCGTTTAGCGTGCTTAACAACACCTGATGCTGTGCTTTAAGCGGCGCGACGATTTCCGCGGCCACCGACTGCGGGCTGAGATGTTGCGGCACCCAGGCAACGGACAAATGGCGGATAACCGTGCGAATGGCGTGCTGGTGCCAATAATCGACGCTAAATGAAGGGCGGCGCTGGACGTCTTTTAACAAGGCCAGGCGATCGAAGCCGGCGTTAAACGCATTTTGTCGGCTCAGGCTCGGCAGGGAGTTGGCAAGATGTGCCTGTTCCTGCCCGTTGTTGAGCATATAAGGCACGCCAAATCCCGCCGCGACCATCCCCAACAGGAGATGCGGCCAGAAATAA
>JAATGH010000327.1 GCA_015654745.1 Enterobacterales bacterium
CTCCGGCCGTTCCGGCAGCCGTCACGGACCGGGCGCTATCCGCCAAGTCTCCACCAACCTGGCCTGGGAAGGCAGTCGCTGGCCGTGGGACTTCGACGTCCGCCAGCGTTTAAAAATCGTGGACTGCGGCGACGTGGTTTTTGATTTCGGCGACGCGCAGGATCTCAGCGATAAGCTGCAATCCCACGCGGAGCGCCTGCTGGCGGCGGGCAAACGCCTGCTCTCCTTCGGCGGCGACCACTATGTCACCCTGCCGCTGTTGCGCGCCCATGCCAAACATTTCGGCAAAATGGCGCTGGTGCATTTCGACGCCCATACCGATACCTACAGCAACGGCAGCAAATTCGACCATGGCACCATGTTCTACCATGCGCCAAACGAAGGATTGATCGACCCGACCCGCTCGGTCCAAATTGGTATCCGGACCGAACACGATCACGATAACGGCTTTACCGTGCTGGATGCCGGCCAGGTAAACGACCGCAACGTGGACGATATCCTGGCCCAGATCAAACAGATCGTCGGCGATATGCCGGTTTATCTGACCTTCGATATCGACTGCCTTGATCCTGCCAGCGCGCCGGGCACCGGCACGCCGGTCATTGGCGGCCTGACCACCGATCGGGCCCTCAAACTGGTGCGCGGCCTGCAGTCTCTCGACATCGTCGGCATGGATCTGGTCGAAGTGGCGCCGGCCTACGATCACTCGCAAATCACCGCGCTGGCGGCCGCGACCCTGGCGCTAGAGATGCTTTACATTCAAGGGGCGAAAAAAACCGTCTAAGGTTACCCGCATCGGGGGTACAACCTGCCGTACCCCCGTCATCTTTCCCGCCGCGGGGGCGTTGGCCGCATTCGTTCACCCGAATCACTTACCCAAGTAAGCTCATCGGGTTCTCTCGTTTGCCGCATTCGTTCACCCGAATCACTTACCCAAGTAAGCTCATCGGGTTCTTTTTTTTCGTGTTTTTAAACATTTTGTGATGCACGTAACAATTTTTTTATCTGAAATTTATTGTTTTACTTCCCCCCGGCGTATTCAAGCAAAGACAGGGGAATATCCCCTATTTATCGCGCGTTCCTGCATATACAATCGGCCCCAATCTAGGGTACATTTAGCAATATTTTTCCACAGTCTCTAAAGTTAAGTGATTGATTTTATAATGGCTTGGTCAACGAGACAATATTCAATCCGCAACGGAGCAATTCATGACATCCCGAAAAGTACTGGCGAACGCCATCCGCGCATTAAGTATGGACGCGGTCCAGCAGGCTAAATCCGGCCATCCCGGCGCCCCTATGGGCATGGCGGATATCGCCGAAGTCCTCTGGCGTGATTACCTTAACCACAACCCGGCCAACCCGAAATGGGCCGACCGCGACCGCTTTATCCTCTCCAATGGTCACGGCTCAATGCTGCTGTACAGCCTGCTGCACCTTACCGGCTACAACCTGCCGATAGCGGAGCTGAAAAACTTTCGCCAGCTGCATTCCAAAACACCGGGCCATCCCGAGTACGGCTACACCGAAGGCGTGGAAACCACCACTGGCCCGCTTGGCCAGGGCGTTGCCAACGCCGTGGGCATGGCGATTGCCGAACGGACCCTGGCGGCGCAGTTTAACCGCCCGGGCCACGAGATCGTTGACCACCACACCTATGTGTTTATGGGCGACGGCTGCATGATGGAAGGCATCTCCCACGAGGTCTGCTCCCTCGCCGGTACCATGAAACTCGGCAAACTGACGGCGTTTTATGACGACAACGGCATCTCCATCGACGGCCATGTGGAAGGCTGGTTCACCGACGACACCGCCAAACGCTTTGAAGCCTACGGCTGGCACGTAGTGCGCGGCGTGGACGGACACGATAGCGCCGCCATCCAGGCCGCCATTGAAGAAGCGCGCGCCGTGACCGATCGCCCGTCGCTGCTGATGTGCAAGACGGTGATAGGGTTTGGCTCGCCGCACAAGGCCGGCTCCCATGAAGCGCACGGCGCACCGCTGGGCGAGGCCGAAGTGGCCGCTACCCGCAAAGCGCTGGGCTGGACCGAAGCCCCCTTTGTCATCCCGCAGGATATTTACGACGCCTGGGATGCCAAGCGGGCCGGCGCGGCGCGTGAAGCCACCTGGAACGACAAGTTTGCCGCGTATGCGCGCGCTTTCCCCGAACTGGCGGCTGAATTCAAACGCCGTACCGAAGGCCGGCTGCCCGCCGACTGGACGGCGTCAAGCCAGGCCTATATTGAACAACTGCAGGCCAACCCGGCCAATATCGCCAGCCGCAAAGCCTCGCAAAACGCCCTGGACGCCTTTGGACCAGCGCTACCGGAACTGCTGGGCGGCTCAGCCGACCTGGCGCCGAGCAACCTGACCATGTGGAAAAATTCGGTATCCCTCGGGGACAACCCGGCGGGCAACTATATCCACTACGGCGTGCGTGAATTCGGCATGACCGCCATCGCCAACGGACTCGCGGTCCACGGCGGTTTTGTGCCCTATACCGCCACGTTCCTCATGTTTGTGGAATACGCCCGCAACGCGGTACGCATGGCGGCGCTGATGAAAATCCGCTCCATCTACGTCTATACCCACGATTCCATCGGCCTCGGTGAAGATGGTCCGACACACCAGCCGGTAGAGCAGCTGGCCAGCCTGCGGCTAACGCCGAACATGCGCACCTGGCGCCCATGCGACCAGGTCGAATCAGCGGTGGCCTGGCAGCAGGCCATCGAACACGCCACCGGCCCCAGCACCCTGGTATTCTCACGCCAGAACCTGACGCAGCAAACCCGTACGCCGCAACAATTGGCCAACGTGTCCCGCGGTGGTTATGTGCTTAAAGACAGCGAAGGCAAACCTGAACTGATCATCATCGCCACCGGTTCGGAAGTCTCGCTGGCGGTGGCGGCCTGGGATCAACTGAACGGTGAAGGCCGCCGGGTGCGGGTCGTATCCATGCCCTCGCCCGAAGTGTTCGACCTGCAGGACGCCGCCTACCGCGAGGCGGTACTGCCCAAAGACGTCAGCGCGCGCCTGGCCATCGAAGCGGGCATCGCCGATTACTGGTACAAATATGTCGGCCTCAACGGCGCCATCGTCGGCATGACCACCTTTGGCGAATCGGCACCCGCGGAACAACTGTTTGAACTGTTTGGGTTCACCACGGGCAACGTACTGGACAAAGCGCGCTCGCTCCTAGGCTAAGACCAGGCGCGCCACCACGGGACCTACCGTGAACCCCGCCAAAGGGAGCGCGCGCCGATGGGGTCGAGGCAGCCCTTGTTGAGCTGCCCGACCGGCCCACGGCGCAGTAGGCCCGCCAACCCGGAACCTAAAGCGATCCCTGCTAAAGGGATCGCCTCCTGCATCTCTAAATTATTTGAGCAAGTGCGCAAAAAAACGCCAAATTACTCCGCTTAATCGGACTTCCATCACAAAATCAGCAAAATTATTCCGCTAGCCACATTTTTTGATTATTCTAGCTGAACCGTTTCAGTAGGGTTTCCGTCGCCGCGATCTCCGGTTAATCTAACACGGCAAAAGCCACACCCATCGTCGCATGAACGGCTCGCTCGCCACCGCTAAATTGGCGATTAACCAAAACTGCAACGGCCACCGCCCCTCCTGGCGCTTATCGCAAAAAGCGGCATGGGACGCATTTCATGATATAGTTGACTGTATAGAATGAATATAAGTTAGCAGTGGATTATATCGCCCGCGCATCGCACCCGATGGGCAGCGGGGCAGTGCGGACCCGTGAAGCACAACGGGCAACGCCACGCAGCGGTGGATATGTTAGGAATACACCTTGCCCATCGATAGCGATCCTTCACGATGGCGCGGTCCGATACGGCTTCTAGGCCGGTGGGTGGAAACGCTCCCCGCCGTTCAGGCAATTTTACGAGAATCAACAAGAGGGTTCACCATGGCTGTAATTAAGATGACTGATCTGGATCTGGCTGGTAAACGCGTCCTTATCCGTTCCGATCTCAACGTTCCGGTTAAAGACGGAAAAGTCACGTCCGATGCACGCATCCGTGCTTCCTTGCCCACCATTGAAGCTGCGCTAAAACAAGGCGCGAGCGTCATGGTGACGTCCCATCTTGGTCGTCCGACCGAAGGTGAGTACAACGAAGAGTTCTCCCTGCTGCCGGTAGTAAATTATCTGAAAGAGCACCTTTCATCACCCGTACGTCTGGAAAAAGACTACCTCGATGGCCTGGAAATCGCGCCCGGTGAACTGGTGGTTCTGGAAAACGTTCGCTTCAACAAAGGCGAAAAGAAAGACGATGAAACCTTGGCCAAACGTTATGCCGCCCTATGCGACATCTATGTAATGGACGCGTTCGGCACCGCCCACCGCGCCCAGGCTTCCACCCACGGCGTAGGTAAATTCGCGCCTATCGCCTGCGCCGGCCCGCTGCTGTTTAACGAACTCGACGCACTGGGCAAGGCCCTGGGTAATCCGGCGCGCCCGATGGTTGCCATCGTCGGCGGCTCCAAGGTTTCCACTAAACTGACCGTTTTGGACTCACTGTCCAAAATTGCCGACCAGCTGATTGTCGGCGGCGGTATCGCCAACACCTTCATTGCGGCCCAAGGCCACAACGTCGGAAAATCCCTCTACGAAGCTGATTTGATTCCCGAGGCAAAACGCCTGCTGCAAACCTGTCAGATCCCGGTGCCCACCGATGTGCGTGTCGCAACCGAGTTTTCTGAAACCGCCACCGCCACCCTAAAATCGGCCAGCGACATCAAAGATAACGAGCAGGTTTTGGATCTGGGCGACGTATCCGCCCAGCAATTGGCCGATATTTTGTTAAAAGCCAAGACCATTTTGTGGAACGGCCCGGTAGGCGTATTCGAATTCCCGAATTTCCGTAAAGGTACCGAAATCGTCGCCAATGCCATCGCCAACAGCGACGCATTCTCCATCGCCGGCGGCGGTGACACCTTAGCGGCAATCGATCTGTTTGGCATTGCTGATAAGATTTCTTATATTTCCACCGGCGGCGGCGCTTTCCTGGAGTTTGTGGAAGGCAAAAAATTGCCAGCCGTGGTTATGCTTTAAGAGCGCGCAAAACAGTAATTTATCAGCGAGCCGGGCGCGAGGTACTGGCGCCCGCAACGGCCGTTGCCCATGCAGGCTAGGTCAACTGCCGTTGATTACACTCTATCAATGGCCTACAAAACAGGACAAAGCAATATGTCTAAGATTTTCGATTTTGTAAAACCAGGTGTTATCACCGGTGACGACGTACAAAAAGTATTTGCCGTGGCGAAAGAAAACCACTTTGCTCTGCCCGCCGCCAACTGCGTAGGTACCGACTCGATCAATGCCGTGCTGGAAGCCGCCGCGAAAGTTCGCGCGCCGGTAATCGTCCAGTTCTCCAACGGCGGCGCAGC
>JAATGH010000145.1 GCA_015654745.1 Enterobacterales bacterium
AGCAATATGATCGAGGCCAACCCAGGCGTCGACCCTTACCTACCGAAACCCGGCAGTAAACTGGTTATTCCACATCAGCTCATCCTGCCCGACTCACCGCGTGAGGGCATTGTGATAAACAGCGCCGAAATGCGCCTCTACTACTATCCGAAAGGGACCAAGACCGTCATCGTATTACCTATCGGTATCGGTGAACTGGGTAAAGATACCCCGGTGAACTGGCTTACCACGGTACAGCGCAAGAAAAATGGCCCCACCTGGACACCGACCAAAGCAATGCACGCTGAATATTCCGCGCGCGGTGAATCATTACCCGAAGTGTTCCCCGCAGGTCCTGATAACCCTATGGGATTGTACGCTTTGTATGTCGGCCGCCTGTACGCCATCCATGGCACCAATGCCAACTTCGGTATCGGACTGCGTGTTAGCCATGGCTGCGTGCGTTTACGTGCCGACGACATTAAATTTTTATTCGACCACGTCCCGGTAGGGACTCGCGTACAGTTTATTGATGAACCCGTGAAAGCCACCATCGAACCTGATGGGACGCGTTATGTCGAAGTGCATAACCCACTGTCTTCCACCGAAGAACAGTTTCACTCGAACGAACCGGTTCCCATCAATCTGCCTATCAGCGTGAGCAAGGTCATGGTAGACCAGCTGGTCAATCAGGACTCGGTTAACGCCGCGTTGCAAAATCGCTCTGGCATACCGGTCAATATCACGGCGCCTACCGAACCTGTCGTGACACCGGCTATCGCTCCGGCAAACGCACCAGCGGCAGCGCCGAATTCGGCCGCAACCGCCGCCCCCCAGACGACTACCGGGGCGTCAGCCGTTGCGCCGGCGGTAACTGCGCCGGCTACCGCTAACGGTCAGGCCACCGACTCCGCATCAAACGCAGCGCCCGTCGTCGCCCCGCAGTAATAATCGCCATCAGACGTAAGCCAAGCCCAGTGGAAACAACGCGCAGCATATTGTTTCCACTGGTTTATTATCCAATGGTATGACCTTGGGGATAAACGCTTCCTCCCAGCCTTCGCTGTAATGTTATCCCTACCGATGCCCTTATCTGTTTTCCTACGCCAGGATGTTACCGCGGCGCTCCTCATTCGGCACCTTTTCATTCAACCCGATAAAAATATAATAAATTATCTTTCTTAATAAAAAAGCGAACAATGCTTAACGTTTATTGCTCTTCATCAGTTCGCAGTCGGTTTAATGGAAAAACGTGAAGGAAATTCAATAAAGCGCATGGAAAGCAATAAATCTGCATATTGATTTAATTTAACAACGATCAAAAAACCTTATCTATCCTGGCAGGATATTCGCGATGGACTATTTATCCCTAGGCAATGATAAAAGCAAAGCCCCTTATTTGTCATCGACACCGTAAAAAAAAGAATATCATCCTCAAAAAAAACAACACTCATCACTTTATTGATGTTGGCCTTTCGGTTAATGTTTATTTGCGCATATTTATACATACCCAGCCAATTGCTTTTTACTATCCCATTCGTAAGTGTTATTCGTTGGGATCCCCAGGCTATAGGAGCTAATGATGCAAAACACTATTCTGCAATCACCAGAACCGGCTCGCCGTAGATTGTTAAAGGGCGCTGCCGGAATGACTATTTTAGGGATCGCCGGCATGGTGGCGGGGGGAACTTCCGCCATCACCTATGCAGCATCGCTTACCCGAGAAGAGCGGGATAAAATGACCCCGGATCAGGTCATTGAAGGATTAAAACAAGGCAATATCCGTTTCCATGCGGGCAAACCGCAAAAACATGATTATCTCGCGCAAAAACGTGCCAGTCAGACCGCACAATTTCCATCCGTGGCCATACTGAGCTGTATGGATTCCCGAGCGCCGGCTGAAATTATACTTGATTCCGGTATTGGCGAGGCATTTAACAGCAGGATAGCCGGCAATATTGCCAATGACGATATCCTGGGTAGTTTGGAGTTTGCATGCGCGGCGGCAGGGGCAAAGGTCATTTTGGTCATGGGACACACCGCCTGCGGCGCGGTAAAAGGCGCAATAGACAATGTGGAGCTGGGTCATTTGACCGGGTTGCTTAACAAGATCAAACCAGCCATGGAAAAAACCGAATACGCCAAAGAAAGAAACGGCGCCAACCCCGAATTTGTGGACGCGGTTGCTAAAACCAATGTGAAACTCACCATTGATGAGATACGTAAAAGCGATATTCTTAATAGATTGGAAGTTGAGGGTAAAATAAAAATAACAGGTGCGATGTACAACCTGGTAGGTGGTAAAGTGGATTTTTTCTCTTAAACGTTCCGGTTAACCGTCTGTCCTGATCGTTTACCGAAAAAATAGAGCAATTCCATGAATATATCATTAATATTCATAACTTCATTTATCATGGGTTGATAAAAATAACTGTGCAGCCGCATTCAATGCCGGCAGTCTGCTTTAATACGATGGTTCATTGAATCTTGATTTAGTTAAGATATGAGATCGTTTAAACGCATTCCGTTGTTATCTTTTGATTTCTAATTTATTCCTGTGGAACACGGGCATTTATGCCCGTTTTTTTTCAGAAAAATAGATTTGGCAGTGCCTACTGTGCAGGAGCCTTACCCCATCAAGCCACAAACGAAACCCAGAGAGTCACGGCAGCTTATCGCAAGATAATTTTGTATGACGAATACCATAATTGTGATACACATCACTATTTCATCGCTTCGTGCCACGTAAAATACGTGACAGGCATCACAATTATTGCGAGGACGAAGATATGGACGTGACACAAAAAACTGACGACCTACTGCTGAAAATCTGCTGGTTTGTCGTCTTGGGTGGGGTTATTTTTTGTAGTGTATTGTTTAAAATGTATTGGTAATACGTTAGTTCATTTTACCTCTGGTTATTTTATCAAAGATAGCGTCTGGCAGTACTACGACGGGTACAGAATATACTGGGCATGGAATGCTCGCTGCTGGTCACTATAAGTTCTTCAGGGTTTTAGTTTCAGGCCAACCGCCCCACCAATGTAGACAATAAGTGCTATGATCTGCTTATCTACAAACATTGCGGAGTGCCTATGAAATTGATCATGGTGTGCTTGTCATTCTGCCTATTGCTTAGCACAAGCTGTAGCGGAGGTCCGGCGTCATTTCTGCGGGTGATACCCTCCCATACCGATATCTGCCCACATGGGCACAATGTAATTACAAATCAATGTAATGCCTAGTGCCAGCAGCGTGGGAATATACATTTCACACCACCTAGCAAGAAAAATTAACCTTAACTATTGCATCCAGGCAGCCAAAGTCTGTACAAATGAACAGTTATTACGATAAGGTTAAGGTCACCAACGGTATCAATACCGACGCTGACAAACAGGAAAAAGCGGTTTTTAACCGACTGCTCGAAGAAATATTTGACGAAGCTGATGAATGGCTGGTTGCCGGTAACCCCCCCATATCACCTACCGCCCTGACGCGCTGGTCAGGGCCAGCATAACCTATCCCATCATACCGAGCTTTGCACATTGAGGGACTATCACATTCCCGGCCCTCTATTGAGCACCAGCGGTTTCCAGATAAGAAATACAATTTTATAAGCTATGATATGCAGAGTAAATAGATCGTTAATACTCAATAAGTTATTCTTTATGGTATTATATTTATCTAAAAAATATGGCCGATTAGTGTCAACCGGCCAGGAAGCGTTCTTCTTCAATCTGAAAACCATTGGGAATATCCAGGCTCAACATCTCTTTCTGACTGCTCCTAATATCTTAATTATTATCTTCTTTTCATCTGCTACCACATTGTTCTCCGCAGGAAGATCAAACGAAATGTCATCAGCATATTTAACCAGCCCATCGCACTTTATAAGTCCATCAGCGATCATGGCCGAAATGAGACTGAGAGTTATTTCAGAACGTATCAATAAATGTGTTGAATTATCGTCAATAATTTTCATATGGTATTTCAAATCATTAACTTTACTGCGTAGTTCTATGATTGATTGATTAAGCGCCTCTTCCATATCATTCTCCTTGTTGATTATGTGAGACACCCTAAAATATCATAGGCACAAAAAACAAAGTGAACCAACATCACAACGCTGCTCCGGTGGGTTTGGGTAAATATCCTAAATAATTCGAGTTGCGGGAAGGCGGCAAGCAACAGCATCCCGATGAGCTTACTCAAAAAAATGATTCGGGTAAACGAGCGCCGGCAACGCGCCTGCGGCCCGAAGTCTGGCGGGTAAGGCAGGCGCCTACCACCGATCCTGCCTGTCAGTAGTCAGCAGTAGTCTTTACTGGTAACATAAGGATCTCTCTGGACGACCAGCGAGATCTCTTCAATTTAGGGACGACCCTGTCATTGGAGAAAAAATGGCTTGGGTATACTTAATCATAGCCGGTCTGTTTGAAGTTATTTGGGCTACCGCTATGAAGCAATCAGTGGGTTTCACCCGTTTATCGCCTACTCTGGTCACGCTATTATTCTTGGTGCTCAGTTTTTTATTTTTGTCTGTTGCAATGAAAAGTTTGCCGTTGGGAACGGCCTATACCATATGGGTTGGCGTAGGCGCCATAGGGACATATATTACCAACATTATTTTGGTAGGCGAGAATTTCAATATATATCAAGCCATTGCCATTTCATTCATCATGATCGGCGTCATCCTGTTAAAATTTACCGCACATTAAACGCATTAAATAAAACGCCCCTGGCAGCGCTACCAACACTAAACAGGGGCTAACCATCTTAAAGGGATGCTCAATAAGATAGCTGATTATAGTTTATTATAAAACAAGAAGATCCCCTATATCGCCTTTAGTTAAGATTTTTTTCATATTGTTTCAAATCTCATTTTTACAAAACTATTTAGTAATACTCATTGGGTAAATATACCAATCCTTCGCTTTATTTACTCTTTATTGGCAATTTCCCTATCAGCGCCGTCGCAAGAAGGCGCATAGTGAAAAGGCTTACTTAAGTGAATGTCTACCTCCATTTACCCTTTCCAGCCCCCGCCCAACACTTTATAGAGAGTTATTTGCTGCTGCAATAATCCCAATCGGGTAGTAATTTGTGACTGCTGTGCCGCATAGAGTTCACGCTGGGCCACCAACACATTGAGATAATTATCTACCCCTTGGCGAAAACGCATATCCGATGCATCAAAATTACGCTGATTCGCCGCGGTATCCAACAGGCGGGCATTCAGCTCATCCTGATAGGTTGATTGCCCGGCCAGGGCATCTGACACTTCTTTAAACGCCGTCTGTATGGTTTTTTCATAGTTCGCCACGTCAATTTTTTGCTCGGTTTGCGCAATATCTAAATTGGCCTGATTGACGCCGCCGTCAAAAATCGGCAGTTTAACCGAGGGTACAAAAGACCAGGCAGCGGTACCGCCTTCAAGGAGGTGGCCCAAGCTGCTACTGGAAGATCCGCCCGACGCCGTCAGGCTAATACTCGGGAAAAAAGCCGCCCGTGCCGCGCCGATATTGGCATTGGCGCCTTTTAAGGTATGCTCGGCGGCAATAATATCCGGCCGGCGCGTCAATAGATCCGACGGTAAACCGGCCGGCGTCAACGGGAAATGCCAGTCCTTATCCAACCTGGCACGTTCAAGCAGACCGGCGGGCAATTCGGTACCGACCAACAGGCGCAAGGCATCAACATCCACTCGGACCTGGCGGGTATTCTGCGCCACGTCGGCCTGAGCGCTGCGGACGGTGGTTTCCGCCTGTGCCAAATCCTGAATCGTGCTCACGCCAGCATCATAACTGCGTTTGGTCAAATCATAAGAGCGCTGCTGACTGGCAACGGTTTGTTGCGCCAAATCCAGCAGCGCCTTGTCCGAACACAATGTGAGATAGCCCGTTGCCACTTCGGCTATCAGGCTGATTTGCGTAGCTTGACGCGTCGCCTCGCTGGACAAATAGCTCTCCAACCCTTGGTCCCGAAGACTGCGCAAGCGGCCGAAGAAATCCATTTCCCAAGACGTTACTCCCAGACTTGAATCATATTGGTGATAGGTGACGGGGCCGGTGCTCTTGGTCGAATACAGATTTCCCGGCAGATGTTCCGATGTTTGGCTGGCGGACAGGTTCACCGTCGGCATCAGTGCGGCCCGGTCGATATGAAATTGCGCCTGCGCCGTTTCGACATTCAGTGCCGCCACCCGCAAGTCTCGATTATTGGCCAACGCCAACCCGATCAGCTGATTCATGGCAGGATCGTTGAAAAATTCTTGCCAACCGAGATAGGACCCGTTGCCCGCCGTCATACCGGTCCGGCCGTCGGTATCCCATTTTGCGGCCACCGGCATGGCTGGCCGGTGGTAATCGGGCTGTAGCGTGCAACCGGCCAGCGCTACCGCTATCATGGCAGGTAACATCGCCAAAACTTGAAAACGCTTATTCATGATTTGTTACCTCGGGCTGAGACAGATTCCGCTTATTACGCGTAAACAGATTAACGACGACCACGTAGAACATGGGCACGAAAAAGATGGCCAGGAAAGTCGCGGTCAACATTCCCCCCACCACCGCCGTACCGATGGAATGCTGGCTACCCGCACCGGCGCCGTGGGATAGGGTTAACGGCGCGACACCCAGCACAAAAGCCATAGAGGTCATGATAATGGGTCGGATACGTAACTTGGCGGCCTCTATGGCGGCCTCAATGAGATCTTTACCCCCTTTTTCGTGCAAATCCTTGGCAAACTCGACAATCAGAATGGCATTTTTCGCGGCCAGTCCGACGGTGGTTAATAGCCCCACTTGAAAAAACACATCATTTTGCAGACCGCGTAACAGTACCGCGCCAATGGTTCCCAGCACCCCCAGCGGGACCACCAGCAACACAGAGAAGGGTATCGACCAGCTTTCATACAGCGCGGCCAAACACAGAAACACCACCAGGACGGAAAGCGTGTAAAGCGCCGGCGTTTGTGAACCGGATAATTGCTCTTCATATGACAATCCATGCCATTGGATATGGAAGCCTTTCGGCAGCTTTTCGGCAATTTGGTTTACCGCGTTGACCGCGTCGCCTGAGCTAAGCCCATTGGCAGGCGATCCCATAATTTCCACAGCGGATACACCATTAAAACGTTCATAGCGCGGCGAACCGTAAATCCATTTACCGCTGCCAAAAGCCGAAAATGGCACCATCTGGCCGCTGCTGTTGCGGAAATACCATTTATTCAGATCCTCAGGCGTCACGCGTGACGAGGCACGCCCCTGGATATAAACCTGCTTAACCCGATCCTCATACATAAATTGGTTAACATAGGTAGAGCCCCAGGCGGCTGATAACGTATCGTTGATATCTTCCAAGCTTAATCCCAGCGCCCGGGCGCGTTCATCGTCGATTTGCAGCTGATATTGCGGTTCGTCTTCCATACCGTTGGGGCGCACCGCAGTCAGGCGTTGATCCTGTGCAGCCAGTTGCAGGAATTGATTACGCGCTGCCATCAACGCTGCATGGCCTTTGCCAGCGGTATCCTGTAGATAAAAGTCAAATCCCGTGGCGTTGCCCAGTTCCATCACCGCCGGCGGGATCAGCGCAAAAGCTTTGCCATCTTTCAATGTCGCGAAATGTTGCATGGCTCTTCCAGCCAGCGCCTGAACCGATTGGTTGGCGCCCTTGCGCAGGCTCCAATCTTTCAATTTAACAAACGCCATGGCGCTGTTTTGACCACGACCAGAGAAGCTGAAACCATTTGCCGCAAAGACTGAACTTACCGAATCGGACTCTTGTTTCAACAGATACTGTTCCATATCCATAAGAACCTGTTGCGTACGTTCAGCAGAAGCATTCGCCGGCAAGGTAACCTGCATCATCATCACCCCCTGGTCCTCATCCGGCAAAAAAGAGCCCGGGACGCGGGTAAACAAATACCCGGTCGCCACGACGATAGCCAAATAGATCAACATGAAAATTTTGCGCCGGGATATCACCCCGCCCACATAGCGGGTGTAATGCAAGGTGCCGGTATCGAAAACGCGGTTAAACCAACCAGAAATACCCCGTTGGGATCGTTCACCGGCGGACGGCTTTAGCAGGGTGGCGCACAGGGCCGGCGTAAAAATCAGCGCCATTAATACCGACAACGCCATTGCTGATACGATGGTAATCGAGAACTGACGATAAATAATCCCTGTCGAGCCGCTAAAGAAAGCCATCGGCACCAGCACCGCGGCCAGCACCAGGGCGATACCGAACAAGGCGCCCTGTATTTGCGCCATGGATTTGATAGTGGCGTCTTTGGGGCTGAGTTTTTCCTCACTCATCACTCGCTCGACGTTTTCAACGACGACAATAGCGTCATCCACCAGCAAACCTATCGCCAATACCATACCGAACATAGTAAGGGTATTGATCGAATAGCCAAATGCCGCCAATACCCCAAAGGTGCCCAGCAGTACCACCGGGACCACCATGGTGGTCACCAGCGTTGCGCGAAGGTTTTGTAAAAACAGCAGCATAACGCAAAATACCAGCACGATAGCCTCAAACAGCGTCTTGACGACTTCTTCTATCGAGGCGCTGACTACGGGTGAGGTCTCGTAAGGATAATCAACCCGCACCCCATCCGGCAAAGACGACTGTAAATTGGCAATAGTGGCTTTGACCGCCTTGGCGGTATCCAGAACGTTTGCTCCGCTGGCCAGCCTCAGCGCCATTCCTGATGACGATTTACCGTTAAAGGTCGATGAGATACTGTAATCCTCCGGCCCCAGATCGATATTGGCGATATCCCGCAAGCGTACTTGGGACCCGTCGGCATTAACCTTTAGCAGAATATCTTCAAATTGCTTGACGCTTTCCAGTCGTGTTTTACCAATAATGGTGGCACTGATTTTGGCGTTTTTTATCGATGGCAAGCCGCCCAGTTTGCCTGATGAAATCTGAACATTCTGCTGAGTGATCGCGGTGGTGACATCACTCGGAATTAGCGAATATTTATAGAGTTTGGCGGGGTCAAGCCAGATACGCATGGCATATTCCGAACCCATAACCATAAAATCCCCCACTCCCTTGGTTCGGGCTATGGGATCTTCCAGCTTGGACACCAACAGGTTGGCCAGATCGGAATCGCTCAATTTCCCGTCGTCTGATCTCAGGCTTACCACCATCATAAAATTGGCCTGGTATTTGGCCACGCGCAGCCCTTGCTCGGTAACTTCGGAGGGCAATTGAGACTCCGCCAATGAAACCTTATTCTGAACCTGAACCTGGGCAATATCCGGATCGGTTCCTTGATCAAAAGTGGCAATGATTGAGGCACTGCCGTCACTGTTACTTTGCGACTCGATATAACGTAGATTATCCAGGCCGTTCAGCTGCTGCTCAATCACCTGTACCACGGTTTTCTGGGTGGTCTCCGCGCTGGCGCCTGGATAGGTGACATTGACAGAGATCGCGGGCGGCGCGATATTCGGATATTGATTAATAGAAAGGGAAAGTATGGATAAAGCCCCCGCCAACATAACGACGATGGCGATCACCCAGGCAAAAATAGGGCGCTCAATAAAAAACTTCGACATCTTATTTCCCCTATTGTGCCGACGGATCGTTCATCGACGAACTGTGTTCGTTAACGGACCCCACGACGCTCCGACGCTCGTCGGGGCGCACCTTAATGCCAGCTCTGACGCTTTGCAGCCCATCGGTTATCACTTTTTCACCCGCGCTGAGTCCTTGTGTTACCAACCACTCGCCCTGCGTCATCTCCCCCGTGGTGATGGCGCGCTGTTCAACGGTGTTATCCGTTTGCACAACAAAAACATAGGGCTTGCCTTTGGTATCATGACCAACCGCCTCCTGGGGGATCAGAATACCTTGCTCCTGCACGGCCTGGCGTAGAGTGGCATGAACAAACATGCCCGGCAGCAATTCACCATGTGGATTAGGAAAGGACGCACGCATCGTTACCGATCCGGTACCCTCATCCACCGTCACTTCGGAAAACTGCAGCTTCCCCTCTTGGTTATATTGGCTGCCGTCCTCGAGCGTTAACTGGACGGCCGCGGCATTATCTCCCGCCGCTTTCAACTGCCCTTCGGCCAATGCCCGCCGCAACCGCAGCAGATCCTGAGACGATTCACTTATATCCACGTAGATAGGGTTCAACTGTTGAATCGTCGTCAGATAGCCGCTTTGCCCACTGGTCACTAGCGCGCCTTCCGTGTAAATCGAGCGGCCTATATGACCAGAAATGGGCGCTTTTACCTGGGTATAATTTAAATTGACCCGAGCGGTTTCCACATCCGCCGCCGCCTCTTTAGCCGAAGCCACCGCATCGTCATAAACCTGTCCACTGACCGCATGGGCTTCGGAAAGCGGCTTGTAACGCTTAGCCAAGGCGTCGGCATTATTTAACGTCGCCTGAGCCTTATCAAAAGCAGCTCGATAGGTAGCGGGATCGATTTGATAAAGCGGTTGACCAGCCTTCACTTCGGTACCTTCGGTAAAAAGCCGTCTCAGAATAATGCCATCAACCTGGGGCCGAACCTCCGCCACCCGCACCGCCGTCGTTCTACCCGGCAGTTGCCTGGTCAGTGTCACCGGCTGAACGCTGAGCGTGACAACGCTCACTTGGGGCGCCGGAACTTGCTGGCCTGAGGGATGGGACGATTCATCACAAGCAGTTATTAAGAAAAAAAAGCTTACTATCAGTAACTTGAGAGTCATCATTCATTCACTTTTAAGATTTGAGAATCACCATTCTCATAAAGATACGATTCTAGCCTAACGTCGACGGTAAAAAAGTAAGCATTCTGTTAAAAACGATTTCAAATTAAATTGGCATTGTCTTAACTTGAGTTTAACCGTGACGAAATGATTGAATTAATGCCTGGATACGCGATAGTTAAAGAAATATATTTCCTCCTCGATACAGGATCCTTTATCACCAATATGGCGACAACAGCATTGGAATAGGAATATTTTCAAGGGCCTGATTTCCCATTGTCAGTTAATATCGATGAGCGCCCATGCTAAACCGAATTTAATGTATTGCAGAAGCCGTACTGATGACTGGATTCAAACAACCGGGGGCGTCAGTAAGCATCCAGCTTAATGTTGGAATGAGATAATCATGGCGGAACTCTGGTCAGCAACGCCACACGGTGATATCGGGTACCGTCCCGACGTACTAAAGATATTTCCGCTGGTTCTCAGCTCGGAATGTTCAAGGGAGCGACAACCGTTTTCCCTTTCCAGATCGCGGCTAAACCAGATATGCGTCATACCAAGCATCCAACATGGCAGAGTGTCCTCATGGGGAGATTATGTCTATCTCCTTCATCGTATCTTAATAACTACCATGATGTGATCTCGCTTAATGACGTAGGGGGGCATATCGGTCTATTCTGCTTAGACTGAAATCAACCATGCAAAGGAATCCCGGCATGTCCGAATATGATAATTGGATTAAAATCGCGCGCCTGATTGCAAAAGAGATTGAAAAAGCGCATCCCCGAAAAAGCGACGAAGCGGATTACCCGTTGCTTGAGTGGAGCAAGAAAAAAAGATTAGCTCAGTTATTCAGATTGGCGGTCGTCATTGACGGGCACAGACGCTCGCATGCCACCGCATTTGAGCCTTTGTGCCAAAGAAATGCCTTGCGGCATTACCTGATCACGCATCATCAAATTTCCCCTGAAGTCGCGGCGGAACTACCGCTGTCGCAGATAGTCCTGGTTGCTCATAATGAGCTGATTGCTCCGGCGTATCCTCACGACGATGTTCATAAAATTGCGGGTTCGCAAGATCAGGAGATTGAATTATACGCCGCAGCAATGACCCGCGTGTGGTACGAAACAAAGCCAGGATTTAGGTATCTTCCCGGGTATGAAGAGTCGGAGTTTCCGATTGAAGAAATTCATTGGATTGCTGCCCAGACGGTCTAGACGTGACTACGCCAAACAGCCCGGTAAACATCTCCTCCACCTGGCGGTCATCGATGCGGTGGAGAGAGGATCAAGGATAGCGATCGGCCGGGTTATAACCTCCAATTGCCTACCGGTGACAATATTCCCCCTTTTCTTCTGCCATAGCGGTTGGGAAGGAGACGCGGCGTAACTAAAGGTATACTGATACCTCTTTTTCAAATACCATATCCACCCTGCATTCAAATATAGAAACCGATTCAGATAATCGGGAATTTACCGTGCAGTGGTCCTGCAAGCCATTTATTTACATAATAAACTCGGTGAATTTATGGCCGTGATGTTCTCATTCCAGCCGCGACATGATTTCGGTTGCGCCTCGTTTGCATGTAACCATGGAGGCGACAGAAAAATTTGATTTGGCTTATTAGATGTTTTTTACTTCGCTAGTCGCATTTTTTATTAATTCGATCGTCCTTTTTACAGAATTTTCTTCGTGGCCGGCAGACCGATATTTCCTATTTTCCAACATGATAAGCTGCGCTTTCTCGACCACTTTATCTAAATCAAAACCAAGTTCTTTCACTGCACCGAGAATAGCATGCGTTGCTTGCTCCCAAATCTGCTCGTCAGACATATCACTCGTCCTAATCATCTGATTGGTGATCTAGACATTACCACAGTAAGCAAACAGTAACCGGGTGGCGAACTCGCATTGCGCAAATAAAATAATGCCACCAGTTGGACAAGTATTGGCAAAAGTGATTTTTTGGCATCGGATAACCATTACATCTTGACCCGGTTTCCTAATTTTAGTGCTGCCATTAATTGCAGAGATTATTGAGGGGTAGCAAAATAATCTCATCGCACCAAGAGGGGTGAGGGGCGCAACGCTGGTACCTACGCAAAATCGGCCGCTGCAGTAAAACTGTAAAATTTTCTATTACAACCCTATCACATAGGGCGGTTTATGATAATGGCTTCAAGATGCCAAAGATGATCCTGTTTCGATGTTATCCGATAAGTGCTGGCTATATTAATGCTCCCGCCCATGATACCTGGACCCTAAGTAACCTATTCAATTAGCGTTAAACCTACGTTTTTTCATGCAGTTATCACATCGGCGAAGAAGATAGGGAAAACGGCGCAAGCCAGCGGAAATACTATCACCGCGCATATTTTCCCTGGATGATTCCCCAATGCGGCCGATCGGCCAAATAAAGTTGGCCGCGATCCTGACGACGAGAAAATCAGGACTTAACCTGCTTTATCCGCATTATTGAATGGCGGTCATGATCGAGTTCCAACGGCGCAAATGGCTCCCTTTAAGCAAAAAACATCTATACTTAATCAACATTTACTTAACTAGACCTTACTGTTTGGGATGAATCATCATGAAAAAATGCTGTTCTGCCGCAGTGCTTGCGGTTTTATCACTGCTGTCGATTGTCGGCTGCTCCTCAAACCAAGCAATCAGAACCGTCGATGGGAAGACCATCGTGACTAATGGGAAGCCCCAAGTTGATAATGATACTGGCCTGGTGTCTTACAAAAATGCGGAAACAGGAAAGACCGAGCAACTCAACCGAGATCAAATTAAAAACATGAACGAGCTGCAAAACTAACCAAGGGACTACAGGTTTACGGCCAGCGTCTTTGCCAGATCAAATAGCTTCTCGATTGCATTTGGCATTGGACTGCCCCATAGAGATTGCGCCGCTGGGCAATGGGCTTTTTTTTCCTACCATAGGCGTCAACGTCTTTATCCCGGCGATAATGGATGGCTATACCGGAACCAGTAAATGGATGGCGCGCGAACTCGGCCGCCAAGGCGGTTCAGCAGCCTCCGAGAAAAAAAGCGCTGCTTCAAAGGCGAATGGAAAATTAGGTGGTAGGCCTAGAAAAGCAAAAGTGGCTTGAATATCACTGAATACGGGCATTCCCGCATAGCATGCGGACATTCTATTTAAGCAAAATCAGCGTATGTAGCTAATATGCTAAGCATAAAAACACCACATTTGATTAATTTAGTCAAAATGTAGTCACTTTCGGGAAATGGCGGCAAATCGCAGGCATAAAAAAACCGTCTCACGACGGCATCAACTTGCTCATACTACTTTGTTTTTATTACGAATTCGGTGTGGTACCCGGGACGGGACTTGAACCCGTACAGCCATAAAGCCGAGGGATTTTAAATCCCTTGTGTCTACCAATTCCACCACCCGGGCTTCGGAAATATTAATACTATGGAGGCGCGTCCCGA
>JAATGH010000351.1 GCA_015654745.1 Enterobacterales bacterium
CGCGAAAGATGACGGGTATACCCTATAGATTTCGGGTTGCAGGCAGGCGGCAACCGAAAGAACCCGATGAGCTTACTCTGGTAAGTGATTCGGGTGAACGAGGGCCGCCAACGCCCCTGCGGCGCGAAAGATGACGGGTATGGGTGCGCTCCAAGACTGCCAACGCTGATACTCCTCCCCATTAATCTCCCGCAGTCCATCCGACGCTTCATCGCGCCAGTACTGCAACAGGGCCTTTTTGCCGTTCGTCCCCGTTTGGGCCCCGATTTCCGCCACGGTTAAACCTTGCTCCAACCACAGACGCAGCGCAGGCAGCGGCAGCGGCGATTGGTTTAACAAACGGCGCAGCGCCGTTTGGCAGGATTCGGCGGGCCGCCGGGCAAAAGCAAATCCTGCCAGGCTACGCCAGTCGTCCTCATTGAGTAGCTGCCGTTCAGTCTCGCTGCGCTCATAGGTTCTGTCGCGGGCGTATTGCCCTGCGCCTCGCCGCGCCAAACGATGTCCGGCGGGACTAAGGGGCATGAGCGCCATAGCGCTGTAGCAGCCACTGCTGGCTTCCAGATGGGTACCCAGATGCACCATCTGAAAGCCGGCGGCATGCCAGAATTGCCATAATTCATCGGTATAACCGAAGCTGACCGACATGAAATCCAGTCCCTGCGCGCCGGCCAAGGCTTGGGCGATGAGCGCCCTTCCGATGCCCCGCCGACGAGCGGCGGCCGTTACCGCGATGCGACTGATCCGCCGAGAACGCAGCTGCGCAGCCTCCCAGAGGCCACCGTGCGCCGCCAACGATTGTGCCACCAAATTGCCCGGCGGGCGCCGGCGTCCGGCCCATACCTCATGCGCGAGTGCCGGCGTCAATCCCCCTTCATCCACTACCCAAAGCGCACCAGCCAGGGCATCCCCGCTACGTGCGCTAATAAAATGCTGTTCGGGCGCATCCGTCAGCCGCCGCAAATCCAGCGGCGTTGTACGATAGTGGGCGCTGGTCAGCAATCGATAAAACTCTGCCAACTCCACGGGATAATCGCCCCAGCGGTCGGTGGCAAAGGCCGTTATGGACAGCGGGGAATGCGGCGAGGGGAGGATCGGCTGCGCCGGTGGATCGCTAAGCAATAGCGTCTCGCTTAACCAGCATTCCAGCGGATCGTTGCGTGCCCAGCGCAAAGGGTGCTCTAGCGTGAGATGATGCCAAGCGTTAAGGGATGGGCAGAATTTAAGTAAAAACCCCCGGCCGCTGCCTTCATAGCCCTGTACAGTGGTGGTAAGCAAAACCCGCGGGAAAAAGTCGATCAATCGGCGCAGTTGCGGCAGCGGGATGGCGGCAGCCTCATCAACCAGCAGCCAGTCAGCCGGAGCATGGCGCAGACAGTGTTCCAATAATGCGTCCGGGGCAAAAAACCGCGCGTGTTTACCCGCATAACGCTCAACCACGGCGGCGGTTGACTTGGCGGGGGCGGTAATCCAGCAACTGCCTGGATATTTGGCCGCCAACATTCCCGCCAGAGTTGATTTACCCCGTCCCCGCGGAGCGGTAAGGACATAGACGCCCGCGGGAACGCCCAGCAGCCGCGCTAGCAGTATCCGTTGTTCATCGGTCGGCCCCTTGGGCACGCCTCGCCAAGGGCGGCGCGATCGCAGTGGAGCGATCGCTATCGGTTTATGTTGCCTAATAAGCGTGACGTCGGGATCTGCCATCAGGCGGCGACGGAAATAGTCAACAAACACCGGCGTTAGTATAGGCTCTGGCCGTCCGCTCCAGCGCAACGAGTCATGGTCTGCGGTGGCAGGCCATGATGACCATTCAGGCACGAGCAATACCAGCCAACTGCCGGCGGTCAACGTGCCTGCGAAAGCCGCCAGCGCGTCTACCGCCAGGCCGGAGCGCGCATCGAATATCCCATGCCGGAATTCTCGCCCCAACAAGGTTTTTAGCGCGGCCGGAGCACAATCCGGTTTAACGTTTTCACCCGCTTCACCGACCCATAGCCAATCGCCGGGCAGCGTTGCACGAATGGCATCAGCCAGATCCCCACTCCACTGCGCCTCGCCACTGAGTACCATTAAACGACGTATACCCGCGCGCAGCATTAGGGCTGTGATATCGCTCAAGCCACTGAGTTGCTCGGGCAACGCCCCGCTCATATCAGACTTTGCCGATCATGAGTGACAGGATGCCGGCGGCGATCAACGGCCCAACCGGCACCCCGCGAAATAGTGCAACGCCCATAACCGTTCCTACCAATAGTCCGGCCACCACAGAGGGCTGATGGGACATGAGCGACACCCCTCGGCCACCGAGCCAGGAAACCGCGACGCCAATCAAGATAGCCAGCAGTGACTTCCAATGTAAAAAAGAGTGCATCACGCTACTGGCGGAAATCGTGCCGCTGGCAATAGGCGCCATCACGCCGATGGTGAGGATAACGATACCGAGCGTCAGCCCCTGTTTTTCAACCCAGGGGAAAAAATGGCTCAGCGGAGTGATACGAATAATCAGCAATACCAGGATAGCGACGGTAATAGTGTTATTGTGGCTGATGATGCCTAACGCCGCCAGCGCCAGCAATATCAGCAGAGTCGGATCAAAGAATGTCATTACAAGTCCCTGCTTAATCCTTTAGCAACGAGCAAAGATACCATATTGCCATGAATCGCTATACCCAATATATGTCGAGTCCTCATGCCATCGCCGTTAACGCCGCCGGGTATTATCCTCGACGGCCGGGATACAGGAAACGCCGCGGCAATGCGGTGAACCGTTTCACAGGTAATCGATTGCGTGGTTAATCCAAATTTACGCCGATCCGGTGCGCGACTTCCTCATAGGCTTCGATGACCCCACCCAGACTTTGGCGGAAGCGATCTTTATCCATTTTATTAAGCGTGGTTTTATCCCATAAGCGGCTGCCATCCGGAGAAAACTCATCACCCAGCACAACTTCGCCATGGAATAAGCCAAACTCCAGTTTGAAGTCCACTAAGATCAGACCTCCATCATCAAAGATCTTACTTAATACATCGTTAGCCAAATAAGTAAGTTCTTTCATGCGCGCGAGATTTTTTTCACTCACCCATCCGAACGTGGTGCAATAAGATTCATTGATCATCGGGTCATGCATAGCATCGTTTTTCAAAAACATATCAAACAACGGCGGATTGAGAATCAGGCCTTCCTTGATAGCCAGGCGTTTTACCAGCGATCCCGCCGCGCGGTTGCGCACAACACACTCAACCGGAACCATGTCCAGTTTTTTCACCAGCACATCGTTATCCGAAAGCAGCCGAACCATTTGCGTCGGGATACCGGCATCGGCAAGTTTAGACATGATAAAATAATTAAATTTATTATTTATCATTCCTTTACGATCAAACTGTTCAATACGCTGGCCATCCAATGCTGACGTATCATTGCGGAATTCAAGAATCAGCAAATCAGGATCTTCGGTGGTAAAGACCGTCTTCGCCTTCCCGCGATACAACTCAGCTAGCTTTTGCATCTTTGTTTACTCCAATGGCAGTTAACGCTTATCAATAAAATAAAAGGGGCCGCAGCCCCTTTTTGGATTAGTGGAGAGACGACTGGCCGAATGCCGCCTGGAATACCGCCACCAGGGCGTCATTTTTCGATTGGGTAAGGGTATGCCCTTTAGGATCGGTAAACTGCAAGGTGCTGCGGTTGCCAAGATCGCCAACCTGCAATTTGTAGTCACCATCAACTAAATCGGGATCCTTTGCGCCCAATTGCTCCCAAGTACCGCTACTCGGTGCTTCATAAGTAATGGAAATGGTGCCCAGCGGACGACTGGTATCTTTAACCTTCATACCGATTTTGCCTAAGGCAGCCGGTAAATGTTGCCAAACCACTGAATAGGAGGAACGCACCACCAACAACGGCAGACCGGAATCGTCTGCTCCGCTGATGACGCTCAAATCCGCCGTCTGGCCTGAGGCGAGCTTGTTGGCCTGTTCGTCATTTAGCTTTTCAAGCCCTTCGGCCACGCTGTTTAGCATCATTACCGTATAACGCTGCACGATTGCAGGGGCCGTCACCGGCTGTCCCTGCTGCTCCAGTCCGAGAGATTTCACCGTCAGGGACGTCTGGTACCCCTTGGTGCCCAGGCTAACCTGGTAGCGCCCGCGGTACTGCACATCCTCATCGGCGCGCGACCATTGCACCCAATCAGTGTTCAGCGTCTGGCTAGCGTCCTGACGGGTAGCAATAGTGTAGCCTTTGCTTTGTATGACCGAAACGATCCTGGGCCAAAGCTCGCGGGCCTGTGCGTTATTCTCAAGCTGGATGACCGCGGTGTCACCGGTGTATTGCGAACGGGAACCGTCTAACAAAGCCAAAGGCTGCGCCGGAGGACGGACATCCAATCCTTTCCCCACCGCACCATTGGCTGACACGGGAAGAACCTCGTAATCCCCGGTTTGTACGGGCAATATCATACCGGAGGGACTATTCAGCGCATGCAGCGCCGGTGCTTTCAGATATTCGTCATTACCGTTTACCTGACGTTTGTAGCGTTGATCGCTGGAACAGGCTGCAAGCAACATGAACAACGACGCGCCCACCACTTTTGCCACCATCGACTTTTGTAATAAATAAGCCATCAATTCTCCCTAACAGAGTTACAGCAAACCGGCGTCCGTCAAAGC
>JAATGH010000339.1 GCA_015654745.1 Enterobacterales bacterium
CGTTTCACTATTGCCGCCGCGTTTGGTAATGTGCATGGTGTTTACAAACCGGGTAACGTTAAGCTAACGCCTAAGATCCTCGACAACTCCCAGAAATACGTCTCCGAGAAGTTCGGCTTGCCGGCAAACTCCTTGAACCTGGTATTCCACGGCGGCTCGGGCTCCACGCCTGAGGAAATCAAGGAAGCGGTCAGCTATGGCGTGGTAAAAATGAACATCGATACCGATACCCAATGGGCAACGTGGGAAGGTATTTTGAAGTATTACCACAAAAACGCCGGCTATCTGGAAACCCAATTGGGCAATCCGGAAGGCGATGACAAACCCAACAAAAAATACTATGACCCGCGTGCATGGCTGCGCGCCGGGCAAGCGTCGATGGCTGCCCGTCTTGAATTGGCTTTCAAGGAATTAAACGCGGTAGACGTGCTGTAATGACGCACCGTCCCACACCTGAACCCTCGGGTGTGGTAGGCCAGCTGGTTCCCGCTTAACAAAGGCCTCCCCATGGGGGGGCCTTTAACATAATGAAATTCCGCATCTTTTTCGCACTGATTGCATATTCCCATTGGCATGAAAAACAATTATTGATTACGCTTAAAAGGCTCCGTTATTGTCGGCGGCACTGCTCGGCTGACATTTTTTGCCCTATACCAGAGTGGGAATCTCTCAATGGAAGATCTTAACGTAGTTGATAAAATCAACGATGCCGGCAGCTGGCTGGTGAACAATGAGCAACTGCTGATTACGTATGCGGTGAACGTGATCGCCGCCATTATCATCCTGACGGTGGGCATGCTAATCGCCCGCGTGGTATCAAGTACACTCAATAAAATCATGAAAGCGCGTCATATTGATATCACCGTGGCGGACTTTCTCTCGGCAATCATCCGGTATGCCATCGTTATTTTCACCGTCATTGCCGCCTTGGGGCGCATTGGGGTGCAAACCGCATCGGTGATTGCCGTCATCGGCGCCGCCGGCCTGGCGGTAGGCCTGGCGTTGCAAGGCTCGCTGTCCAACTTTGCCGCCGGGGTGCTGCTGGTGACGTTTCGCCATTTTCGCGCGGGTGAATATGTGGATTTTGCCGGCACCGCCGGTACGGTGCTGGTGGTGCAGATTTTTTCCACGACGCTGCGCACCTTCGACGGTAAAATGATCGTCGTGCCCAATAGCAAGATCCTCGCGGGTAATATCACCAACTTTTCCCGCGAGCCTGATCGCCTGATCGATTTGATCATCAGCGTAAGTTACGACGCCGATATCGATCGGGTTAAAACGCTGCTGACCGATATCATCGCCGCCGACACCCGAGTGTTGCAGGATAAGGGTATTACCGTACGGCTGAACGCTCTGGGCGCCTCCTCCCTGGATTTTATGGTGCGCGCCTGGGTAGCGCGCGATGCGCTGCAAAACGCCACCTTTGACCTGCTGGAAAGCTTTAAACGGGCGTTGGATCAAGAGGGAATCGGCATTCCTTACCCGCAAATGGATGTGCATCTTTACCGGGCCGCCAAAACGCGTCCCGAACCGGACCCATCCAGCCCGGCGCAATCCACTCCGGAGCAACCCAATCCAACGCCGGCGGATTCTCCCCGCCAACCTTCCTGAGTCCATGCTTCCGGTACCCCCCGTCCCGGTGGCGGTTTTTTTTACAGGGAAAACCAGGTTTCGTCTCGATATTAGGGTTACTAATGGAAGATTAGTTTATTGCGTTTCAACTGATACCCGCTTCTGATTACACTCACGCCATTGGCTAATGATGGGATAGGTAATCGATGTGTGGTTGATTTTTATGCAGGGCTTCGCGTTGGGCATGGCGACGATTGTTCCGCTTGGTCCGCAAAATGTATTGGTCATGAATCAGGGCATCCGGCGGCAGTACCCGTTGCTGATCGCCACATTATGCCTGGCGAGCGACATTATACTGATCGCCGCCGGCATGTTCGGCGGCGGGACGGTGCTCTCGGCCTCACCGGTGCTGCTGCGGGTCATTACCCTCGGTGGCGTCGTCTTTTTAACCTGGTATGGGCTGAGCGCCTTCAAACATGCCTGGCGCGGCGGCTTGGCGAACGCCGATTCCGCGGCGGGTGACAAGGGCATCAGGCTGCCGTCTCGTTGGCGGGTGATCGTGACCATGCTGGCGGTGACCTGGCTTAATCCGCATGTGTATCTGGATACGCTGGTGGTATTGGGCAGTATCGGTGGCCAATTGGAACTGATCCCCAGGCGCTGGTTTGCCGCGGGCGCTATGGCAGCATCGCTGGTGTGGTTTTATGGCCTGGCCATGCTGTCGGTTCGCCTGGCGCCTTGGCTTAATCAGGACCGGATACAGCGCGCTATCCAGCTGTTCGTGGGCGTGGTGATGTGGCTGGTGGCGGCGCAGTTGGCCCGGCAGGCATGGCATCTGTTTATTATGCCGGCCGCTTAACCGGGAGCATTAACGGCGACGGAGTTCGCCGACATTCCTGCGGGATCGCTAATTTGACGGCAAGGCGGCAGAATGGGCGTTTTCCTATATTTTAGCCTAGCGGCAACGCTTATGCTGACATCCAGGCTCCCCGTCGTCTTTTGTTGCCGGCGGGTTGGCCGTAGGCCGATAGCCAAAGGACATGACCGCGTCACGGTAAATAAGCGCAAAGGGCATTGTTTTTAGCGAAAATCCCGCAATGATATAAGCTGGTGTTACGCACTACCATTCGCCGCAAAGGAGACGCCATGAAGGCCACCGCATTAATGTTTACCGCCGTAATGGGTTTGGGAACACTCACCACGCCGGCGCTGGCCGCCGAATTGCCCAACGGGCCGCACGTGATCACCTCGGGTACCGCAAGCGTTGAAGCGACGCCGGATATCGCCACCCTGACCATTGAAGTGTCGATCTCATCGAAGGATGCGGCCGACGCCAAAAAGCAGGTCGATGCGCGGGTCGCGCAATACTTTGATTTTTTGAATAAGAACGGTATAGAAAACAAGGATATTGACGCTGCTAATTTGCGTACCCAGCCCGAATATGATTTTCTGAAAACCGGCGAGTCGGTATTGAAAGGATATAAGGCCGTACGTCAGGTGCAGGTAACGCTGCGCCAACTCGACAAACTCAACGAACTGTTGGACGGCGCGCTGAAATCCGGCCTGAATGAAATCAGGGCGGTGGAGTTAGGCGTGGCCAACCCTGACGCCTATCGCGATCGCGCCCGCACCCAGGCCATAAACAACGCCACCATCCAGGCCCGTTCGCTGGCTCAGGGGTTCAAGGCCGAATTGGGGCCGATCTACAGTATCCGTTATCATGTGGCCAACTATCAGCCGATGCCGGTGGCGCGCATGTTTAAGGCTAACGACGCCATGTCGCAAACCGACGCCGCCCAAACCTATGTGCAGCAAACTATCCACTTTGACGACCAGGTTGACGTGGTTTTTGAACTGCAGCATCAGCCGTAGGTGGGAGTGGAGTAAGCAGCATAACGGCGCCATCGGCGCCGTTATCGTTTTTTCAACGATGCCATTGCCGTTACAGCGCGGCCCGCGTCGAAAGAGTGCCGGGACGTTGTTCGACCATTCTGATCAACGGCACCGCCTGCGGGTTGGGTTTTGCTCTGCCCTGTTCCCAATTCTGGCAGGTGGTTAGGTCGGTATGCCGATACAGGGCAAAAACGGCTTGAGATAAGGGCCGTTTTCCCCGCCCGGCTTTGAGTTCTTCAGGGGATAAGCTACTGTTTTTCCTTATGTGACCCGATGGGTTCGGCGGGTGGATTTCCCCGCGTTCAGGTCGCTCCATGCCGACATTCCCTCGATCGGTTCATCAAAAATATGACGCTTGTTCATAAGGTTGCGCCTCCTTTTAGGGTATTGAGCATGACTCGCAGCATAACGCGTTGCTCAACTGAAAGATCGGCCATTTCATTTTTATCGTATAGGTAAATAATAGTACGATTTAATATGGATTCTCAGGCCTGGCGCAAGACCCGTCGGCCGTGGGAGAGCAGGGCGTCGGTGACTTTGCGCATCATGCGGCTCTCCGGGGCGAAGCGGTGCCAGAACAACATCCGCCGCTGGTAAAGTCCCGGCGTCAGGTCAATCAGCTCGCCGGCCGCCAGCTCCGGTTCGATTTGCAAATGCGGGATCATGCAGCAGGTGGTTCCCTGGCGCGCCAACTGCACAAATGCCTCGGATGAGTTAACGATATGGCAGGGAACGCTGCCCGGCGGTAAATCAAAATTTTGCTGTAAAAAAGCCTGATGCATATCATCAAGATGATCGAAGGCGACCGCCGGTGCCTTTAGCAGCGCGCTGCGGGTGACGCCATTCGGGAAATAGCGATCGGCAAAGGGTTTGGACGCCACGAACAGGTAATCGAGGGCGCCTAACTGATCCACCAGGCAGCTTGGCAATGGCTGGGGCTGGATACTGACCGCGCCGACGACCTCTCCGCGCCGGAGACGCTCCTGGGTGCGGGTTTCATCCTCAACCTGCAGATTCAGGCGGATGGGCGAATCGGTTAATACCGGTTTTAACGCCGGCAGCAGCCAGGTGGCGAGGCTATCGGCATTGACCGCGAGCGAGAGGAGCAGGGGGGTATCGCTGCCGTTATCGGTGCCCAGCCACTCATCTTCCAGCAATTCCACCTGATGCAGCAGCGCCAGCAGTTTTTGACCTTGTTCCGTGGGGCGTGGGGGAATGGTCCGCACCAATAAGGGTTGTCCAAACAGGTTTTCCAACTGCTTTATGCGTTGCGATACCGCCGATTGCGTTATACATAGTTTTTGCGCGGCACGTTCAAAACCTCGTTCACGTATCACGGCGTCGAGCGCCTGCAGCGTTCGATAGTCCGGGCGTTTCATTTGTTGTCCCCTGCGTCGTTTATCTTGGCATGCCGTAAGCGTGTCGGTCCACGCCGTTTCCCACTATGCCATAGTTATGTCATAGTTTTACCCTTTCAGACCGTGAAATTTCAGCGCGGGGTGCACTTAGGCTTTTTTGGCGCCGGTGGCGGCGCAATTCGCCCCAAGGCGATCGTTCTGTTTTATAATGCGGCTAACTATCCGTTAAAGGCTGAAATATAACATGACGCAGGATGAACTGAAAAAGGCGGTTGGCTGGTCAGCACTCAAGTATGTCAGACCGGGCACGATTGTCGGCGTGGGCACGGGATCCACGGCAGCGCACTTTATTGATGCCCTGGGCAGCATCAAACAGCAAATCGCCGGGGCGGTGTCCAGTTCCGACGCGTCGTCGGCAAAACTGCAAAGCCTGGGTATCCCGTTGCTGGATCTCAATAGTGTCGACGTACTGGATATTTACGTTGACGGCGCCGATGAGATCAATGCGCATATGCAAATGATCAAGGGCGGCGGCGCCGCGCTGACGCGCGAAAAGATCATCGCCGCGGTGGCGCGTAAATTTATTTGCATCGTTGACGCATCCAAGCAGGTTGACGTGCTGGGGAATTTTCCGCTGCCGGTGGAGGTCATCCCGATGGCGCGCTCGTTTGTTGCCCGCGAGCTGGTCAAATTGGGGGGGTTGCCTGAGTATCGCCAGGGGGTGGTGACCGACAATGGCAATATCATCCTGGACGTGCGCAACCTGAGGATCCTGGACGCGGTGGCGCTGGAAGATAAAATCAACAGCCTGCCCGGCGTGGTCACCGTTGGACTGTTTGCCCGGCGAGGGGCCGACGTCGCGTTGATCGGCACCCCAGAGGGCGTCAAGGTCATTGAGTAGCGTCCGTTGCCGGGTATGCTCTGCATCCGTCGTCGGCCTGGCGGCGGATGTTAAATTTATTCACATAGCATTTTTTATTTTACTTATCAAAATTCAGTGATAAATATCACATTCTCTTCATCGGCCTGCTATAAATATGAGGCTTTCCGCCTGGGCTAGAGGATTTATCCATATCAATCCCTTATGGCTGTGTCTTATGCTGTTGTAGCGGGCCTGCGTCGTATTGCCGCCACGGCAATATTTGTTATTTTGTCGGGGTGCTGCGTATTGCAGCCGCATCTGATGTTTCAAAAAGGGTCGGGAAATGGCAAAAGTATCGCTGGAAAAAGACAAAATTAAGTTTCTGCTGGTCGAGGGGGTTCATTCCTCCGCGCTGGATAACCTCAGACGTGCCGGTTATACCAATATTGAGTACCATAAAGGCGCAATGGATATCGACACGCTCAAGGCATCCATCCGCGATGCGCATTTTGTCGGTATTCGATCCCGTACCAATCTTACCGAAGAGGTGTTTGCCGCGGCGGAAAAATTGGTTGCGGTCGGCTGCTTCTGCATCGGTACCAACCAGGTGGATCTTAATGCCGCAATGAAACGCGGTATTCCAGTATTCAATGCGCCTTTTTCCAACACCCGATCCGTCGCCGAAATGGTATTGGGCGAAATGTTGCTGATGATTCGCGGCGTGCCTGAGGCTAACGCCAAAGCCCATCGTGGACAATGGAACAAGCTGGCGGCGGGAAGTTACGAAGCCCGCGGCAAAAAATTAGGCATCGTCGGTTATGGCCATATCGGCACACAGCTGGGGATCCTGGCGGAAGGCCTGGGTATGCAGGTCTTTTTCTACGACATCGAGAGCAAGCTGCCGCTGGGTAACGCCCAGCAGGTTAACTCCCTGCAGGAACTGCTCAATCTTAGCGATGTGGTGACGCTGCACGTGCCCGATAACCAGTCCACCCGCAACATGATGGGCGAGGCGGAGTTTTCACAGATGAAACCCGGGGCGCTGTTTATCAACGCCGCTCGTGGCACCGTGGTGGATATTCCGGCGCTGTGCGCAGCCCTGTCCAGCAAGCATTTGGCCGGTGCCGGCGTGGATGTTTTTCCGGAAGAACCCGCGTCCAACAGCGATCCGTTCAATTCGCCGCTGTGTGAATTCGACAATGTGATCCTGACGCCGCATATTGGGGGATCAACCCAGGAAGCTCAGGAAAATATTGGCGTAGAGGTGGCGGGAAAACTGGCTAAATACTCCGATAACGGTTCCACGCTTTCCGCGGTGAACTTCCCGGAAGTTTCTCTGCCTGAACATGGCGAACGGGTCAGCCGACTGTTGCATATCCATGAAAACCGCCCGGGCATCCTGACCCGGATCAACCAGATTTTCGCCGAGCAAAGCATTAACATCGCCGCCCAGTATCTGCAGACCACGGCGGAAATCGGTTATGTGGTGATTGATGTCGAAACCAATGCGGAAAATACCGCGCTGCAGTTATTGAAGGCGATTCCCGGCACCATCCGCGCCCGCTTGTTATACTGAGACTCCATGCCCCGGGCTCGCGCGCCGGGGCGCTGAATTGACGTAGGCTTGCAGCGGATTACCAGCGCCAGTGGCGTGATGGCGTGACGATTTCCGGCAGCGGGACATCCCAGGGCTCCTCGGGCACCGTAGGCACCTGTTGGCAGTCATGGGCCAGCCCGATGGGATAAAAACCGGCGTCGCGCCGCCAGTGGCGTAATGTGCGATCGTAAAATCCGCCCCCCATCCCCAGCCGCTGACCGCGGGCATCAAAAGCGACCAATGGCGTAAACATGATATCCAACCGTGCAATCGGCAGCAGGCGGGTGGCATCAAGTTTTGGTTCGTCGATACGCAGCCGGTTTTTGACCAGCGGCGTATCGGTATCGTAACGCTGGAATAGCAGATGTCCCGGACTAAAAGGATGCAGCAGCGGCAAATAGACCTGCTTGCCAAGCTGCCAAAACGCTTCAATCAACGGGCGGGTATCAAGCTCGCCGTCAAACGACAAAAATAAGGCCAGATGGTTGGCTGCGGCGATACGGGGATCGGCCAATAGACGGCGGGTCAAAGACGATGCTGCCAGGGTTTGCTGCTGGAAGGTTAACTGCCGTCTCTGGGTGCGAACATGATTGCGGATCGACTGCCGTTGGAGCGAAATTTGTGTTGAAGGGATCATTGGGGTCTTGCGCACTTCTCATGCGAGGTAAGGGATCTCCGAGATGCCGCCGCAGGCAGTAACCCTTGAACCCATGGTTCAAGGTGAACACAGCGTTACAACCTTAAGGCTTCTCGGACGAACCGAGCTTGCGCACCAGTTATAGATCGCCACGTTCTTGTGGTAAAAAATATCGGCTCAGGGGACGGGCCCGCTGGCAAACATCTCAGAGAATTTTTATATTCATAATACCCGTCATCTTTCACAATGCAGGGGTGTTGGCTGCGCTACTCGGCTCATCCCGGAGCCGCTGCAAGCCGCGTTCAAATCTGCTCCCGGCAGATTTGTCGCTCACCCAAATCACTTACTTGTGTAAGCTTATCGGGTTCTATCGCTTGCCGCCTACCTGCATCGCGAAATCTATAGGTACAATATACATTATTTATTCATCATCCGCGAGCCCGGCTCAGCGGGGATGTTATTCGAACTGCGTGTCAGGACGTTCGGAAATTCTGCCTTGTTCCACCAGCGCTTGCTCGATGGTCTGCTGCAACAAGCGGATCCGTTGCTCCATGTTGGCGGCATAATCACGGGTCTTGACGCGTTCCTGCGCGAGTTCGTGGCAGATGTTCAACGCCGCGATGAACACAAGCTGTTCTGTATTGGTGACTCTAGTGCGTACTTTAAGATCTTGCAACCGCTGATTAAGATCTTCCGCCGCCTGGTTCAACGCATCCTGCTGTTCCGGCGGGCAATTTACCCGTAGGGTGCGGCCAAAAATTTGAATATCTACTGGTTGTGCGGACATACCACCTTCCTGCTTTGTTACCGCGCCTGCGCTTGCAAATCCCGTTTCACCATTGCGGGAACGCGGAGCGGGCGCCACTATACTCTATATCCATTGACCATATCAAACAGGAGAATCCATATAAAACAGAAGTTACTCGCCCTTTCTGGTATAGCTACGGACCTTGGTGGTAGCATAACACGAACTTACTCTGCCAACGACGATGAAAGCGCATGTCTATTCAAAATACCTTCCCAAGCTATGAAAAGCTCGACCAATTGCTCACTCAACAGGCGGTAGCACTGACGGCGGCAGAAATGCATGGTCTGATCAGCGGCCTGCTGTGCGGCGGCAACCAGGATCATAGTTGGCAGACCATGGTGCATGAACTGACCAATGATGGGCTGGCCTTCTCGCAAACCCTGTCCGACCCGCTGCGTCAACTGCATGAGGCTACCGCACGCTCGCTCAACGACGAAGAATTTATGTTCCAGCTGTTATTTCCTGATGACGATAGCGCGACGGTCTTTGCCCGGGTCGACGCCCTGGCGGGTTGGGTGAACCATTTTTTACTGGGGCTGGGCATGGTGCAGCCCAAGCTAGACAAGGTGAGGGGCGAATTAAAAGAAGCCATTGACGACCTGCGAAATATTGGCCGCTTGGGCTACGATGAGGACGAGGATCAAGAGGAACTGGCCCAGTCATTGGAAGAAGTCAGCGAATATGTTCGCATGGCGGCAATCCTTTGCCACAACAGTTTTACCCACCCTGATCGGGATGATGAGCAGGAAAACCCTCGACCGACGCTGCACTAAGCAAGCGCTATCTATACCAATAGATTTCCTTTTACCGTGAGAGAGAGTGTTATGACACAACAAGAATATTTACGCCGTCGTCAGGCGTTGCTGGCGAAAATGGCTCCGGCCAGCGCGGCCGTCTTTTTTGCCGCTCCGGCGGCGACGCGTAATGCCGACAGTGAATATCCTTATCGTCAAAACAGCGACTTCTGGTATTTTACCGGTTTCAATGAGCCGGAAGCGGCCTTGGTCCTGATTAAAAGCGACGAGAGTCATCATCACAGCATCCTGTTTAATCGGGTACGCGATCTTAGCGCCGAGACGTGGTTTGGCCGCCGTTTGGGGCAGGAGGCGGCTCCGGCCGCGTTGAGTGTGGATCGGGCGCTGCCATGGGATGAGATCCCGCAACAGCTTCATTTACTGCTCAACGGTCTGGACGTGGTCTACCATGCTCAAGGGGAATACGAGTTTGCCGACAGGCTGGTATTCAACGCCCTCGATACCCTCAGGCGCGGCTACCGCCAGCATCTGAGCGCGCCCGCCGCTATTATCGATTGGCGCCCGTGGGTGCATGAGCAGCGGTTGTTCAAGTCAGCCGAGGAGCTGACGGTGTTGCGCCGCGCCTGTGAAATCACCGCGCTGGGGCATACCCGTGCCATGCAAAACTGCCGACCCGGCCAGCATGAATACCAGTTGGAAGGGGAGATCCTGCATGAGTTCAATCGCCATGGCGCCCGCTTCCCGTCGTATAACACCATTGTCGGCAGTGGCGAAAACGGGTGCATTTTGCATTACACGGAAAATGAGGCGCAAATGCGCGCGGGCGATCTGGTGCTGATTGACGCCGGATGCGAATTTCAGGGCTATGCCGGCGATATTACGCGGACTTTCCCGGTAAACGGCAAATTCACCACTCCCCAGCGGGCTATCTATACGATTGTCCTGAGTATGCTGGAACATTCACTGCAACAGTACCGGCCGGGCGTCAGCATCCGCGAGGTCAACGAACAGGCGGTCCGTATCATGGTGAGTGGACTGGTGTCCCTGGGCGTGATGAAGGGCGACGTCAATGAGCTGATCGCGGGCCAGGCGCACCGGCAATTTTTTATGCACGGTTTAAGTCATTGGCTGGGGTTGGATGTCCATGACGTGGGGGACTACGGCACCCCCGAGCGCGGTCGTATTCTGGCCGCGGGCATGGTGTTGACCATTGAGCCGGGTATCTATATCCCACTGGATGCCGAGGTGCCCCAGGAATACCGTGGCATCGGCATTCGTATCGAAGACAATATCGTCATTACCGAACAGGGCAATATCAATTTGACCGATTCGGTGGTGAAAGACCCTGATGCTATCGAAGCGTTAATGGCGGCGGCGCGCTAACCATGTCGGTAATCATCATCGGCGGCGGCATGGCCGGCGCCACGCTGGCCTTGGCCTTATCCCATATGACCGGCGGCCGGCTGGCTATCGATCTGGTGGAGGCCGCAACGCCGGAAAGCCGGGCTCACCCGGGCTATGATGCCCGTGCAATCGCCTTGGCGCAGGGGACCCGCCAGCAGCTTATCGATATCGGCGTGTGGTCGGCGCTGCAATCCTGCGCTACCCCCATTACCCACGTGTTGGTGACCGATCGCGGCCATTTTGGCCAGGTGCGACTGGCGGCGCGCGATTATCGCCTGCCGGCATTGGGCTATGTGGTGGAATTGTACGATGCGGGCCAGCGGCTGTTTGCGCTGTTGCGTCAGGCGCCCGGGGTCCGGTTGCATTGTCCTGCCATCTTGACCGGCGTTGAGCGGCGGCGGGACGACCTCGTGGCCACGTTGAATACCGGCGAGCAATTAACCGGACAATTGCTGGTGGCGGCGGACGGTTCCCACTCCTTGGCTGCGCGATCCTGCAATATGCAGTGGCGGCAACGCGACTATGGGCAAGTGGCGGTTATCGCCAACGTTAGCACCGCGCAGTCCCATGCCGGCAGGGCGTTCGAACGTTTTACCGAGCATGGGCCTCTGGCCTTGCTGCCTATGTCAGGGGGACGCAGCTCACTGGTCTGGTGCTTGCCGCAATCCGGCCGCGAATCAATCGACACCTGGGGCGATGAGCAGTTTATCGACGCGCTGCAACGCGAATTTGGCTGGCGGCTTGGGCGCATTACCGCCGTTGGAGCCCGGCAATGTTACCCGTTGCAATTGCGTAGCGCCACCCGGCATATCGGCCACCGGCTGGCGTTGGTGGGCAATGCCGCCCAAACGCTGCATCCGATTGCCGGCCAGGGATTTAACCTGGGCATGCGGGATGTGATGACGCTGGCGGAGACCCTGGCCGCCGCGACGCGCAAAGGCGAGGATCCCGGCGATTACCGGACGCTGCAACGTTATGAACAGCGCCGTTTACCCGACCAGGCCGCCACCGTGACCATTACCGATGGGTTGATCCAGCTGTTTGCCAACCCCTATCTGCCGCTGGTCATGGCGCGTAATCTTGGTCTGATATCCATGGCCTCTTCATCCACCCTGCGCGACGCGCTGGCGCGGCAAACATTAGGCTGGGTCGCTCGTTAACCCCGGTTCGTTTATAAGGATTTGCATACGATGCAAGCATTTGACGTGGTAATTAACGGCGGCGGCATGGTTGGGCTGGCGCTGGCCTGCGGGTTACAGGGCAGCGGGATGCGGGTAGCCGTGGTGGAGCGGCAGGCTCCGGAACCCTTGACCCCCGCCCATCGTCCGGCGCTGCGGGTTTCGGCCATCAACGCCGCCAGCCAGCGTCTCCTTGAGCATGTGCGGGTCTGGGACGACATCGTCGCGTTGCGCGTTGCGCCTTATGTCGGCATGGAAGTCTGGGATAATGATGGTTTTGGTAAAATCGCTTTTGACGGTAGCGCGTTGGGTTATGCCCAGTTGGGCCATATTGTTGAAAATCCGGTCATCCATCAGGCGCTATGGCGCCGGGCCGGCCAATCGTCGGACGTGACCCTGTTTTGCCCGTCGGCGCTGCGTCAGGTGGCCTGGGGAGAAAACGAGGCGTTTATCACCCTGGATGACGATCGGATGCTTACCGCCCGGCTGGTGGTCGGCGCGGATGGCGCCAACTCCTGGCTGCGCAACTACGCCAATATTCCTCTGACCTTCCGCGATTATCAGCATCATGCGCTGGTAGCCACGATCCGCACCGCCCTGCCACATGGCGGGATAGCCCGCCAAGCGTTCCATGGGGACGGTATTTTGGCTTTCCTGCCGCTATGTCAACCGGATCTCTGCTCCATCGTCTGGTCGCTGCCGCCGGCGGATGCCGCGCGGCTATTGGTCATGCCGGCGGAGGAATTTAACGCTCAACTGGCGCGGCATTTTAATCTGGCGCTGGGGCTGTGTGAACTGCAGAGCGAACGTCTGACGTTTCCGCTTACCGCCCGTTATGCTCGTGATTTCGCCGCCCATCGGCTAGTGCTGGTCGGCGATGCGGCCCATACGGTACATCCTTTGGCCGGGCAGGGCGTCAACCTGGGATTTATGGATGTTGCCGAACTCCTATCCCAACTGCGCCGCCTGCAACTTGAGGGCAAGGATATTGGCCATTATCCCTACCTGCGGCGTTATGAGCGCCGACGCAAACACAGCGCAGCCCTACTGCTGGGCGGTATGCAGGGTTTCCGCCAATTGTTCGATGGCAATCATCCGTTGAAAAAATGGGCGCGGGATGCCGGGTTGCGTCTGGCTGATACGCTGCCGGGTATTAAGCCGCGCTTAATCCGTCAAGCGATGGGCCTTAACGATTTGCCGGCGTGGTTGGAACCGGGCATCGTTGACTGAAATAATCTAATTTAACCTTACTTTTTGCCTTATATTTTCTAATGCGAATGAGGTTTATATGTTTTTCACCGGCGCTGGAAGCGGCAATCTTTGTTATCATATTTGGCGTTCCAGCGCTCTGTCTTATGCTTTATGCGTCGAAATAACCCCTAAAGCAGCATAATCTGCTGATAATGCCTTCCGCCCTCACTCTGTTTCCTGATGCCATCAGCATAATTTAATTTATGGTTTCCCTCCTGATTAGGTGGTAACTTCTGGCGAAAGGTATCGTTTGCGCCCGCCCGGCCCATGACGGCGGCGTGGCGCCACATTGCGTTTCAACGCTCCTGAATCGAAGAAAAGAGGTACAGATGGCCCAGCTGACATCGCTGTATGAACAACACATTGCGTGCGGCGCAAAAATGGTGGATTTTCATGGTTGGATGATGCCGCTGCACTATGGTTCACAGCTGGAAGAGCACCATTATGTGAGGCGCGACGCCGGCATGTTTGATGTTTCCCATATGACCATTATTGATTTGCACGGCCCTCGTACCCGCGACTTCCTGCGTTATCTGTTGGCCAACGACGTTGCCAAGCTTACCGCGCCGGGCAAAGCGCTTTATACCGGCATGCTTAACGCCTCCGGCGGCGTGATTGACGATCTGATCGTCTATTTCCTCAGCGCAACCGACTATCGTCTGGTGGTCAATTCAGCCACGCGTGACAAAGATGTGACCTGGGTGAGCGATCATGCCGAACCCTTTAACGTTGCGATAACCGTACGTGACGATTTGGCGCTGATCGCCGTACAGGGACCGCAGGCCCAGGCAAAAGCCGGCACGCTGTTTACGCCAGGGCAACAGGCGGCGGTAGCCGGCATGAAGCCGTTTTTTGGCGTTCAGTCAGGTGATTTATTTATCGCCACCACCGGCTATACCGGCGAAGCCGGATATGAAATCGCGTTGCCCAAGACCGACGCGGCGGCGTTTTGGCAGCGGCTGCTGGCGGCGGGCGTCAAGCCTTGCGGACTGGGCGCACGCGATACCCTGCGTCTGGAGGCCGGCATGAACCTGTATGGACAGGAGATGAACGAGCGCATTTCGCCGCTGGCCGCGAATATGGGCTGGACCATCGCATGGCAACCGGAAGATCGTGACTTTATCGGCCGTGAGGCGCTGGAGGCGCAGCGGCTGGAAGGTACCGAACAATTGGTCGGATTGGTCATGACCGAAAAAGGGGTATTGCGCAACGACCTGACCGTGCACTTTACCGACGCCGCCGGTAATATGAAGACCGGCGTGATCACCAGCGGCTCGTTCTCGCCCACTTTAGGCTTCAGTATCGCCCTGGCCCGCGTACCCGCGGGTATCGGCGAGAAGGCCATTGTATTAATCCGTAACCGCGAAATGCCGGTTAAGGTAACCAAACCTGGCTTTGTCCGCGCCGGTAAACCGGTCGTTCAATAATCAACTTTGCAATAGTGAGGAAGGCAATGAGCAATGTGCCGAAAGATCTAAAATACACGACCTCCCATGAGTGGGTGCGTTATGAAGGCGACGGCATCTATGCCGTCGGTATTACCGAGCATGCGCAAGAGTTGCTGGGTGATATGGTGTTTATCGATTTGCCGGAAGTCGGCACCGAGTTCGCCGCCAGCGATGATTGCGCGGTTGCCGAGTCGGTAAAAGCCGCATCAGACATCTATGCGCCGATCGCCGGTGAAATCGTGGCGGTGAATGAAGAACTTGAAGCGTCGCCGGAACTGGTCAATAGCGCGCCTTATACCGACGGATGGTTGTTCCGTATTAAAGCCAGCGACGAAGAAGAAGTCGATGGTTTGCTCGATGCCGAGGCCTACGAGGCCACCATCGAGGAAGACGACTAACCCGCACGCCCCGGCGCTATGCCGGGGCGTGGTTTTATGTGTTCTCCCCGTCCCATGCCCGATGCAGGAATGTTTGTTTATGACCAAGACTCTCAGC
>JAATGH010000100.1 GCA_015654745.1 Enterobacterales bacterium
ATAACAGGAGTTTTCAATGAAAAAAAGTGTGCTCGTAGTCACCCTGGCAGGTCTGACGCTGGTAGGTTGCTCTAATAACAGCAGCTTATCAGGCGATGTTTATTCCGCCTCGGAAGCCAAGCAGGTACAGAGTGTTACCTACGGCACCCTGGTAGGGGTACGGCCTGTGCAAATCCAGGGCGGGGATGACTCCAACGTCATCGGTGCGCTAGGCGGCGCGGTGCTGGGTGGATTCCTCGGCAATACCATTGGCTCCGGAACCGGGCGCAGCCTGGCAACCGCGGCCGGCGCCGTGGCCGGTGGCGTAGCCGGCCAGGGGGTTCAAGGCGCGGCGAACCGTACTCAAGGCGTTGAGCTTGAGGTGCGTAAAGACGACGGCAACACCATAATGGTGGTACAGAAACAGGGTGATACGCGTTATAGCGTGGGTCAACGGGTCGCCATTGCTTCCAACGGACGTAATGTAACCGTCTCCCCACGTTGAATACCATGGCCTTGCCTAAGGCCATATCGCTGCCCACACCTGCAATAGCAATAAATGAAAAACAACCGGCAAAATGAGCCGGTTGTTTTTAGTGAACGTTGTTTAACACAATGGCATATCAGGATTTATTGTAGAGCTCCAGGATGTTTTTCTCTAGTCTGGCAATCATATTACTCAGGAATGAAATTTCCTGATCTGATATGCCGGTCAGGATTTCATCCCGGGTACTATTTATAACGTGGTTCACTTCTTTAATGATTGGCTCGGCCGACTCCGTCAATTTTATACGTTTCGCCCGCCGATCGTTCGCGCAGGTGTGCCGCGTGATAAGCTTTTTCTCTTCTAGCTGGTCTAGTGTTCGAACCAATGAAGGCTGCTCTATGCCAATAGCTTTTGCCAGTTGAATCTGGGACTGCTCCGGCGGTAGCTGGCAAATGTTGTGCAGCGTTATCCAATGCGTTTGGGTAAGTTCTAACGGTTTTAAGCGATGGTCAATCAATGCGCGCCAAACACGAACAAGTCGCGCCAAGTCAGATCCTAATGGCGATTCCAATTGTCTCTCCTTATAATTAAGCTGATTAAGCTTGTTCCCTGGATTCCCATCCATTCTAATGGGTGAAATAGCAAAATACAAATATATATATGAGCAAGGTAACAGTTAAGATGATATTAAGGTAATAGGCATGTGATTCCTTTGCAATAATGGACATTTACCGAAGAGCCCATTTGTTTGACCAGGTCCCCGCCCTGGAGCTTGCATCGGCCCTTCATTCCCTGGATGGTCCGCTCGCTATAGTTTACGCCGGAAACGTCATATAACCCGTTTCATTCCCCTCGCCGCGGCATTTGCGGCGGCCGATATCTTATGCCAAGCGGATTATTCATTACTGTAACACTATTATTGTCATCCTTCGTGATTTATTGCTAATTTAAGTTAAATGAAGACATAACAAATATCATAATGTCATGTATTAGACCTGACAATGTAATTGAAATATATTATTAGCCATCTATTTATTGTGAAATTAATATTTATATAGTGCATACATTCTGGATAATTCGAGTTGTGAATAACGTGCGGCGTATCCGGTCGCCGTCACTCAAAACAACGATGGCTGATGCGGATCGTCAAGCTCATGCTGCACCCTATCCTTGCGTCGAACCGAGCGCAGAAAGCGCTGGTGACACAGCCGCAGTACGTCGCGCTTTTGGCTGTCGTTCATCTTTATCCAATCAAATCTTTCCTGCCGGGAACGCAGGCACCCGCGACAATACCCCTTATCATCCGTTTGGCAGATACCTCGACAGGGACTGGCGATGTCAAAAAACTCAAGTTGTTCTGGCATGTATCCTCCCCCCTGGTCTAGGTTAATTGAAGGCGCTGTTGCGGTTACCGGCAAGACAGATGGCGCAAAACCAACCAGTGGATATCAAATCCAGGTAGATTAAGCAACATAAATTCCTGTCGATTAAACAGCACGGAATTCGCGGCAACATTGAGTCCGGTCATTTTACTCGGCTATACTGGGACCTGACACTTTGGCGATGGGCTACACGCCGCCACATACACTTAGGGGAAGATATGCGCTTACTTCATACTATGCTGCGCGTAGGTGATCTGCAGAAATCTATTGATTTTTACACTAAGATTTTGGGGATGCGCCTGTTGCGCACCAGTGAGAACACCGAATATAAATATACGCTGGCCTTTGTCGGCTACACCGAAGAAACCGACGGCGCGGTGATCGAACTGACGTACAACTGGGGGGTCGATCGCTATGAGTTAGGGGACGCCTATGGTCATATCGCGCTTGGGGTGGATGATGTGGCTGCAACCTGCGATCGCATCCGCTCGGCGGGAGGCACCGTAACGCGCGAAGCCGGTCCGGTGAAGGGCGGAAGCACGATTATCGCCTTTATCCAAGATCCCGATGGCTACAAAATTGAGTTAATTGAGCAACGGCATGCCGGCAAGGGGCTGGACGCTCAAGCGTAACGATCCGCGCGCCGGCGGGCCAATACCCGGCCAGCGCGTAATTCACGTGCTGGCGGCCCTTCGTTGGCCGCCACACCGGCATCGCGGGTTGGCGAGCGTATTGAGACCATGCAACGGACGTCAAAATTTGCCATAATACGGCCTATTTTCCTGAATAGTAAGAACTGGCATGGCTGAACTTGATGA
>JAATGH010000113.1 GCA_015654745.1 Enterobacterales bacterium
GATCAGGCCCCGTGGCCGCCAAATCATCATCACCACCATCAATACGCCGAACAACAGTACACGATATTCAGCAAAGCTGCGCAGCAGCTCCGGCGCCACGGTAAGCACAAAGGCGGCGATCACCACGCCGATCGTGGAGCCCATCCCGCCCAGCACCACAATCGCCAGGATGAGCGCCGACTCAAAAAAGGTAAAGGAGGTAGGATTAACAAAACCCTGATAACTGGCGAAAAACACCCCGGCGATACCGGCGGTGGAGGCCCCCAGCGTAAAGGCGGACAGTTTAACCAAGACATGATTGAGCCCCATGGCCCGGCAGGCGATTTCATCCTCGCGCAGCGCTTCCCAGGCGCGGCCGATGGGCATGCGGGTCAGGCGATGTTTGATAAACAGCACCAGCAATACCACCAGGATGAGCACGGTATAGATAAAAACAAACTTTAGGTTGGGATCGTAGGCAATATGCAGGAATTCATGGATCGGTATCCCCCCCTCCTTGGCCCGGCGCCCGAACTCCAGGCCGAAAAAGGTGGGTGACGGCACCGAGACGCCGTTGGGGCCGCCGGTAAACGCCAGCCAATTATTGAGAATCAGGCGAATGATCTCGCCAAACCCCAGGGTGACAATGGCCTGGTAGTCTCCATGCATTCGCAAAACCGGAAAGCCCAATAGGGCACCGGCCAGGCCCGCCATCACCGCCGCCAGCGGCAGCATGGCCCAGAATCCCAAACCCAGATATTGATAGCCCAGCGCCAGGCCGTAGGCGCCGATGGCGTAAAATGCCACATACCCTAGATCGAGCAGGCCGGCCAGACCGACCACGATATTCAGGCCTAGGCCCAGCAGCACGTAAATCAGGCCGAGTATCGCCACCGTGAGGAGGTATTTAGTGGCAACAAAGGGAAACAGCAGCGCCAGGACCAATATCAATGGAATAATCCAACGCAGGCGACTGCGGTAATCCGCCGGGCGAACATAGACCCCGCCTGAATCGCCGTTAAACCGTCCTCCCCAGCGGCGTCCCGGGGCCGTTTGCAAAAACAGGCTCAGTAAAAACCGTCCGCCCGCCACCACCACAATAATGCCGATCAGGCGCGGGGCGTGAAACGTAAAGCTATAACCGTCCAGCACGACCCCGACCATCGGCCCAAAGACAATGAGCGCGATAAATCCCGCCAATACTGCGTCAAGCACACACTGCCGAATATCCAATGGGCTAGCTACCCTGGGTTGCGACATATTCCCTCCCTTTACACCTTGGCCACCATGGGGCGGCCCAGCAGCCCCTGCGGGCGAAAAATCAAAATGACCACCAATAATGAAAATGAAAATACATCTTTATAATCAGAATTCACCATGCCGGAGAACTGCGCTTCGGCAACGCCTAAAATCAATCCACCCAGCATCGCCCCCGGCAATGAGCCGATACCGCCCAGTACCGCAGCGGTGAATGCTTTGATGCCAATAATGAAACCGGCGTAAAAATCGAACGTGCCGTAGTTCATAGTGATCAGCACGCCGGCCAGGCCCGCCATGGCGGCGCCGATCACAAACACCCATGAAATCACCCGATCGGTGTTAATGCCGAGGATCGAGGCCATCTTGCGATCCTGCTGGGTAGCGCGACACATGCGGCCAAGCCGGGTGTGGCCAATCACATAGGTCAGCACCAGCATCCCCACCAGCGAAGCGATTAAAATAAAGATTTTGGTATACGTCAGCTGGACAAAACTTTCCCCAATATGGAATTTCAAGACCCCGTCGAGCATGGTGGGGATGCCCTGTTGACGCGGACCCTGACTAATTTGCGCATAGTTTTGTAGAATCAGCGACATGCCGATGGCGGAGATCAGCGGCGCCAGGCGGGTGGAGTTGCGCAGCGGGCGGTAGGCAATGCGCTCTATGACCCAACCGTAGACGCCGGTGACCACGATGGTAAAAACCAGTGTGCCCAGGATCAGTAATGGAAACGAATGCAGGCCGAAGAAAGACAGCAGCGCCAGCGCAATGGCGCACAGGTAGGCGGATATCATATACACTTCGCCGTGGGCGAAGTTAATCATGCCGATGATGCCGTAGACCATGGTGTAGCCGATGGCGATCAGGCCATAGACGGCGCCCAACGTCAGGCCGTTAAACATTTGCTGCAGAAAGGAAGAATCCATAGTTAACCGTCTCGTCTGGTTTGATAGGCCGCCCGGCGGCCGCACGAATTACGTTTGCCTGCACGCGGCGCGGCGGGAATGTGCAACCTGAGGAAACATGGCATCAATGCAGGCCGGGGTGGCGGTACCAGCCCATCCCCGGCCAGCTACGTGGATTTAGGGTATTTCGTGGTATTTGCCCTGATCGTCCCATTGATAGACGACATAGTCGGACACCTTCAAATCGCCTTTGCTGTCCCAGGCTTTTTGGCCCATGACCGTATTAACGGTATTGGCCTTCAACCAGGCGCTGGCTTTGGCGGAATCGCTGCCGCCGACCGCGTTGAACGCGGCGGCAATCGCCTGTACCGACGCATAGGAGTAGAGGGTGTAACCTTCAGGCTCAAACTTGCCGGCGCGGAATTTTTCAATCACCGCTTTCCCTTCCGGTATCACGCGCGGGTCCTTGCCAAAAGTCATCAATACGCCTTTGGTATACTGCGGGCCGCC
>JAATGH010000349.1 GCA_015654745.1 Enterobacterales bacterium
AAAATATAACAAAAAGTAGCACGAAACTCTGCTTAATAAATGTTGTCCAAGTAAACGTATCGTGTAACATATGTTTTCAGATGCTTCTATCCTATTCATTTTACTTATATTTTGCTGCTACCTGCTATTTTCCAGTTTTACGCTTCCTTACAAGATATCCAGATAATTCCTAACCGAATGCTTAAAAAATAGCCCATCATTTCCGCTGTGGCCTGTTTTTTTTTTCAAAACTTCTGTCGTGCTGTTCATATTCAGACATATCTTTAGCGCAGTTGGTAATTATTCAGTAAATATTGCGCGGCTGGAACATAATATGCATCCAGCCAGATACGCTTAACTGCGTCTAATTGGGGTGCCGAATTATTGGGAAATCCTCTCGTCATAATTTCCGCCCAAGGTGGACATTTTAGGCGTTTGGTATAATAATTTTTAGGTAATTTTTAGGTATTATTTTTATAAAAAATAATTCTCATTTACATGATTATTGCTATTGCGTTGGCATCACATGCTGTCTCGGCGCGTTGACCTTATTTTGGGCACGGCTTGCAGCATGAGAATGGTGGTGCGTGCTGAAAACGGTGATACGGATGACCGAAGAGCACGTTGCGGCTTGCGCTGAAAAAAAATGGATAGGCGCCGGCCGAAAACGGCTGGCCCGACTGGAGCGGAAGGCGGCGACGATAAGAGCGATAGGGTGCGTTATGGCCAAATACTGCTATACTTTATGTACGTGGCAAGCCTAAACGAAATCAATAATGAACGCGTAAGAGGATGATTAATGATGAGTACCGCTAAACTGGTTAAAACGAAATCTTCCGAACTAATTTACACACGTAACAATCTGGACGAAGCGGTAAAAGCTTCCAGTATCGCGCTACTTAATCGTCTGGTCGTTGAATATGTCGATCTGGCGCTGATTACCAAACAGGCGCACTGGAATATGCGCGGGTCCAACTTTATCGCCGTACATGAAATGCTGGATGGTTTCCGTACCGCTATTCTTGACCATCAGGACACCATAGCTGAACGTGTGGTTCAGTTGGGCGGCGTAGCGCTGGGTACCGTACAGGTGACGAACGACAAAACCCCATTGACCAGCTACCCGACCAATATTCATAGTGTGCAGGATCATCTTAAAGCGTTGGCCGATCGCTACGGCGTGGTCGCCAACGATACCCGTAAAGCCATTAGTGAAGCCGACGAAGATGAAGACACCGCCGATATCTTCACCGCCGCTTCCCGTGATTTGGATAAATTTCTGTGGTTTATCGAGTCCAATATTGAATAATATCGCAGGCTGACCGGCACAGGCCCTGACGCCCGCCCGGTTGCCTCAGACCCGATAAAAGGCTGGCAGCGCAGGCTGCCGGCCTTTTTATTGCTAGCAGCGCTCCTGACCGATGGAGGGTTATTATGGCGAGCGGATGGGCGCCGGACGGCGCGGTGCAAGACCAGATTGATTCCACTATTAACGATGCGGTACAACGTGCCCGGCAGGATCTGGTAAAGGGCACAAGCGCGGAGTATTGTCAGGAGTGCGGTGAGCCCATTCCCGCCGCGCGCAGGGCGGCATTGCCCGGGGTGCAGTTATGCATTCAGTGCCAAAGCCAGTTGGATAAAAAGCGCCAGGATCACGCCGGCTATAATCGTCGTGGCAGTAAAGACAGCCAGCTGCGCTGAATATGCGTAGGGAGAAACCCATGCCTTTGAAGGAATTCCATTATTACGAACCTCGTAACGGTCATGGTTTGCCCCATGATCCGTTAAACGCCATTATCGGGCCCCGCCCCATCGGCTGGATTGCCTCGGTTAATGCGCAAGGGCAACGTAATTTGGCCCCTTATAGTTTTTTTAACTGTTTCAATTACCATCCGCCGATCATCGGTTTTTGCAGCATAGGTTGGAAGGACAGCGTGGCCAATATCTCCGCTACCGGCGAATTTGTCTGGAACCTGGCGACCCGGCCATTAGCGGAAGCCATGAACAACTGTTCAGCATCGTTGCCAGCGGGTGAAGATGAATTTAGCTTTGCCGGCCTGACGCCGATAAAAGGCACCAAGGTGGCGGCCCACCGGGTAGCGGAAAGTCCGGTGAATTTTGAATGCCGACTGACCCAATGTATTCAGCTGCAGGATGCCCAGGGGGAGCGTCTGGATAGCTGGCTGGTATTGGGCGAAGTTATCGCGGTGCATATTGACAAGTCCCTGTTCGATCAAGAGGGGATCTATCAAACCGCCGCCGCCCAGCCAATATTACGCGCCGGGGGCCCTAGCGCTTATTACGCTATTTCTGAGGCGCTGCGTTTTGACCTGGTGCGCCCCGACGATCGCGCGCGGCCATCGCGGTAACACCGTATCGAGATCCGGCATAGGCCCGGCACAAAACGCGCGGCGGCGGGGGATCCTGCTGCTCGCGCCGGTAGTGCCGATGCCGGTGGCTTCAAAAAATATGACACTTTCTGTTAATAATCATCACTGTGATTTATTCAAAGCTGGCGTATCATAAGCATCCGATATGATACTATTTACAGCGTGATTATTATGAAACACATTTTTTTACCCATTCTCGCGCTCGTCGCCAGCGCAGCGGCCTTTGCCGCTCCACCCTATCGCCTGCCCGATATGCCGCACGATCCGCGCATTGACAGCGCCTGTCTAAACAAAACCACCGCCACCACCGCCGACAAGTGCCCACGCCAGATATTCTCTCCGGGGAAAAACCAGGCTATAGACGGATATAGCCCGGTATATCACAAGCAATAAATCCGATCCTCGTGACCGCCGCCCGGCCTATAGGGCCCGGGCGGGGTAGAGCGAATTCGCCAACCATGAGTGGCCACGCGGTTCAAAAATCGGTGGCGTTTGCGCCAAGCGGTTAGGGATAATCCCGGCGGATGGCTGCGGCAAACTGCCGGCACATCTCATCATCGCCTTGCTCATTGGACGCCAACACCCGCTCGCCATCAACGACGGTAATACGCGCGTTGAGATCGAAGTCCGCCGGCGGCGACGGTCGAGACCGGCTTTGCGCCATCACCCGCTGCGCCTGGCTCCACGCTTGTTCCACCGTTTGATTACAGGCTTGCGCCAGATAATCCGGATTAAATCCCTCGCCGGTTAAGCTACGTAGCGTGTCATCATGGGTGACGCTGTTGCCCGGCAACCAATAATGGGCCGCCAGATCCGGGCCAATGGCCGGATTATCGGCCAAATAACCATCGCGCTGTTGGAAAAATTGCCTGGTTTGTTCCACTGCCATCAATGCCAGTAGATAGCCTTGGTAGGAACAGGCGGATTCTTGGGACAGCAGATGAGGTATAGCCAGCGTCGGGCGCGGACTGCCTTCGACGCCGAGGATCCGCTGCTCATTTTCCCGGGCCAACGCCGTAATATTCTCCGGCGTCAGCCGATCGTCATCCCACTGATAGAGCGCCCACTCAAAATAAGGCACCAGCAAAATATGCCGTTCGTTAAAGGCGCGCATGGGCTGGCGCGCGGCAATGGCCGCCTGAATAAGCGCATCCGGTGGCGGCTCGCCGTGGCCGTTCAGGGCATAGCGTTGCAGCCAGTCGGCATCATCGAGCAGGCTGTCGCAAAACATTGACTGGGTCTCGGCGTAGGCCATGGACGTCGGAGGAAATTCTTGCGAGAAGCAGGGTGCGTTCTGCCGGATATTGGCAAAATGCGC
>JAATGH010000388.1 GCA_015654745.1 Enterobacterales bacterium
AAACGGCAAAAAGTCAGCAGCGCGACTTTGGACGCGTTATCCCGCCGGCTAAACATCGATTCACCGCAGAATAGGCCGCCCTGTGCCACGCCGTACATTCCCCCGACCAATTCATCTCCATCCCATACCTCAACCGAATGCGCGTAGCCCAATGTATGCAGCCGGTTATAAGCCCGGGCGACATCGGGACCAATCCAGGTACCTTGCGCACCACGCTCGGCACACGCCGCCAACACGGCCGAAAACGCCTGGTTGAGCGAAATCCGATAGGGGCAGTGCCGGGAAAACCGCTTCAGGCTGCGGCTGAGGTGAAACTCATTTGGATACAATACGGCACGCGGATCGGGTGACCACCACAGGATGGCGTCACCGGGCGAGTACCAGGGGAAAATACCTAACTGGTAGGCGGCCAACAACCGTTCCGGCGACAGATCGCCGCCGAACGCCAGCAGTCCGTTGGGCTCATGAAACGCGGACGCCGGCGCGGGAAAGTGCAGCGAATCGGGGGACAGCCTGTAAAGTCGCATGGTACTAGCCGTTTTAGCCACCTTGCCGGGAATGGAATTGCAACATTATAAGCCTAAAGGCGTGTGGTAATGATAGTAATGTCCCCGTTCAGCCATCAGGCTCTGGTGGGTACCTTGTTCGTCTATCATGCCCTGTTCCATAATATAGATCCGATCCATGAATTCCAGGCCTTGTAATCGATGGGTAACGGTAATAAATGTCTTATTCACCGTGAGCCGCCGGAGCAGGGCCAGTATTTGCAGCTCGGTAGCGGCATCCAGCCCCTCGGTGGGTTCGTCCAGCAACACCAGCGGTCCGTTATGCAACAGGGCGCGGGCGATGCCGATGCGCCGCTGTTCGCCGCCTGACAATTGACGGCCGCCCTCTCCCAGCCAGGCATTGAGTCCTTCCTTTTCCAGCAGCTTTTCCAGACCCATCGCCTGTAGCAAGGCCGCCAGTTGTTCATCGTCGGCGTTGGGCGCGCCGAGACGCAAATTGTCGCGTAGGGTCGCGCTGAAAATATGCACCCGCTGCGGAACCACGCTCATCATCGATCGCAGCGTCGGTTCATCCCAATGGGCAAGCGGCCGGCCGTTTAGCTGAATGCACCCTGCGTCAACGTCCCAGGCGCGGTTCAGTAATTGCAGCAGGGTGGATTTGCCGCTGCCGGTATGGCCGAGGATGGCCACATGTTCGCCGGCGCCGATGCGGAGCGAAATGCGGTTAATCGCCGGCTGCGCTTGTCCAGGGTAGGTAAAGGACACCGCCTGAATCTCCAGCGCCGCCGCGTCGGCAACTGATGGACCCCTATCGGGAAAGGTGACCGCCGGTTGACGATTGATGATGTCGGCGATACGTCCGGCGGAGGCAATGACCTGCCCGAGATGCTGAAACGCGCCGGCTACCGGTCCCAGGGCTTCGAATGCCGCCAGGCTGGTAAAGACAAACAGGGCGATTAACGCGCCCGGATGGTCATCGCCGCCGATGCCGGCCGCCGCCAACCAGAGCACCAGAGTGACCGCCAGCCCGGTAATCAGGGTGAGCAGACCCTGGGCACCGGCCGCCAGATTTGCCTGCTGGCGCTGGCGTCGCTGCCAGCGTTGTTCGGTGTCGTCGAGCTGGCCGCGGTAACGTTCGGCCGCGCCGTAGACGGCAAGATCCGCATGCCCCTGAAGCCAGGTGCCCAACTGCAGACGGTAGTCGGCGCGCAAATGCGTTAAATCACGGCCCAGAGGTTTTCCTGCCCGATAGAACAGCGGAGGAATAACCAACAGGGTTCCCAGCATAATACCCCCCAACGTCAGGGCCAGGGAGACGTCGAGCCAGCATAACCCCAGCGTTACCACCAGGATCACCGTAAAGGCGCTTAGCAGCGGCGATAGCACCCTTAAATAGAGATGATCGAGGGTATCGACATCCGCCACCAGCCGATTGAGTAGGTCCGCCTGCCGGAAGCGGGCGATGACGCCCGGCGAGAGGGGCAGTATTTTTTCGAAGGTGTAAATACGCAGGTGCTGCAAGACGCGGAAGGTTGCGTCATGGCTGACCACGCGCTCCGCCCAGCGTCCCGCGGTGCGGGTAATTGCCGCGCCGCGTACTCCGGCCGCCGGCAAGAGATAATTGAAGCTATAAAGGCCCGCGGCGCCGGCCAGGGCTGAACCGGCCAGGAACCAGCCGGAAAGGGCTAACAAGCCAATGCTGGCGAGCAGAGTGACGATGGCCAGCAGCATGCCAAGCGCTATTTGCCAGGCATGACGGCGATATAAGGCCAGAAAAGGGAGTAAAACGCGCATGATCAAAGTCCTCCTCGGCGCTGGGCAATCAGGTCCGCAAAGGGACCGGGCAGAGAGGCTAATTGTCCATACTCCCCTTGCTGCAAAATCAGGCCACTTCCCATTACCCAAATGGCATCGTAATCTCGAATGTCGGCCAATTGATGCGTTACCAAGACCGTGGTTTGCCGGCGGGACGCGTCATCCAGCGCGCGCATAATCAAACCTTCGCTATGGGCGTCCAGACTGGCGGTCGGCTCATCGAGCAGCAGCAATCCCGGCGATTTCAACAGCGCGCGCGCCAAAGCGACCCGCTGGGCTTGGCCAACGGACAACCGGGCGGCATCGTCACCGATAGTCGTGTCCAGTCCCCGCGGCAGCAGTGGCAAAAATTCGTCAATGTAGGCGCGTTTGACCGCGGATGCCAGCGCGGCCTCATCCGCGTCCGGTTGCCCGAGCAAAATATTATCGCGCAGGGTTGGCGCGGGTAAAAACGGATTTTGACTGACCCAACTGAGCTGTTGCCGCCAGTGCCGCGGCGCCAGGTTGCGCAGTTCATGGCCGCCGAGGGTAAGCGACCCTTGATAAGGTAAAAAACCGAGCAGGGCTTGCAGCAACGAGCTTTTGCCGGCGCCCGATTGGCCCACGATGGCCAGCCGGGCGCCGGCGGGCAGGGTGAAATCCAGCGGACCGACAAGCCGGGTCCCATCGGGCGCCATAACAATCAGTTCCCGTGCGCATAGGGATAGCGGGCCAAATACCGGCGTGTCCTGCCCTTCGCCTTGCAAATGTCCATCGGCCTGTAAAAAATCGACCAGGGATTCCGCCGCGCCCACCGCCTGGGCCTTGGCATGATAAAAGGTGCCCAAGTCCCGCAGCGGCTGGAAAAATTCCGGCGCCAGGATCAAGACCAGAAAACCGGCGAATAACGTTACACCGGTGCCGTAGCTGCCGAAATTCAGTTCACCGAGATATGAAAAACCAAAATAGACCGCCACCACGGCGATGGAAATCGAAGCGAAGAATTCTAATACGCCGGAGGAGAGAAAGGCCAGCCGCAATACCTCCATGGTCCGCAGGCGGAAATCATTGGTTGACCGGCGGATATGGTCGGTTTCAGCCTGCGCGCGGTTAAACAGCCGCAGCGTGTCAAGCCCGCGCAGCCGGTCGAGAAAGTAGCCGGAAAGCCGCGATAGCGCCAGGAAATTACGCCGGTTGGCATCGGCGGCGCCCATACCGACCAGGGCCATAAACAACGGGATAAGCGGCGCGGTGCAAAATAAAATCAGGCCGGCCATCCAGTTCACCGGAAAGACCACGACGAGAATCAACAGCGGCACCAGGCCGGCCAGATACATCTGCGGAAGATAGCGCGCGTAGTAATCCTGCATGTCTTCGATTTGCTCAAGCAGTATGCTGCTCCAGCTTCCCGCGGGCTTGCTGTGAATCCAGGCAGGGCCCAGGCGCTCAAGCCGGTCGAGCGCTTGGCGGCGAATTTCCCGGCGAATTTCCCGGCCGGCGATGAAACCGACCCGCTCGCGCGACCATCCCACCAGCGCCCTGGCAATGAAGAGCACCGCCATGGCGATGAACCAGCCGGTTAAATCGCCCCGGGGCCGTTGCTCGACAATGAGAGCCTGCAGCAAATGCGCCAATACCCAGGCCTGGGCGACAATCACCAGGCCGCCTAACACACCCAGCAATAATGAAAAACGCAGCCAGCGCTTAACCAGCGAGCTTTGGGATGTTAGCCAGCGAACCAGAACCTGTTGTCGGTTTTTATTCATTGAAGACAATTTTCAGCCGGTATATGGAGTGTTTAAGATGAAAATCCCCTACGGGGATACAAAATGCCGGTGATGATTTCGCATAGCCCGGCGTGCCGACATATTACCCTGTTGTGTGGGAGGAAAAAATAATAAGGCGGCAATTCGCCGCCTTATTTGACTCAACCGCCGCCGTTATGCGCCCGCGGCCAGCCGGCCGTTACCGGTCGTTCAGCGGCGCCAGCCCGTCCAGGTAACGTTCGGCATCAAGCGCTGCCATGCATCCGGTGCCGGCCGACGTGATGGCCTGGCGATAAATATGATCCATCACGTCGCCGGCGGCAAAAACGCCCGGAATACTGGTTTGGGTGGCGTTGCCTTGAATGCCGGATTGAACCCGGATATAGCCGTTTTCCAGATCCAGCTGATCGGTAAACATGGCGGTGTTGGGGCTGTGGCCAATGGCGATAAATACCCCTGCCACCTCCAGTGGTTCAATGGCGCCGGTGGCGACGTTTTTCAGCCGCGCGCCGGTGACGCCCATTTCATTGCCCACAACTTCTTCCAGAGTATGGCCGGTATGCAAGACGATATTACCGCTCGCCACTTTCTCCATCATCCGATCGATGAGGATTTTCTCCGAACGGAAGATGTCGCGCCTGTGGATCAGATGGACCTCGGCGGCGATATTGGACAGGTAAAGCGCTTCCTCCACCGCCGTATTGCCGCCGCCGACCACCGCCACTTTTTGGTTGCGATAAAAGAATCCGTCGCAGGTGGCGCAGGCCGACACGCCCTTGCCTTTAAACGCTTCCTCGGAGGGCAGGCCAAGATAACGAGCCGACGCCCCGGTGGCGATAATCAGCGCATCGCAGGTGAATTCCCCGGTATCGCCGAACAAACGAAACGGGCGGCTTTGCAGGTCAACCCGGTTAATATGATCAAAAATAATGTCGGTATTGAACTTGGCAGCGTGGGCGTACATGCGTTCCATCAGCAGGGGCCCGGTCAAGCCTTCCGGGTCGCCCGGCCAGTTTTCCACCTCGGTGGTGGTGGTCAGTTGACCGCCCTGTTCCATGCCGGTTATCAGCACGGGGCGCAGATTGGCGCGGGCGGCGTAGACCGCGGCGGTATAACCCGCCGGTCCCGACCCCAGGATAAGTAATTTACTGTGTTTCACCGTAGACATGTTTTCCTCGTTTATGCCGCACAACCGTTAACCTGTGGATTGTAGGAAAATTACCAGACTCTGAACAGGATGCAAAAGGTTGTTAGCGATTTTTATCATCGTTGCAGACTATCGATCCGTCGATTTTACCCCTAAATAGGACATAATCATGAAAATAAATCCGGTTAAGCCCCTGAGTTAGCACCGCCATCGGTTTTATTCGGCATGTTGTTCTGATTTTTGTTGTTTTACTTTGACAATCCGCTGCGCTTTTGCGAAAACATCAGGGTAAGGAAAAATGATGAGTTGGGTTAGGACAGGCAG
>JAATGH010000495.1 GCA_015654745.1 Enterobacterales bacterium
TAAATAGCGCCCGGCGCCCGCGTGGGTATCGAGATAAAGGAAAGGTTTTTCCTTTTCCTTCATGGCCGTCAGGATCAGGCTCTGGACGGTGTGTTTCAGCACATCGGCGTGATTACCGGCATGAAAACTGTGGCGATAACTCAGCATTTTTCAATTACCATCTGAAATTTATAGATATTTTTATTTTCTTTCATCTTTTTTACCATTTATTACCCCACGGATCACCCCACGGGAATTTGCACAGTTGCGGAAACAAGAGAACTATAAGTGGGCAGTATAAAGCAGAATGGCCTATATATGGACACGGCTTCTGTGATATTGAGAGGTCAGGGCAGGGTAGGGTGAGCAAATTGCCAGCCAAGAAGAGCATTAACGTTGGCTGGCTTGGCTTTACATCCGGTTTTCCCCACCTAAATCATGGATGCCGCAAAGCGCTGTCATCGACTTAACCGGGGTAGACGCATTCACCAGGCTGTATATCATCGGCTTTGATCTGATAACCCTCATGATATCCAGTAGCCCCCGTTACGGTTATTTTCTGCCCAAATCGGCACAGCATCAGCTCAAGCGCCAGCAAATCGAATCCCACTACCCGTAACGGGTAAGGCGTCCGCTTGTCTGTCTCAACCTGAATTGCGGCCACAGCCATCACCTTGCCTGTTCGGGTCTTGATACGCTTTGGGGCTTTGGTGATCCTGCCAGTGATAGTAATCATGGGTTACCTGATTGGCATTGGGAAAAAAGGCCGGTATCTAACCGGCCAAAGGTGGAGAATAACCGGGTCATCGCCCGTTTGCTTAAATTCTCATTGATTGGAAAATGTCGCCGGCCAGCACATACAGCAACTCAGGAATAACCGGGTAAGTGTCTGAGTCATCCTTGGTCACATAAAGCACGTACTCCCGGCATTGATACACAACATCCAGGGCTGATAGTCCGAAAGCGCCACCGGCAATGATTTCCCCCTCTTCATGCTGCGGTGATTCGTTAATAGCCAATCGATAGCCGCCAAACGTCATGGGCGGGTTATCAGGGCCTTCACTTAAATAGAGACCTACCGCCTTAGCCGCCACTGCCGCCCGCTCGTCATCACCCATGCTGTCCGCCTGGCCTGCATAATCTGACAATCGTTGCTTGATAACAGCGATGCTCATTTCAACATACCGCCCTGTTTCGCTGCCGTTAACCTTGGGCGCTTTTGTCGTCGCTGTTTTTTTCACGGCGTTCTTGGTGCGCTGATCGTGGCTGTCGCGGTAACGAGATAAATAATCGTCGCTGGCCACCTGGTCAATTCTTCCATCGACCCGCGCCGGGAATCCCTGCTTGCTCTCCCAATTATAAAAAGCGCGGCGACTCATTCCGGCATGGTTGGCGTATTCACTGACTGACATCAACATTAAAATATTCTCCGTAATCGTCCGACTGTGAACCTTCACACTTTTGGGTTCACACCTGTGAAGGGGTTTACACTTATTGTCGAGAATGTGTGAATCAAGTGTGAATCAAATTTCAATAGTTTTTAATATTAACTTTTTGTTTATTAAATCAATTATGAAATAACTGTGAACCGCAAAATGTAAAGTGTGAATCAAATTCAAAAGTTGATAGCTAGACGGAAAACACGGCGCGCAATGCCCGTGTAATAGGCACCCCTCCAGAGGGACCCAAATGATATTGGTTATCATTGATGGCATCCAAACCATAGTGATTTAAATATTTTGAGCATATTTTTTCACCCTAATCTGCAATGATGTAATTACGGGAAAGGTAAGGATGCCGCGACCTTAGGCCCCTGCACTGTTACTACTTTCTTTTCGCCGGTCTGACTATTAACTATCGTCAGCTCAATCTGCGTTTTATTGTCTTTAAGTGCATCCGAAATGGCTTTTGCTATTTGTTCAGAACCATTAGCAGATTGATGCTGCTGGTTAATATTTTCTTTTTCACCGGTTATAATTGTCGGGATTTGTTCTTTGCCTCCCTCCCCGTTTGAGTTTTCCTTAGCCGGTTCCGATGGCTGAACTTGGGGTGCGCCCGCGACTTGCTGATCCGTATATTGCGTTTGGCTTTCCTCTCTGCTTATAACTTGGCGTATCTGCCCTGGGGTATAACGGCTGTTCCCTTCCTGTCTGAATATAGCGGCCAGCACCCTGGCACGAAGAGTTGAGTCAGAAAGGTTTAGCGGAGCGTCCTTATCTAATCCCAATTCACTACTTGCGCCACTTATCATTCCTTCGGTGTTATTGCCATCTTTCCGGGGTGATGCCGTGCTGATTATGTCCGTTAAAGTTTGCAATGGTTGATAATGAGCGGCTTCTGACTTCCCGCTGTAATAAAGCTGTAATTGCCTGTCTGCTGCCAGAATACCTGCTTCTGGTGTCGGAAACCGAGCAAATCTAGGCTCCGCGACGCCTTGCTCACGTGTTGCGCCGGCTTGGCGAGCATAATTAAGATTCCATGGATTATTATTGCGTACAGATCGGGCGTTTGGGTCTACCACCGGGTCAATGGGCGGAACTGTTACTGGTCCAGGCACATGTAGCGCCTGGACATCACTTGCAAAATCAGTGGCTCTATATGCTGGGATATACCGCGCATCGATTTTTTTTCTCAATTCAGGCGACTCATACCCAATGTTGAGTTGATATTTTTCGATATCAGTCAGCGTTTTCTTGAAGCCTTCGTCCTTTGACGCCTTCCTCATGCGATCGTAGTCGCTTTCGTTGTTCTGGCCCATGCTGAAGAAGTGAGCGACAGAATAGCGGTCAAAGGAGTTTTTCATCAGGTCGGAAATCTGGCCCACCTGATCCTTGATAAGCTGACTTTGACCCATCCAGGCTTCGCTGCGCATCAACATGCCATCCCAAGATGACGACATTTGGTTAATCTGCTTTCGGAATGCGGCGGCGTTCTGGAGATCCTTTTCGCTGAATATTAATCCATCCCGCTGGGCTTGGTCCTTCAGGCGCTGGACCTCGGTAGTGGACTGACGCAAATAGTTCAGCATTTCCGGCGATAACCCTAACTTCCGGGCAATAAGCGCCTGGATGCCCGGCGTGAAATTTTGGAACTTGCCGTTCAGGTCTGTTATCAGCTTGCCCACATCGACAAGGTTTTCCTTGGTTAAGCTGAAACCAATGCCCTCTTTTGCCAAAATGGCTTTGATGGATAAGTCCCCACGATTGTGGGCTACTTCGTTGGCATTTTCAAAAAAACTACTCACCGATCCCTCAGCTGCTTCCCTGGTCGCGCCGTTCTCCACCATGGCGCCTGTTAACTCCTGAAACGCCTTGGTAGTCATGCTAATGTTTTTTGCCGTGGTCTGGATCCGGTAGCCATTATTGGCAAAATCCACCAGATTATTTTTCATGGAATTAATGGCGGTCGCGGCGCCTCCGATCCCAACCGCAAGACCGGTAACCATTTTCAGCGGAGGCACTATATCCCCGATAAACTGGACCGACTGACGGGCACCCTTTGTTAAACTATCAAATTGTGAATTGATGTTTAGCAGCCCATCAATAGACTGCTGACCACCTAATTTCAGTTTTTCAGGGGTCTGGTCAAGTTTCGGGATAAGATTATTGACCGCTTCGTTAATACGGTTAATGCTCTCCGTTGCTTGGTCTTTTGCTGTTAACTCGAAATCAAATTTGTTAGCCATTATCCCACCCGTAAATGTTTCTGATTATTTTTGACATATCTACAATAGTGCGATTTAGATAGGCGTAATCATGTCTTCGATATTCCAAGGCTCGATATATTTCTCAAGCACTCTTAATGCGCCTGTAAATCCCGCCTGATAACCGTTTGTGTCTTCGTGTGTTATGCCGTACATAAAAGATGCAAGGTTGCGGTCTTCTGTATCCAGACATTCCCAGCCAGGGAAAACCTTAATCATTTTCCGTTTCGTGAAGTCGCTGAGGTGTCGGGGGCTTATAGCCAAAGTGCGAATAGCATCTAAGTGCGGCGTTTCTTTGGCTATTAATTTTAGCGCCAGTACAGGGTTATTTTTCGCTTCTTGGCTGGCGGCTATCCAATGCGCGTTACCATGGCGGTCCGGCGTTTGCTGGCTTTGATCTGGTTTAATATCAAACCCTGCCGCGTTGCTGGCATATCGTCCGCGACCAGGGTGAGCACGCTGGTTATTACTCGCATTGGGTTGTTGTTTCAGGTGATTAAAATTATGCATTTATTCTAACCCCCCACCTTATTGCGACAAGATTCCCGGCGCTGGCATACCTGCATCCAATTGCGCTTTTATTTTTTTAGCCTCATTCAACGGCGTGGCCGCTTTACCGTCAACGCGCTTACTGTCGCCGGGCAATGCTTTACCAGTGGCGCGGAATTTCGCGTTTCGCTGGGCTGCTGCCTTGGCTACAGTATCGTTGTATTCTGCATCGGCTTGGCGGCGGGCGGCGATATTATCGGGTGTCTCAGGATTGGCGTCGTTGAGCATTTGAGATGTTCGGGCTATTAGCGCCTGAACTTCATCTACCGTCATTGGCTCTACCATCTTTTCAAGCGACTTTGAGGCCTGAACCCGTGCGGCGTGGTAACCATTTTTATCGCCGTTTTGCGCTGAATACATGCTCGCCGTGAGGGCTTGCTCCTCGTCATCTTGGAACTCCCAGGTTGGGTCGTTCTCTTCCATGTAACCCTGAGTAAATTTTGAAAGAGCTTGGGGAGCATCAACCAATTGGGCTTTGATTTTTTTTGATGAAAAATCGGTAGTTTTCAGCAAACGAATAGCCAATACCGGGTTTTCTTTGGCTTCATCGGAAACAGCGACATTGTGCGCCCGGCTATGTTTGGTTGGAGCTGCCGTTTCACGCGACACATCCTGATCAAGGCGCTGTTGGGTATTCTGATTCTGATACTGCTCATCCGCACCTGGGCGAATGTTCGCGCCGGGTTTCAAGTGATCGAAATTCAACATTGTTTTTTTGTCCTTCTCGTGAGGTTTATCAGTATGCGAACGGGCAGATTCGTAAGAGGGTTTCGATGGCCTAATGCCGAGCAGGGTAGCAAGACTGAACGCGGCCATTATAGCGCTACTCCGCTCAGTGCCTTGTCCACCAGCTTACGGGCCACTTCGTGAATGGAGGGAGTGATACCGAACTCAGAACGCCCACGTTCCATTTCTTGCAATAGCCGAATTTGATCAACCTGCTTCTGGGTTAGTAAAACTGCCTGTGTAGTCGGCTTACGGTTCATATCGCTACCTATGTACTGGTTGGTTATCCAGTTTATATTATTTCATAAATAGGGATAATTTCAACTACAGTTGCATTTTATGCAATACTGATTGCACTCACACCGTATACACGTTTACAGCATGTGGCACGGTTCCGGCACTTATAACTGTTTACGGTGTTTACATATGGCGGATAAAAAACAAAGCAGGCTTTTCTCTTTCAGAGCACCAGCGAATTTAGCCGATCTGATTGATGAGGCGGTGAAAGACTCAGGGAAAGATAAATCAGCGTGGTTATTGAGCGCTGTGATGGACAAGTTAGGCTGTCCAGATGGCTTGCCTTCCGCAGAATCACGCATGGAAGGCCTTATCAGCCAAATGGAAACCCTGCTAAATGGTACAACAGCGTTGCCCAATATTTGCAATCAGACTTTAGCTAACGCCAGAACAACCGGCGCAGCACCTTTAACAGCAAAAGAAGCAATCACGCTCATGGTGAAGGACGCCGAACGGCAGGGTATCCAGTCCAGCAATAAGTTGATGGTGGCTAAGCTTAATGAATTGGGTATCAGGCCAGCCAGAGGCGGCCCCTGGACTGTCAGCGCCGTTGATAGCATCAAGAGACGGATGCAGAATTGATAAATTGACCAGTATCAAATATATTTTTATTGCATTGCAATTGATGAAAGTCAGATACGCATCCCTGTATTCAAGTCTGTCATTTTACGACAGAGACTGTTATTTTTCATTTTCTTTAGGCGTTTGCGATCGTGAGTATAACGAAAGTAAATGAGTGAACTGGCAAGAATAGAGACAATTGTAATCGGTTAATAATCTGGCGCAAGGATGCGCATTTAACTTAAAAATGCGTACAACGGAAATTTTCCTGTACTGTCTAATTTTTAGCCCTGATACTAGTGACATCAGATAGTTATTGCTTGCCATTGTTGGAGAGATCATGAGCCTTAAAGCAGATCATTTGCGCGACGGGTGTCAATCGCTAGTTCGAGAATTGACTCGTCTATCACAGCTTAGAAAGCCCTTAAGCATTGATGAATTTTATGAATATACTGCTAACGAATTATTTTTAAAGAAGATTTTCGAACTCTATGGCGGGGACATCATCAGCCTAGGAATACTTGACCATAAAAATATCGTTCACGATCAAGAACTAATTAACTATATTGAAAATGCTTTTAGCCGTCATTCTAACGCAGTTTCGCCAGAAGACTACGGCGTCAATGATAACGCCTATTTACTGGCCATAAATATTGCAGTGGCGATATTAAGAGAAGCCGACGAATTTTAGCGCTGATGCTGAGCGCTAGATAGCAAAAAACCCACGGCTGGGTGGGTTCAAATGGTTTGACTAGAAAACTTCCTGGCATAATCGGCCAATCTTCTCATTCTGTCTTCATCATTGGCTTTTCTATGGGCAGGTGGGGTAAACACGGCAATCAGTGAATAGCTATTCTCATCTAAGAGACTTTTTGCGTAGACTAACGCTGTATCTGATGTTCGATACCATTGTAAAACTACGGGATCCGCTAAATTAGCATGCCGGGGCGGAGTTATGAACCTATCACCGTTTATGGATAAATGAACATGCCAAAGACCTGAATCTTGTATATCATCAGGCCTATCATAGGCGGTATCACGTCCGAAATAATCTGGCAATTTACCTGTGGCTTTATAGTTTCTGAAATCTTCTAGCAATGTTTTATCAAGCCCAGGAAACTGCAAAAACACTGGGGAAAGATAATATTCATAACTATCAACGTTGTATTCAACAGTTATGTGCAATATTCACCTCAGTGAAAGCTACCAGATTCAAAAACATTAGTCCCATGTTTTGCAAGTGCGCGTAAAGCATGTATATCTATATCGCTTGCAAAAACCCCCACAGCCTTAGTCATCTGAAGTATTAAGTGGTTTAACTTGGCGGCAGACGCCCTTGCCTGCGCTGTAACAAGTAGAGGCCGTTTTAACAAATGACGCTTTTCTTCCGGACACTCTTTGTAAATATTTTTAATGGCACCTTCAAGCCCGCGTAACTGAAGCTCAATCAGATCAGTTTTGACTGGATCTAATGTCTGAATCACCATATCACGCTTGGACTCTGGAGACTCAACAAGCAAGCGGTATGCCACGTTCAGGGTGTCCGTCAATTCTTTGATAAAGTCCAATGCCCGATCCATCATCAACCCCCGAGCCTCTGTGCTATGCTCGGCATTGAAATTATAACCGCAAGGCGCTAATGACAAGAAATTGTTTTCTTGACAATACAATGCTGTGGAATGCTGCATCAGCAAACCAATTGCAGCGGCTGTCTTGACGGAGTCGATAAATGGCATTCTGGTTTTATCTTCTTGATTACTATGCATAATGTCCTCCTTGTGAACAGGAGCACTTCTGACAATAATGCCGGAGAGGCTGATCTCCGGCATGTTTCACCTTCAGGTGTCTGTATTCATCTTAATACCATCGGTCATATTTGGGCAAGCTAATGGCAGGATGGATACCTGCACGTTCGGCGACGTTAGGAAAGGCGGTCATGCAAGATCGACGATCTTAAGTATCAAATTACCGATTAGGTAGTGCTAATTCTGCGATTTATCACCAAGATAAATTTTTGTGATTTTTTGTCAATGAACACAGAAAGGCATTTTCTGCTACATGATTTGGCAGGCACTTCTGCTAAAGAGCGTTATCCGTCGCTTCTCCTTTTACGCCTCCATCCCTGCACCGTCACGGTGATGGCCCCTATGGGCGTTTGTCACGATTATGTTCTGCGTTTTTTTATATATAAGCAAAAGTGGGTCGGTTCGGTCGGTTCAGTCGGTTCATGCCTTTAAGATATTGATATTTAACAATTAGTCTCGCCACATTGAACCGACTCGTGGGTCGGTTCAGCACTATGCTACGTCGGTTCACTACGCCAGCCAGGAAAGAAGCTTTCAAATAAGGTCGGTTCAAAGTGGTTAATGTCGGTTCATGGTCGGTTCAAAATAAAGGAATAAATATATATAAATCATATTACTAAAAAATTGAACCGACTGAACCGACCGAACCGACCCACTTTTACCTTGTGTGAGAAATTAATCCTCATCATCCGGCATCATCAACACAACGAAACGCGGTTGCTTACCGTCTATGCGCAGTGATTTGCGTGTAACTCCCTTGCCGGGCTTATCCAACATGCCCGCGTCGGCCAGAATCTGAGCGAAAGCGGTAGGATTGGCACCGATCGCAATCTCATCATTAAATACGGCAGGGAAGGTATGAAATACCAACGTTTCACCCCCCGGCTTTTTTACGCGATATCCGGCCAGGTCTTTTATCGGCAGGTCACGCGGATCACCGTTGGGATGCGGCAAATACCGGCTATAGCCAAATCGCTGCAAGAATGCTTCCGCCTGTTCAACCCATGCTTTCGCCTCACGATTACCCATGCCGAATTCATTCACCCAGGCGTTAAAGCTGTGCTGGAGCGCGTCCCGGCTGTCTTGCTCAGCCCACCCGGTCAAATGCTGTGAGAGGATTAGCGCGGCTTCCAGAATGGCGAACCGTGACGCCACCCGCCGTACCTGCTCGCTGGCTTCACCGGGCAACAATCCTAACCACCGGCGCTCGGCTAACTGCACAGCTTGTATTGAGGCTTCTTTCTGGCTGGCAAGGTTCTTGATCCACTCACGTCCGACCGCGCCATAATTCGCCTTGCTGGCATCACGCATCGCATCAGCATGGGCCTTGCCGTCCGTATAGCCGTGGTACGCTGTGGCTTTGCTGATGGGGACATTCAGCAGGCGCACCAGTTGCCCGGCGTTAACCTTACCGCCATCGGCCCGGATATAGCTTTCCATGTCGATTTCACCGGTACTGAACGCCATGGCCCGCCACCGCTTAACGTCCCGGTTGCCGCCTTCCTTCGCTCCTTGGATTTTGCCCACACCGTTAAAGAGCGCATAAGCGGCTTCAGCTACGGCGCGGCGATTACTGCCCTGTCCGATTTCGTCCAGGGGCATAAATCCGTCATTGTGAGCGGCGGCCTCATTCACCAGGCCCAACGCGGTTGAGTACCAGGTTAGCTTTAATGCTTCCGGCTCGCCGTATACGCTACTGGCCGCATTGCCGGTTGTCGTTTTACCGACCGATGACCCGCCGAACAAATGGACACCGAACCCATCGGCACCCGCGATACCAATCAGCGGCGCGGCCAGGGCGCAGGCGATACCCAACATCATTGATGGGTTACCTTGCGCCAGCATTGCCACACTGTTGCGCCAGCTCTCCGCCGTTCCTTTGACGGTATAGCCCCTTGCGGCGGCAGAACGGCCATTAAACAATACCGGATGCTCAGATTCACCGATGACCGACCCGTCCGGCATGATATAAGCGCCGCATTGCCAACCTGAGGCACCAGCAATCGCCCACATCTGGCGGTTACCGCTGCGTTGCAAATGATCGGCCAGGATGGCCCGTAAGCTGCTTTTTGTCGTGACAGACAGACCGCCGGACTTCAACTTCGCCCAACCCTCACGCTCCCCGATATCGCGCATGGGAAGCGCTTCCGTCCGTTCGGTTTTACTGCCTTCGGGTTGCCAGCTTAAAACCAGATAGCGCTCGTTATCATCCTGCCCGATGCCGGACACCAGCAACGGCGCACTTAACCAGCTTTCATTGTTGATGATTTCGCCGCTGTCTTTATCCACCTTGGGAGTGATCCAGAAAACACCATCTTTTCTGTTCTCTACATGGGGTTTGAGCGGGTCAGACCCTTGGCGGTCTTTTTTACCGCCCTCTATCGCTTTCAGTTGAACCGCCACGCCTGCCCCCTTAGGTTGGTACTCATTTTCTGCAAAAGCCGCTGTAGCCGCCTCTACGCCGTTTTGTTGCCGATAGTCGTCCCAGTCCGCCTTATGGTCAGTCGGTGGCAAGGTGACCCAGCCAGCCACGGCAATAGCGGCTTTCTCGGCGGATTCCTTCCCCACATTGCTATGTCCGGGTTTCACATCATTATCAGCGGCAATGATGATCCGCGCCGTCGGGTATTTTTCCCGAAACCCCTGTGCTACAGGCAGAAGGTTACCGGCGTCAATTGCTGCGACAATCATCGCCTCGGGGCGCATCAAGCCGACAGATATCGCTGTGCCTATCCCTTCGGACAAAATGATGACATCGGGTAACTCGATGCGGTGCGTGATGTGATATGCGCCTTTCTTTTTGCTGCCGGCTAACAGCTTTTTCTCTCCATCAGGCCGGATAAGCTGTGCGCCGGTCACCGTGCCGTCCATCGTTTGCAGCGTTAGCACCAGGGAGCCATCGGCCAGGATTGGCATGTTGGGGCAATCCAGCCCCTTATTTTGCAGGTATGCCGATATCCCCGGCTTTGCCTTTGCCACCAGCGCCGCCACCTTATCGGTGATCGACTGATTCGATTGGGGCTTCTCCCTGGCGGGCTTGGGTTCGGGCAGTGGTATCGCCATCACATTGGCTACCAGCTCGGCGGCTTGCCGGGCGTCACACCTTTTCACCTTGATGACCAGATCCAGCCCGGTGCCAGCCCCGCAATGCGAACAGTGATAGGTTCCCCGGCCTTCCTTATCGTCGAACCGGTAGCGGGTAGCGCCGCCACAGCTCGGGCATTCGCCCTCATGCCGGTTGATGGGGATATCTAGCCGTTGCAAGATGACGGGCCAATGGCCGGTAGCCTTGGCGCGAACGTCATTAACGAGATTGTCCGTTATCATTTTTTGGCGGCCTCCCGTTGCTTTAATTCAAAATCTGCGCTCTGGGCATTTTCATTGAACGCCTCGGCAATCCTCGGCAGATGCATAAGCGCGAGACCCATCGAGCGGAGATCCGCCGCGGCTAAATCGTCGCTGTAGTCCGCATTACCGGTGGCCCAAAATGCCATGCTGCCCATTGCGCGGATACCCTCCATGATGCCGGATAGAGCATCCTCGCTATGGCAGCGGAGAGATTGAAGCGTATCGGCATCCATTTCACGGAAATTGTAAACAGCGATGTGATCGAAAATATCGGCCATGCTCATGCCCTCCCGGCAAAAGTGAATTCAGCGACAAAGCGCACCAACGGATAGCTACAGGGATGCTCATACCCTTTGCGGGTAAAAGTGACGCGATTAAACTCGACAGACTGCACGGTCACGAGCTGGCCGCGATTGTCTTTGTATTGGTCGTGCGGCAAGGGTTCACGCATTGCCGACCTCCTTGTCGAGTGAATAGCGGATCTCGTTGTTGGTGTCACAGGCAATGGAAATTAAGTCAAACAGCACCGGGGATACCTTTTCGTCACTGGCCATATTCATAATGACCTCAAATAACGAGCTGGTTATGCCTGCCTTGTATGCGGCATCGTCTAATGAGATTGGCTCACGCATGATTCACCTCCACACCGATATCGTTTTGCTTTAAACCCCGATTGGCGTGTTTGAGCAATACCTGCGGATCTATTGCGTCAAGACCGGTCATATACGGTGCCATTTCCGCCAGGCACTTTTCTATCTCGCTAAAAAAGCCCACTGCCTGGCCGGTTCTCGTATCATCAATGCCCAGCGTTTCCACGCCAAACATATCTAAAGCGATATGCTGGAGGATCCCGCCAGGACTGCGTGAATGCTCGCGAAGATGCTTGATAAAAATCAGTGCCAGTGCTTTTCCTGTTTCACATCCACCGTCATATCCGCCTGTTGGTGGGACGTTCCATAATGACAGCCCTATTTTCCCCTGCTTTTTGCCAACGAACGGCAATCTATGGGTCTGGTTTTTCCGGCTGTTATTAAATTTGAGGTTAGACATGACGCACCTCCTGAACCGGCACACGCTTAACTAGGAACGTAATAAACCGGACTCTCAATGCTGCGCGTGCTTCCCATAGGGTTTCCGATTCAACGTAAATACGGCGCTGAAGGCGCATGTCTTTGCGAGATACCGCATCAAAGTAATAACGGTATTTAGTCATGGCGTGCCCCCTGCACCGGCAGGCGGCCAGCGAATACCATCACGCAGCCAGCGGGCGACAGCTCCCGCGCTTCATGCTCGGTTGTGGCGACGATGTGAATAACGTTGCGTTCCGTGGCGCTTAGGGCCAGAAAACGGTACTGAAACTTTCGGCAAAACTGGGTAGACTGGATGTCAGCCATGATCGTTACCTCGTTTAACGGTTTGGTAAGAGGCCCCGCCAGTGTTCGAGCACTTCGGGGCTTCGCTATATTTAGCAGTTGCAAAACATTATGAGTTACGTTGTAATTACAACCACGGGATAATAATAGGAGTTTTGTAATTACAATGTCAACAGAAAAGGCAAAAACCGACCAATACCAGATTCGCCTGGCGCATGAACTTCGTTCCCAATTAGAAGAAGAAATGCGTAAGGACGGTGATTCATCCCTAGCAACATGGATAAAACGGATAATCAGAAAGGAACTACAGCAGCGCGGTATAGAGCCAAAGGGTTGATCCCCTTTGGACTCAGCCAACGGCTGGGTTAAGCCAGCATAGGCCGCTAAGCTGGATTTCCTGCTTAGGGCATCAGCTAATACCGTACACCCTTCAATATCGAACTGCGCCAACGACGCACACCCCAAAGCCCGAATATGGGCTTTGATAACCAAAGTGTAAAAATACACTTTGCTCGCCATCCAGAGGGAAGGATTTGAGACCCCGCCCTTTTTGTTTGCGCCTGACTGACCTACGAAACTTTCGTAGATGCTTTCGGGTTCCCAGATGATATCGGCCTGACTCAGCGGGTAACTTTCGGTTACTTGCAAAGGCTCCCCTCTTAAAGAGGGTAGGTTCACTGGGTTACTTTCGGTTACCCTGTCAACTAATTGATTTTCCTCATGGCGCAAATCGGCTCCGTCTAAAGTGATGGCTTGCGCCGTGCTGCCATTTTCATGGTGGGAAAGGCAAACATCCCGCAAGCCCCCGACGAAATTCGTTCCGACCTCCAAACCGGAATACTGTTCGTGTTTGATTTGCACCAGCGGATTTCGTCGGCACAAAATTTGCGCACTGCTAACAGAGTTGTGCAAAGCTTTAGCGTGACATGTAGTCACGCGCAGATCAGCGGCTACCCCCATTCGGGGACGTTTGCGGCCATCGTTACTGCGTAAAGGCATGGCACCCTGGGGGAATGGGAAGCCAGCCAATGGAAAGGCTTCTTCCTGGCTGGCGGCGCAGTTAGTCATGGTGGGCCTCCAGGCGCTTGGCTAACCAGCGTTGTGATAGGCGAGTTAATTCATCCTTCCGTTGGAAATAATCCATGCCCATATCAATCATGGTTGTGTTGGTCTGTTCCAGGTAAGCGAAGTGCTCCAACTGGTCGGTGTTCATGCCATCACGCGGTTGCCCAGTGATCCCGTTTACCTGTGCCCATTGCTTGGCTGTCAGTCCGCCTAGAACCATTTTGGCAATCATGTTGCTTTCAGTGCTGTAGTGGCGCTGTTGCGTCTCCTTGCCCAGTTCGGCGCGGGCCATATCAAGGGCGGCGCACATTGGTTTATAAAAACTGGCGGCGCTAATCCGTGCGCGGAGTTGTTGGCGTAACTGTGCGGCAATTGCGGGAGCAGAACGGCTTAGTTCTTCTTCGCACTGAATGAAGTAACGGCGAACGGCGCGGCCCTGCTCGTTGCGCTCAACCATTGCCAATTCTTTAGCCATAGACAGGCTTGGGTAGTAATCCTTCTCAGGGCGACCACGTTTTTTATTTTTCCCCGGATTCGGGGAATAATGCTCACTAATCAACCATGCCGCATCGTGATTCTCATCGTTGAAATAATCTTCCCCTTGAACAAAGCCATATTCCTGAATACGTTCATTGATCCATGTGGAGAAATCACGCCCCACGCCTAACGCTTTATGTAATGCTTTGGCGCTCACAATTTTGGTTTCACGACCGGCAATCTTGCCGGGAATGACAGGGATCAATTCAGCAAAGCTGTTACCGTTGGTATCGCTTCCCATGCTTTGGGCGTAGGGGTATCCGCCCCGGCTATTGCCAGTTTCTTTTTGTTCCATTTCTTTTGCTCCGATTAGTCGTTAATTAGAGCCGCCGCGACAGCATTTGTAATTCTGCTTGGTATTCTCCGCAAACTCTCGCAAACCTTTTCCTTTTCGCTGATCAAACGATATTGCGGGTATTTGCGTTATTTCTCTGCTAGGCCGATTTACGGCTATACGGGTTATTAACGTTCTCAACGGCGGGAGGGTTACGTACCCACCAGAGCACATCAGAAAGGAGCCAGGCGCAGGAGTTGCGGCCAAAGTGGCAACGGGGTGGAAACTTGCCCTCATTTTCAAAAAGCCAGCGGGAGGTACGGGACAAACTGGTTATCTCTTGGCATTCGCTCTCTCGGATACGGCGATCATAAGGAATGCCGTATTCAGACAGGAGCGAGCGCCGTTGCTCGGGGGTGGGCGGGGTATAGGTGAGATTTGGCATGTTGCCTCCACTGTTTCTATGTTATGGAGGTGATACTATTTGATGTGCATACAGTTTTCCATCGAGAATGGAATCCATTGAAATAAAGAATATATCCACTGAAAAAATATTGATCCATTAAGATATAACACACTTGTTTTTTTTTAATAGAAGTAACACAACCATCTGTTTTTATTATTAAAATCAAATGAAGTTAAAGTGAGTTTTCATAATACTATTGTACGACAGTGAACGGACATGAACGGACATGAACGGTAATAAACTATAAGCAACAATGACGTGCAATGACGTGCAATGAGGTGCAATGAGGTGCAATGACGTGCAATGACGTGAGGTGACGTGAGGTGACGTGAGGTGACGTGAGGTGACGTGAGGTGACGTGA
>JAATGH010000389.1 GCA_015654745.1 Enterobacterales bacterium
AAACATGCTGAACTGTTGATGTATAACAGATTAGCTGCCGATTATGGCATGTAATAATGGTGAGTGTCTCAGCAATTTATGTCACTGTGAATAACATTTGACGGAGTCATGGTAAATGATGCGACCTTTTCGACGAAAATGCACTTTGGCGGCACAAAATATAGACCGGCGATTTTATTTTAAGTAGGTTATTGTGTGGCTCATGTTGGGTGATCCCTGGGTCTGCCGTATGACACATTTGACACTTGGGTCAGGATGACGGTTGTTTTCTAAAAGAACTGATTAAAAAGGGAATGCTATGCGTATTGGTGTACCAAAAGAACGCTTGGCCAATGAGGCCCGCGTTGCCGCAACCCCAAAAACGGTCGAACAGTTGCTCAAACTTGGTTTTACCGTGGCGATTGAAAGTGGCGCAGGAAAATTGGCCAGCTTTGAAGATTCGGCTTTTCTGGGAGCCGGCGCGTCCATCACGGATACCGCCGATATATGGCAATCCGACATCATTTTAAAGGTGAATGCGCCAACGGATGATGAGATTGCCTTGATCAAACCCGGCAGCACGGTTATCAGCTTTATTTGGCCGGCGCAAAACCCGGCGCTGTTGGAAAAACTGTCCGCCAATAATATCACCGTGATGGCGATGGACTCAGTGCCGCGCATATCGCGGGCACAGTCCCTGGATGCGCTTAGCTCCATGGCCAATATTGCCGGTTATCGGGCGATAGTTGAAGCGGCTCATGAATTCGGGCGTTTCTTTACCGGACAAATTACCGCGGCGGGTAAGGTTCCACCGGCCAAGGTGATGATTATCGGCGCGGGCGTCGCCGGATTGGCCGCCATCGGCGCTGCCGGCAGCATGGGCGCGATTGTGCGCGCTTTTGACACCCGGCCTGAGGTCAAAGAACAGGTTCAGAGTATGGGCGCCGAATTCCTCGAACTGGATTTTGAGGAGGAAGCGGGGAGTGGTGATGGGTATGCCAAGGTGATGTCCGAGGCATTTATCAAAGCGGAGATGGCGCTGTTTGCCGCCCAGGCCCAGGATGTGGATATCATCGTGACCACGGCATTGATTCCCGGCCGGCCGGCACCGAAGTTGATCACCAAAGAGATGGTGGCCACCATGAAGCCCGGCAGCGTCATCGTCGATCTGGCGGCGCAAACCGGCGGTAACTGTGAGCTGACGGTGGCGGATACTATCACCGTTACGGAAAATGGCGTGCGGATTATTGGTTACACCGATCTGCCGAGTCGTTTGCCGACCCAATCCTCCCAGCTCTACGGAACCAACCTGGTCAATTTGCTAAAGCTGCTTTGCAAAGAAAAAAATGGCGAAATAGTGGTGGATTTCGACGATACCGTTATTCGCGGTGTCACCGTGGTAAAGGACGGCGAGCTGACCTGGCCGGCGCCGCCCATTCAGGTTTCAGCCCAACCCCAACAGGCCAAGGCTGCTCCGTTGGCCAAACCGGTTGAGAAACCCACGTCACCAACGTTGAAATATGGCTTGATCGCCGTGGCCATCATCCTGTTTGGCTGGTTGGCGAATGTGGCTCCCCGTGATTTCCTGTCTCATTTTACCGTGTTTGCCTTGGCTTGTTTTGTCGGTTACTACGTGGTGTGGAATGTGAGTCATGCGCTGCATACCCCGCTGATGTCGGTAACCAACGCTATTTCGGGAATTATTGTGGTAGGTGCGTTGTTGCAAATTGGTCATGGCGGATGGGTCTCGTTCCTTTCCTTTATTGCCGTGCTGATTGCCAGTATCAATATTTTCGGTGGTTTCACCGTTACCCAGCGCATGCTGAAAATGTTTCGTAAAAATTAAGGGGAAAACCCATGTCTGAAGGATTAGTGACGGCGGCGTATATAGTTGCCGCTATTTTATTTATTTTCAGCCTGGCGGGATTGTCCAAACACGAAAGCTCAAGACAAGGCAATCTGTTTGGTGTTACCGGTATGGCCATTGCGCTTATTGCGACAATTTGCGGGCCTCATGCCGGTAATATTGGCTGGATTATTGTGGCCATGGTGATTGGTGGCAGTATCGGCGTCTATTTAGCCCGCAAGGTTGAAATGACCGAAATGCCGGAATTGGTGGCTATTCTGCACAGTTTCGTCGGTTTGGCGGCGGTGCTGGTCGGGTTTAACAGTTATCTTGACCATGGCGATATTGTTAATGCAGTTCTGGAAAATATCCATCTGACCGAGGTATTTTTAGGAATATTTATCGGGGCGGTGACCTTCACCGGATCCATTGTGGCTTTTGGCAAACTGCGCGGAAAAATTTCGTCCAAACCGCTGATGTTGCCTTATCGCCATCATATGAACCTGGCGGCGCTGGTGGTCTCGTTTCTGCTGCTGGTGCTGTTTGTCAGAACCGACAGCTTAGCATTGCAGTCCATTGCCTTACTTTTGATGACGATTATCGCCCTGGTGTTTGGTTTGCATCTGGTGGCTTCCATCGGCGGCGCCGACATGCCGGTGGTGGTTTCCATGCTTAACTCCTATTCTGGATGGGCGGCAGCGGCGGCCGGTTTTATGCTCAGCAACGATCTGCTGATTGTTACAGGTGCGCTGGTAGGGTCATCGGGCGCGATACTGTCATATATTATGTGCAAGGCGATGAACCGCTCCTTTCTTAGCGTGATTGCGGGAGGATTCGGTACTGACGGTTCCGGTGGCGATGAAGACACCGAAATGGGTGAATATCGTGAAACGACGGCGGAAGATGTTGCCGACCTGCTGAAAAATTCCACATCGGTCATTATTACCCCCGGGTATGGCATGGCGGTGGCGCAGGCGCAGTATCCGGTGCATGACATCACGGAAAAATTGCTGGCACGCGGTATTAAAGTGCGCTTCGGTATTCATCCCGTGGCGGGGCGTTTACCGGGTCACATGAACGTATTGCTGGCCGAGGCCAGGGTACCGTACGATGTGGTATTGGAAATGGATGAAATTAACGACGATTTCACCGATACCGATACAGTGTTGGTTATCGGAGCCAACGATACGGTGAATCCAGCGGCGCAGGAAGATCCGCGCAGCCCGATTGCGGGTATGCCGGTGCTCGAGGTCTGGAAGGCGCAAAACGTTATCGTATTTAAACGATCGATGAATACCGGTTATGCCGGCGTGCAAAATCCGCTATTTTTCAAAGAGAATACCCAGATGCTGTTTGGTGATGCCAAGGCCAGCGTCGAGGCGATATTACGCGCGTTGTAAGGCTCCTGATATACCTTTATATTTCGCGTTACAGGCAATCCAGCGCACCTGCAACGTGAAGTCTGGCGAGTATGACGATCCCGGCGACGCCGGGATCGTCAGCGATGGTTAATCGTACTGATCGCCGGCTTCAATCGTGACCGGCGAAACGTAATCATCCGGCTTGATTGCCAATAAATCACATTTAAGATGATCAATCACCAGCTCCGTGGTATTGCCGATAAAGGCAGCCGAGAATCCGGTGCGGCCTATACTGCCCAAGACCACCACTCCAGCATCCAAATGTTCAGCTAAATCGGGAATCACATCTTCCGGCAAACCTTTTTCCACATGGGTAAACTTTTCATCCAGTTGAAATTTCTGCCGCAGGCTTTTCATTGCGATCAAATGCTGGCCGCGGATGGCATCGTTATAAACGCTAGGATCGAAGTCCGGCAGCTCAATGGCGATATTAATTGGTGTGACCGGATAGGCGCCAATCAAATGAACCTCGGTCTGATTGACCTGTTTTGCCAGTGCTAAGGTTTCAGTCACCAATTTAATATTCAGCGGATCGTGATAAGGCTCTTCACCGGATAAGTTAACCGCCACCAGCGCCTTGCCGCCTTCAGGCCAGGGCTGGTCTTTTACCATCCATACCGGGCAGGGGCATTTGCGCAGCAGATGCCAGTCGGTTGGGGTGAATATGACTGATTCGAAACGGTCGTGCTGGTGGGCCATTTTTAATACCAGATCGTGTTTATAGGTCAACACTTCCTGGATAATGGCTTCAAAAGGTCGGTTGTGCCATACCACCTTAATATCGATGGGGACACCGGTGTTGATGTAATGCTGGCACTGCTCTTCAATCCAGGCGGTACGCTGATCGATCACGCCTTTACGCATTGCGGTTCGTTCATCAGGAGACAGCAGGGTCGTCATTTCGTAAGAAAAATCATAAATTGGCAGGAAGGCCTTAATCGCGCCCCCTAACTTATGCACAAGATAGACCGCTCGCCGCAGGGCGGGCTGATCGTCCTGATCCGGATCTATTGCGACTAACAGGTTGCGATACTTTGCCATTAGATACTCCTCATTTCTCGTACTCGATAGAGTGTTAAAATAAGAGTAACTCATTGAAGCATTCACCGACAGGGTATAACCGAAGACGGATCAATTAATTAAAAATTTCTTTTCGTCCAGGCAATACCAGGCGGTGATGACGCGCAAGGGTGAAGGCGCCTCTGCGCCGTGATGCCCAACCGACAAGGACGATGATCCGCATCGTCCTATCGGCTGCCGGCTCGGAACTCAGCACACTTTCTGCGGGGTGCCGGCGAGTTCTGACAAGGCATCACCATCCTCGATGGTGATATATTTGCCTTTGACCGCCAGCATTCCGCTTTTTTGAAAACGGCCCAGCAGCCGGCTAATCGTTTCTACCGTCAAGCCTAAATAGTTGCCAATATCACCACGGGTCATGGTAAGGCGAAATTCCCGCGGTGAGAAACCGCGCTGGGCGAACCGGCGGGAAAGATTGTAGACAAAGGCTGCCAGACGCTCCTCGGCGTTCTTTTTCGACAGTAGCAGGATCATGTCCTGATCGCCCTTAATCTCACCGCTCATCAGGCGCATCATTTGCTGGCGCAGGTTAGGCATTTTCCCGGACAGGTCGTCAAGCGTCTCAAACGGAATCTCGCAAACCATCGAGGTTTCCAGCGCCTGGGCAAAGCTGGGATGCTGGCCCGCGCCGATGGCATCGAACCCGACCAGATCGCCTGCCAAATGAAAACCGGTGATCTGTTCATCGCCCTGTTCGGTAATGGTATAACTCTTGATGGTGCCTGACCGTATGGCGTAAAGGGATTTCAGTTCATCCCCGGCTTTGAACAGCGCCTGGCCTTTCTGGATCGGTTTTTTCCGTTCAATGATGTTGTCGAGCT
>JAATGH010000111.1 GCA_015654745.1 Enterobacterales bacterium
AGGGCCTGAACCCGTTGCGCGATATAATCCCTAGGGTCGATTTGTACCAGCAAATCCCCTTTATGCACGCGCTGGTTATCCTTTACCGCCAAATTGACCACGTTGCCGCCAATCTTCGGCGCTACGGTTATCGCATTGCTATCGGTAAAAACGTCGTCGGTGGTCTCCTGATTGCGGGTGGACAACCAAAAATACAATCCCGCCGCGATGAGTATCACTACCACCACCGCCAGAATGATTAGAGGTTTTTTACCGGGACCTCTACGGGTTTGCTCCAGCGAGTCGTCTTGCTTATCGTCTTTATCCTTAGATTGTTGGTCTTCATTTTCCCGACGATGGGCCGGTGGTTGGTCCTGGTGGTCATTATTGCGGCGGTCTTGGTTCGCCGGCAACGCGTCATCTGATGTGTCGTTATTATTGCTGTCCATAGGCCCCATCAAGTTATCGGCAGCAAGACGCTGCGCCGTTGATTAACAGAGAATGCTTTTGTTGATCAAATGGAGTTATGGCAAATCAGTGACCGGCGTCGGTTTATTGTGTCATTCGCCACCTCATATCACGTGCAATTACTGACCATTATTCACTCGGCCCACGGGGGATATACGGCATATGAGGATAGAACCGGCTTTTCCCCCCACCCTGAAACAGAGGGCTGACGCCGGCTCCGGATAAAACAATGGCTGGGCACGCTGATGTAATGGACGCGGTGAAAGAAGCACAGAAATCGTTAGAAATTATGTCTGACGGGGTTTGGATCTCCCAGGGGGGAGATACCACCGCGGGATAGGTCTGTTCTGCTAAATTTTTTCTGCGGCGGCGGCTGGAATTAGTCCGTAAGGCGTCGCTTGACGGCGATTTGTCGATAGATAAAATCGCCCGGCACGGCGGGTTGTATGGCGGCCAGCGGCCGGCTCCACGCGTAAAATACTAAAGTGCGCGTTATCGGCAGGCCAACGGACTTCCTGAGTGATATTACCGTGGTTGGCCGGAACTGCAGCCATTCTGTCCGGATTAGCAGTGAAATGAATTTCCTACAATAGCAACGAACAGTTTATATTGGCACTTAACGAGTCGGGTATACCATAAAAAATCCAATGGATTAGCGAAATGTCATCCCGAGAGATCTCCTTCTACGACGCTATCGGGCACTTCGGGTCGCGTTGGCGTTAGCTGCTATATTCCGCATGATGCCGGTCGTTTGTCCGGCGGGGTTGCGTAGCCTGTTATCCAAGACACGGGGGACTTTTATGAGACCTTAGGAATATTATAATCGCTAAAGAGCAGTATGTTCGTTAATAAAGAATATAAAAGACCAGCTTTATATTTAATATCTTTCATGGTATGAACCAGATAGTTGAGTATGCATGAACGGCTATTTTTATAATGCTATTTTATGCACAAAAAATGCTTTATTTGACTGTCTTTTTCTTGAAATACTTATCCATGAATATAGCAGCGTTTAGATCTTAATTTATTCTCACTAGAGATTGATCTACATCCTCTTTATGCCGTGTCATTCCCAATGACGCTGTCGGCCGGATTATGATAATTATGCTTAAAAATAACACAGCTTTTCCTTTTGTTGGCAACCGTCCCGGCGTATATGCCGGGTCGGCATATACGCCATCGCCACGTCTCCGCTCATAATGGGGACCGACACAGACGTCCGGAGGATTGCAATTTTAACCTACCCGGGGTGTTTTTTCGGCGAAGCGATTAAATTGCTAGAGATACTCACATCGCCAAGTGAACCCTTAGCGGCGCAAAGCGAAGGTAAAACCCGTAACCTGATTCAAATTTATTCTCTCACCGGAGGACGCGTCTTTTCCCCTTCGTCACGTTTGATATACATGGATACTTTGATGATCCAGGGACCGAAACCGGCAGATTTGGATCTGCTGATTATTGCGCATGGCACCTGGGCGGTGACGGACCACACCAGTGAGTTGTCCTGCTGGCTGCGAGCGGTGTGCCCTGGAGCGAAGCAGATTGTCGCTCTTGGCTCCGGCGTTATTCGACTGGCGGCGGCTGGCCTGCTGAATCATCGAAGGGTGACCACCCACTCCGCGTTGGCGCCGCTGCTGGCTGAAAATTATCCTCTGGTGTGTGTCGATGCGCTGTTGCCTATGCAAATAGACGGCAATATTTATACCACCAACGAGCATATCAATTTATCTGAACTGGCGTTGCGATTGATGAAACGGCCATTGTCCCTCGGTCATCGACTGCAGCATCAGGCCGCGTCGGCACCGAACGGCGGCGGTCTAACGGCGTTTAACCATGCTTTTACCCGATTGGACTCCATTGCCCACCGGGTCATTCTGTGGTGGCTGGCGCATATCGACGAAGATATCAGTATGGAGCGTTCGGCGGTATTTTTATCCATGAGCGAACGAAGTTTCCGGCGCCACTTCAAAACGGAAGTGGGTTACTCGCCGTATTTGTTTTTATTGCTGCTCCGTCTGGAACTCGCGCGCCAAGCATTAATCGACAGTAATCTTCCCATCGATAAAATTGCCCGGCGCGGCGGTTTGCACGACGGCCAGCAGTTAGCGCGCATGTTCCGCAAATTTATTGAAACCTCACCCCACCAGTATCGAACGGAAATATGCAATGACGGGCTGCCGGTACCCCATCCCGTCTATGCCGCCTTGTTTGACGGCCGCACAACGCCCCCCTGGCTGCATGAAATGCAATTCGCGGCGAAACGCGGCATACATGCGGGGAGGGGCACACAGCTTTGATTATTTACTAACGCCTTTCACATCGTCATGAATACTGGCGATATAAGCATTCTTGAGTGAATAAAATGAAACTTCATTTGCGAAAGATATTGTTCGGTAATAAAAATCCGGCTGAAAAATATATTTCCCCGCCCGTCAAGGGTTTTCGCCGTCGGCTTTTGACGGGCCATTACTCAACTTTACCTCATTTGGCCGAAATTGCGATTATTCAGTCCGTATTTGCGATGGTATAAAAATGAGCTTAACTCAAATTATCGTTATTCTGCTTGTGAGAAATGGCACGACTAAAGTGCTAAATCCATTCATATTTAAGTCGCCTTCAAGGAAATATCATGTCCTGCAAACGTCTTTTTAAAGCCGGTGCCCTGTCTGTACTCTGCATCGGTGCCGCTGCTTCCACCCAGACCTACGCCGCCGGTACGCAGAATGCCACTATCGCGGTCACCGCCTCGGTTGAATCAGCCTGTACTCTTGCCACTACCGCGCTGGCATTCCCCGCCTATACCGGTTCAGCGGTAGTGGATACCACTGCGACCTTGACGGTAACCTGCACTAACGCAGCGCCGTATGTCATGGCCCTCGGTGCGGGTTCCGGCACCGGCGCCACCACCGCAGTGCGCGTTTTGACCAGTGCGTCGACAACGTCCGTGTTGAACTACGGTCTGTATAGTGATGCTAGCCATACCGTAACCTGGGGCAATACCACCGGTACTGATACCGTAGCCGGGACCGGTAACGGTGCGGCACAAGACGTGACCGTTTATGGTGAAATCGCCGCTAACCAGC
>JAATGH010000023.1 GCA_015654745.1 Enterobacterales bacterium
CACAGACATGTAGCGGTAAATGATATTCCCGCCCCAATTGTTGCCAGGCGCGCACCAAATCGACCTCGTCACTGGCAGGAGAGGTATAACGATTGGCGTTAAGCACGCCGTCCTGATAAAAAAAAACCATAATGATCCGATGGCCCGCCGCCAGCAATGCCCGGGAAAACTGCAAAGCACTACTAGACTGTTGCGTGCCGTAGGCCGGACCGGACACCATGAGACAATAACGCAGACTCACCGATCCAATCCCAGGAAATCCCCGCTTTTGAACTGGCGGATATAAAGATAAACGGTATGCTTGGAAATATTCAGCCGATCCGCCACCTGATTAATGGCGTCTTTGATATCGAAAATACCTTTCTCGTAAAGGTTAAGCACTATCTGGCGGTTCTTGGCGTTATTGGATACCCCGCGATCGGCGTTAACCTCTTCGATAGTGAATTCCAGGGTTTGCGCCACCAAATCATCTACCGACGAGGCGAAATTTACCGTGGTGGCATTATCCTGGGTTTCAGGCGGAATGAAGGTTTGCATGATTTGCGAAAACGGCACGTCGAGATTCATATTGATGCAAAGCAAACCGATTACCCGCTGCTCGCGGTTGCGAATGGCGATAGTGACCGACTTCATCAGGACGCCGCTTTTCGCCCGGGTGAAATAGGCCTTTGAGACGCTGCTGTCATCTCCCGCCATATCATGCAGCATGCGCAAGGCCAGGTCGGAAATCGGCGAACCGATTTTACGGCCGGTATGCTCGCCGTTGGCAATGCGCACGGCGGAACTTTTCAGGTCTTCCAGGGAATGCAGGACGATTTCGCAATGCCCACCGATTAGCATTGCCAGACCGTCCACTACGGCTTCGTAGGAGGACAAAATTTCATGATCTACCGGGCTGAATGGCCGTTCATCCAAAACATCCAGCTCGGTGAATTCTGGGGTCGGAAGAGAAATAGACATATGCAGACACCACCCGTGAAAGCGAGTCTGTCACTGAATCTATTGGCAGACTCGGCTATAAGTTGTATTACCTGGTCGCTATTCTAGCAAATCCTCTAAAACACTGTCCTTGTGTTTGGACAGATTTTCGCGCCTTCGTGAAAAAAGGCGGCGCCCGGTAAACGGACGCCGCCCTTATGAGCCGGCAAGCGGCCTAAAACGCCTCATTCACAGAAGGCGCGAAACCGTTATTTGTTGGTTTCAGCCGCACCTGCTGGTTGTTCCGCAGCGGGTTTGGCATCATCAGCCGCTTTTGCCGCGGGTTTGATATCCAGCAATTCAACTTCGAAAATCAGCGTTGAATTAGCGGGGATTCCCGGGACGCCGGTTTTGCCATATGCCTGCTCCGGCGGGATCACCAGTTCAATCTTGCCGCCCTTGTGGATCTCCTTCAAACCTTCGGTCCAACCGGGGATAACGCCATCCAGCCGGAACGACAGTGGCTCACCGCGCTTGTAGGAGTTATCGAATTCAGCACCACCGACCAGGGTACCCTTGTAGTTTACGACCACGGTATCACTGTTGGTCGGCGCTTTACCGGTACCCGGTTTTTCCACTTTATACAAAACGCCGCCCGGTGTGTGCTTCACGCCTTTCTGCTTGGCATAGTCGGCGCGGAATTTATCGCCCTTCTCAGCGTTGTCTTTCGCTTCTTGTTCCATTTTAGCCTGGGCAGCTTGCTTAACCCGAGCCTCGAAGCCCTGGAGGGTAGCTTCAATCTCTTCGTCAGTCAGCTTGCTTTTATTGGCGAACGCATCCTGGACACCGGCGATAAGTTGGTCCTTGTCCAGCTTGATGCCTAATTTTTCCTGTTCTTTCAGGGAGTTGTCCATGTAACGGCCTAAAGATGCGCCCAACGCGTATGCGGCCTGCTCTTCGCTGCTTTTGAATTTGTCCGATGTGGCGTTGGCAGGAGCCGTCGGTGCAGCGCCCGCCGTAGCGGCTGGGGCGGCAGTATCCGCGGCGGCGGTATCAGCCGCCATGACCTGTGTTGCGTTGAAGGCAAGCGCCATAGTGGTGGCCAACAGCGTGACTTTAAACAGTGATTTCATCCATTTCTCCATAGCCTGGGTTATCGCTTCCCAAGGTTCGATATCTAAGTTAAGCCGATACTATAGCCGTGAGCGCAAACACAACACAATCTCTATACCGACGAATTGGGTCTTTCTAAGACTTTTTTTACCACAAGAAGTTTCTTTTATTCACATATCATTGCGCTGCGATTAGCGCCAGCGGGCGGATGATTGGGTTTTGGCGGGCATTTGTTAGCCTTTATCGGTAGAATAGACGATATTCCATTGATACCAGTACCAGCGTAGAGGAGAACAGCATGGAGTCATCCCGGCTCGAACAACGATTGGACGTGTTGGAAGGGCGTTTGGCTTTCCAGGATGCCACTATCGAGGACCTGAACCAAACCGTGGTGGCGCACCAGCGGGACATTGGCCGGCTGCAGGAGCAGTTGCGTTTGTTGTCCGAAAAACTCCGCACACAACAAACCTCCATCATTGCCTCACAGTCGGAAGAGACGCCGCCACCCCATTATTAGTGGGCCGTCTTTTCGCCAAAAACGTTCACCGGCTTAACCAGCGCAACGCAGGGGCTTGGCGTTCACGGGCATCATTCGCCACGTCAACCGCGGTTTCTAGAACATTGGTAGGATTAAGGGGACGTAGCTCACCATCCCCCGAACCCGCCGCGGGTTAATGGCAACCACAACCGCCGTTGCCATCACACCCGCCGCTTTTGTGCTCATGATCGTGATCGTGGCCGCCGCAGCAACCGTCGCCGTGATCATGGCCATCGTGGTCATGGTCGTGTTCGCCGTGAACATGCCCGTGTTCCAGCTCCTCGGCGGTCGCTTCGCGGATGGCCAGCACTTCGACATTGAAGTTCAGGTCTTGGCCGGCCAGCATATGGTTGCCATCCACCACCACTTCATCACCATCGATAAGGGTAATTTCCACCGGCACGGGGCCTTGATCGGTTTCAGCCAGGAAACGCATGCCCACTTCCAGCTC
>JAATGH010000124.1 GCA_015654745.1 Enterobacterales bacterium
ACTGGGGCTTCTCGATTATCGTTATCACCTTTATCGTTCGTGGCATCATGTATCCGCTGACCAAGGCGCAATACACCTCCATGGCGAAAATGCGTATGCTGCAGCCGAAACTGGCGGCGATGCGTGAAAAAATCGGTGACGACAAACAGCGTATGAGCCAGGAAATGATGGCGCTGTACAAGTCGGAAAAGGTCAACCCGCTGGGCGGCTGCCTGCCGCTGGTGGTGCAGATGCCGATCTTCCTGGCCCTGTACTACATGCTGATGGGCTCCATCGAACTGCGGGGCGCGCCTTTCGCCCTGTGGATCCAGGACCTTTCCGCCCAGGACCCGTATTATATTCTGCCGATTCTGATGGGCATCACGATGTTCTTCATCCAGAAGATGTCGCCGACCACCGTCGCCGACCCGATGCAGCAGAAGGTGATGACCTTTATGCCGGTGATTTTCACCGTGTTCTTCCTGTGGTTCCCGTCAGGTCTGGTGCTGTATTATATCGTCAGCAACCTGGTGACCATTATCCAGCAGCAGTTGATTTACCGCGGCCTGGAAAAACGTGGACTGCATAGCCGCGACAAAAAGAAATAACCGCGGGCGTTTTATCCGAAAGGTTTCGAGTTATAACAAGGCGGTCAGATGACCGCCTTGCTTTTTTTTTAGCGCATCCCAAACGATGTGAAGAGAGAACCCCATGAGCCAAATGGATACCATCGTAGCCCAAGCCACCCCGCCGGGACGGGGCGGTGTCGGGATTCTGCGCGTTTCGGGCCGCCTGGCCGCCGAAGCGGCGCGCCAGGTCCTGGGTAAACTGCCGCGGGCGCGCTACGCCGATTACCTGCCGTTTCGCGATCGGGACGGCGCCACCACCGATCAGGGCATTGCGCAGTCTTTCCCCGGACCGCATTCCTTTACCGGCGAGGATGTGCTGGAGTTGCAGGGCCACGGTGGCCCGGTGATACTGGACATGCTGCTTAAACGCATCCTGGAGCTGCCAGGGCTGCGTATTGCCCGCCCGGGGGAGTTCTCCGAACGAGCCTTTCTTAACGATAAAATGGATCTGGCCCAGGCCGAAGCCATTGCCGATTTAATCGACGCCAGCTCCGAGCAGGCGGCCCGTTCGGCGGTCAACTCGCTGCAAGGGGTATTCTCCCAGCGGATTCATTATTTGGTGGAAGCACTCACCAACCTGCGCATCTATGTGGAAGCGGCGATTGATTTTCCCGACGAGGAGATCGACTTTCTATCGGACGGTAAAATCGAAGGGCAGCTTAACCGCGTTATGGGCGAACTGCGCGCCGTGCGCGCCGAGGCCCATCAGGGCAGTCTGCTGCGCGAGGGCATGAAGGTGGTGATCGCCGGGCGCCCCAACGCCGGGAAATCCAGCCTGCTCAACGCCCTGGCCGGCCGGGAAGCGGCCATTGTCACCGCCATTGCCGGCACCACCCGCGACGTGCTGCGCGAGCATATTCTGCTTAACGGCATGCCGCTGCATATTATCGACACCGCCGGTCTGCGCGAGGCCGGCGACGAAGTGGAACGCATCGGCATCGAACGGGCCTGGCAGGAGATTGAGCAGGCGGACCACGTGTTGCTGATGGTGGACGGCACCCAGAGCGCGGTCAATGACCCGGACGCCCTCTGGCCGGAGCTGGTAGCCCGCCTGCCGCCGAGCCTGCCGCTGACGGTGATCCGCAACAAGGCCGACCTGACCGGTGAAACACCGGGCATCAAAGAAGTAAGCGATCACTCACTTATTACCCTCTCCGCGCAGTCCGGCAGCGGCATAGATCTGCTGCGCGAGCATTTGCAGCAAAGCATCGGTTTTTCCGGCAGCCTCGAGGGCGGTTTCCTGGCCCGCCGCCGTCATCTGCAGGCGCTGGACGTCGCCGCCGAACACCTGGAGCAAGGCAAAGAACAGTTAGTGAGCGCTTACGCTGGCGAACTGCTGGCGGAAGAACTGCGCCTCGCCCAGCAGGCCCTAAGCGAAATCACCGGTGAATTCACCTCCGACGATCTGCTGGGCAGAATATTTTCCAGTTTTTGTATCGGCAAGTGATTGGGGTAAATAGGGTGATAAAAGGGGTGATTTCCATGAAATTACCCCCCTTCGAGCGTGAGCCAATGGCACGCGTATCCTGGAGCTACCCTTATATCACCAAATCTATCTGCTTGGGTTCGTGGAAGGCTAGTCTAGGAAGTATATGGTTACTTTACTTCGATAGGCTTTTCTCATTTTAATTTTGCGATCAATTAAGCCTCCCGCCTCATCATAGTGGCGATTCGGCCAGATCTCGGCAGGATGAATACTTAGCGCATCAGCAATCAAACATTCACCTTTTGGTCGGGGACGCGTCAACACGTTCGCCAACGTCGATGAACTTAGACTTAGCCCCACGGAACGGGAAATCGCAGCCATTGAAGTTCCCTGCTTGCGTATCGCTGCAATGATATCCGCCACATGCCAATCTTTATTCATTTTCCCCCTCTCATAATAGGGGTAAAAAACCGCATAACCAGTACTACGTTATTCGTAGTATCAAGTTCAAGATATTACTACGATTATCGTAGTCCTGAAATTGATACCAAACTACCATGACGTTTTTTGCCAGCGACTCAAACAAGCCCGGCTGGCAAAAGGCCTATCACAGAAAAAGCTCGGCATTGCCGCCGGGATAGATGAGTTTGTCGCCAGCACGCGCATTAACCGTTATGAGAAAGGCGTACATGAGGCCAGCACCGAGACTGTGCCGCGGTTAGCCAATGTGCTGGAGGTGCCATTAGCCTATTTTTATACCGCGGACAACGCGTTAGCCGAAATGATGCTGTTGTTTATGGCGTTAACGGCTGAGGAAAGGGTTTCGGTTTTTGCGCTGTTGAGGAACCGGGCTGAACAATGCAGTTAAGTGGTGTTTGTCCATTGGTCTTTCACCTTACAATATCAAATGGACTGTTCCTAAAACGGTGGAGACTCCTGAGATGTCGCTAAGCCCATTAGCAATCACGATCCGCGGAATCAGTGCTTTTAGTACCAGATCGAACTTGCAAGATAGGCTTACAGGTTAACATTTACTCCTCTGGCTCTCTCACCATCAACGGTTTTTAATATAGTTACTCTCCTATCAACCATAAGAGAAATTGTTAAAAGGTACATCTTATACTCCAGACGAGGCCTATATTATGTCAGGATCAAGCACCACTCTCAATATCGATGACAGGCTTAAAAAACGTATTAAAATAGCGGCGGATGCACGCGGTTATAACCCGCACGATCTGATGATTGCTGCTATTACACAACATATTCAACGCGAAGAGACGCGCGAGAATTTTAAGCAGGAAGTCATCGACTCCTGGCGTGAATATCGGGAAACCGGTCTGCATCTGACCGGTGATGAAGTCAAAACCTGGCTGCGTGGTTGGGGAACAGAAGCGGAAACGGATATTCCTGAATGCCACAAGTAATCATCACTCTATTGTCATTGATCGCGTATTTTTCGTTAGCGAAGGTGAAGCTGCCCTGAGCTTGGCAAAACCACCTGATTTCAAATGAAAAGGTGTCTCGATAAACAGTCACGAAAAGTCGGCGCTAGCATCACGACGGGGGGCAAAGACCTTACCGGTCGGGTACCGGGATGTTTGCGTAAATGGGACGCCTATCACTCATGTAGTTCATTCTTATTATATTTAAATGAATAGCTAATATATAAAAAAGTACACCCAGCGCAATAACGTATACCTACTCGGGCAAACCTAATTATTTTTCGTCAACAACCATTCGGAAGAGGTAGATCCGAAGGACATGGTTGTACATTGCCAGACCGAAGACGAATGCGGCGAAGCGCTAGACATGGATGTCGTTGGCCGGGGTCATAGCGTAGACAAGAGCGAGCAGCAGACGGTCGATGTTGTGCTGGGTGATCTGCCGGGGAGTATTGTCCTGCTTTCTGTCATAACACCCTGGCTGCGTTTCGTTATGACGGGGAATGTAGTCAGCGGCAAACATTTTAAGGCTACCGCCAGCGCTTGACCGGAGAACAACTAATTGATCCATATACTATCCACTGCATGGCTCGGTTATTAATATCACGTTCTCATTGCACCAGCATTTAAATAATAGATTTTCCCTGAACGTTAAGGCGTCAGGCCAGACTCAATACAGGCTATGTCCACAAGACCAAAACAGCATATCGAAGAGCATGGGAATTGATTAACCGGGTTTAAACCACCCTTCTAAAGTAAACCCGGGGTATGCCGATAGATATATAAGCCACTCCTGAAAGATAAAAAGAGAAAATCGTGTTTAAAAATATAAAAATCACCTCTGGTATTGCAATCATCCTGATGGTATTCAGTTTATTGCAACTGGTTTCCGGCAGCCTGTTTTTTTTCGCGATCAATAATGATAAAAATAATTTTTTCGGATTCAGCATGCTCTCTAGCCGGCAGGCGGAGCTGAGCGATGCCATGCAGACACTGATGAAAACCCGGATTACTATTAATCGCGTTGCTATTCGTATCCTGAAAAAACAAACCGATCCGGCGGCATTGCAAGCCATCAACACACTGTTGGGTGCGGCCAATGTTTCGCTGGACAACGCCTCTCGGCACTTTACCAACTACAAAGCCCTGCCTGCGGTAGAAGGGCAAAATAAAGAAAATGAGGCTACGGTTGAAAAAAACTACCAACAGATGTACGACATCTTGAAATCGTCGGGACAATACCTTCAGGCCAATAATTACGAAGCCTACGGCAACTTAGACGCTCAGCAGGCGCAGGACAACCTGGAAACCGCCTATAACCATTGGCGAGAGCAAAATACGCAGTTGCTGAAAAATGGAACTACCGACAACAATGAAAGTTTCCAACACATGCTGTGGGTATTGGCGTCCATCGCAATGGTGGTCATTTCCATGGTGATCGGCGTCTGGCGACTTATCGTGCATATTTTGCTACGACCGTTAAAGCGCCTGCAAACACAGATCTTGCGTATTGCCGATGGCGACCTTTCCGAGGCGCTTATCATTACCGGCCGTAATGAGCTTGGCCTGCTGGAAAACAGCCTTGGCGCCATGCAGCAATCGCTGATCTCCATCGTCAGCGATGTACGGGATAGTTCTGAAGCCATTTTGACCGGCGCCGGTGAAATCTCAGCGGGCAACAATGATCTTGCGTCCCGAACTGAGCAGCAGGCCTCTTCATTGGAAGAAACCGCAGCCAGCATGGAGCAGCTTACCGCCACGGTGAAACAGAACGCGGAGAACTCCCATCAGGCGGCGCAATTGGCTAAAAGTGCATCCGTAACCGCCGAAAAAGGGGGGAAAGTTATTGATAGCGTGGTGAAGACCATGACTGAAATTGCCGAAAGCTCAAAGAAAATCGCTGAAATCACCAGCGTCATCGATGGTATTGCTTTTCAAACCAATATTCTGGCGCTGAACGCGGCGGTAGAGGCCGCCCGGGCGGGAGAACAGGGACGGGGGTTCTCCGTGGTGGCAGGCGAGGTACGCATTCTGGCGCAACGTAGCGCAAGCGCCGCGAAGGAGATAAAAACGTTGATCGAGGATTCGGTAACCCGGGTCGATACCGGCTCGCGGCAGGTAAACCATGCAGGAGAAACGATGCAGGATATTGTGGGCGCGGTTGGCCGCGTGACCGGTATCATGGGCGAAATATCATCTGCTTCCGACGAACAGAGCCACGGCATCGATCAGGTCAGGACAGCGGTTAACGAAATGGATCGCGTCACCCAGCAAAATGCTGCACTGGTACAGGAATCCGCGGCGGCCTCGGCATCGCTGGAAGATCAGGCTACCCGCCTGACGCAGGCGGTATCGATATTTAAGGTTGCTACGGTGGCCTGACCCAAAAATTGCTTCATAATCTCACCCAGTCCCCCCTCGGAACCGAGGATACTCCGGGCTGAAGGTTTTGGCGCGAGAACACCCCTCGGGAGCGGGGTGTTGGGAAAATGCGGGCATGATAATTATTTTCACCGCAATAAATCGACCTGATCGTCATGGGCTAAAGGACCGCCATTCGGTCGGGTGCTAAATATGCGTAATGAGCGTGACGCTTTGCTGGTAACCATACCAATTAAGATTGCTTTCCCTAAAAAAAACGCTTTAATGTCGGGAAAAGAAAATAAAGGGAAAAACATGTCCACGCACCCTACAATATTTAACGACCATATCTACAGGCTGCTCATCGAATCCGTAGAGGATTATGCCATTTATATCGTTGATCAGCATGGATATGTATTGACCTGGAATGACGGCGCCAAACGTAATACCGGCTACGAGGCCGAAGAAATCATCGGCCGGTCTTTTGAGCTGTTCTACTCGCCGGAGGATGTTGCTGCCGGTCTGCCAAAAATAGGGCTGATGCATGCCAGCCAATCCGGCACTTATCAGTCGCAGGGCTGGCGGGTACATAAAAGCGGTAAACGTTTCTGGGGCGATAATGTGCTTAATGCCTTGCGCGACCCTGGCGGTACCCTGCTGGGGTTCGCGCTGGTTACCCGTGATCTGACCGAAAAACGCCTGCAGGAAAATGCCCTGCGCAAAAGCGAGGAGCAGTTCCGCCATATCATCAGCGAAGTGGAGGATTATGGTATCTATGTTATTGATACCGATGGCCGCATCCTGACCTGGAATATAGGCAGCGAACATCAGGAGGGTTACTCCCAGCACGAGATTGTCGGTGAGCATTTCTCGTTATTATTCACGCCGGAAGATATTTCAGCCGGTCTTCCTGAAAAATCCCTGGCCCTGGCGCTGACGCAAGGCCGCTATCGGGGCGAGGGCTGGCACGTACGCAAGAATGGCGTGCGTTTCTGGGCTAGCATCGCGATAAATCATTTGCACGACGATACCGGCAAAGCGGTGGGTTTTACCAAAATTGTGCGTGATCTTACCGAACGCCGCCAGCGAGAGGAGGCGTTGCGCATCAGTGAAGAACGTTTCCGGCTGATGGTCGATACCATGGAAGACTACGCCATTTACATGCTCGATTCTTGGGGACGGGTCAGCACCTGGAATCAGGGGGCCGAGCGTAATAACGGCTTTGGCATGCATGAAATTCTCGGACAGCATTACGGTGTGTTTTTTCTGCCGGAAAATATCGCCGCCGGCCTGCCGGAAACATTATTAAAAAAGGCCCTGGCCGCAGGCCGCATACAATTCGAAGGCTGGATGGTCCGCAAGGACATGTCGCGCTATTGGGCCCTAACGGTTATTGCCGCCGTGCATGATACCCAGGGTAAACTTATCGGCTATACCCGTATCGATCGCGATTTAAGCGAGCGCAAGCAGCGTGAGGACGCGCTGGTGGCCAGCGAAGCGGCACGTTACGAAGAGCGCGAACAGCTGCACATGATTATTTCCGCCATGCCGGAGGGGATTATCTCGCTGGATAATGAAGGGCGCGTGGTCTTGATGAACCCTAAGGCCGAAGCCATGACCGGCCGCAGCCAGCAGGAATCATGTGGTCTGCCCATAGAAGAAGTGTTTATTCTTTGGTCGCCGCTGCAAGATCAGAATACATTGGAGCCCTTTAAGCAATGTCTGATCGAAGGGCGGCATATCTTGCTGCCGGAAGGCAGCCAATTATTGTCGAAACAGGGTGAGCGGCAGGAGATCCGCTGTTCAGCCTCGCCTTTGAAAAACCACGAGAGTATGCAAATCGGCGCCGTCATTACCTTCCAGGATGTAACGCGTGTCCGTCACGAGCAGCGTGAACTCCAGTATCAGGCCTCTCACGATATGCTCACCGGATTAATTAACCGCCGTCAATTGGTGGAGCTTTTAAACACTGCGCTCGTCCAGTTAGTGACCAATAAACGGCAGCATGTTCTTTGTTATGCCGACCTTGATCACTTCAAGGAAGTCAATGATGGCGCGGGTCACGATGCCGGCGATATGGTATTGCGCACGGTGGCCCAAACCATGCAGCACAATGTGCGCGAAAGCGATGTGGTGGCGCGCATGGGCGGTGATGAGTTTGCTATCCTGCTATATGATTGCGATAAAAAACAGGCGCAGTCCATTATCAATGATGTGCTTGCGGCTATCGCGGAATTGCCGTTTAGCTGGCAGGGTAAACGCTATTCCCTGACCGCCAGTTTTGGCGCGGTGGAACTGACAGCGCAGACCGAATCCTCTACCCTGGCGATGCGAAAGGCGGATATTGCCTGCTATGCGGCCAAGCACGGCGGCAAAAACCGCCTGGTGATGTCCCAATAACCCGATCAGGACAGGGTATTTTTGTTCCTCGGTATAAACAACTTTAATACATCCCGGCAATATTCATTTTTTGAATATTGCTCTTTCCCTTTTGGTAGGATAAGGCATTAAAAATGCCCGACATGCGGTCTCCATAGAATCACGCGTTAAATCGGTGATTTTACCGCACTATAAGTAGCGATGTTAAATGACAAATGTTCAGCTCGTTATTGGCAGGTCTATAGTGCGTTCGACTGTTTGGGCTATCCAACCTTTGTTTAAGGTGCCGATAATGGCATTGCAGCGCCTATACCATCATGCATGACTTGACCATCACGTCTTTCACAACACGGCGGCTATCCATTCCTCGCTTTTCAGCCAGAGTTGTTTGGCTCGGTTAGCGTCGAGCGCATACGACCTGACGCCGTCGGCGAACGGGTTGGGCATGTCCTCGATCGGCGCGACCGAGTAATCTTCCAGATACCGCCCGCCGATCTGATCTTTGTTGGCCGCCGCCGCCCAGACCGACGTTGCCGCCGCCTGCGCGATATCTTTGAGCTTTGCTGGCGCCAGACCGGCTGAGGCACGCGCGTTGCCAACGGTCGCAAACAGACCCTGCAACGCTTCCTGAGAAAGATGCCGGGGGAGATCGGTGAGGCTATTGCCGGGCATGACCGAGGCAGCTCGGATGCCACGGCCGCGATGGCGTCTGTCGAATTCCGCCGCGAAGAGAGACATGGCTGTTTTCAATCGGCCATAGGCGACCCATGGGTCGTATGCCTTGCCTGACTTTAAATGCTCAGATTTGGTATCCGCCGGCCACGTCCAGTACGCCACCGCTAATATAGTCAGCATTTGGACCGGCCAGGAAGCAAACGGTCGCAGCCACCTCTTCAACGGTGGCAATCCGGCGGATGGCGTGCAGATCCATCACCGCTTCCGGCAAGTTGTGAGCCGCGGCAGCCGCCATTTCCGTTGGCATAATGCCGGGCTGCACCACGTTTACGGTGATATTGCGCGGCCCGAGATCGCGCCCGACGCCTTTCGCATAGCCCACGATGGCCGCTTTGGTACCCGCATAGTCCGCCACGCCCGGAAAGGCGACTCGGCTGCCCAGCGCAGAACCGATGAAAATGATGCGCCCGCCATCCGTTAGCTTACGTGCCGCGGCTCGCGTGGTGGCCACCACACCAAGCACATTGATCTGCCACTGGCGGTCCAGTTCATCGTTATTGAGTTCCGGGTCATCCACCCGCTTGCCCTGGACGGCGATGGCCGCATTGTTTACCAGGATGTCGAGCTTGCCGAAACCGGAGATAACGGTGTCGATCAGGGATTTCGCGGACGAGAGGTCGGCCTGGTCGCTCTTGATTGCGATGGCGCGCACACCCGTATTTTTCAGCGTCTCAACCACTGCCTGCGCTTGTTCCGCCGACGCGACATAGCTGATCGCCACGTCGGCACCCTGGGCGGCCAGCGCCGAGGCGATCGCGGCGCCAAGCCCCCGCGATCCTCCGGTTATCAGTGCAACTTTACCCTTCAACATGTTCGACATAACGACCCCTTCGGTACATAATTAAGACGCCCCTGGTGCTAAGCGAGCGGCTGCGGATTTTATCGTAACGATCATTACGGTAACGATTGGTATGGAATATAGGCAATGCAAACCTGCGCTGTCAAGTGATTTAGTAACGGTCATTATGAAAAAAGATGAATTGAGCTAATGGGACGCCATCGCGAATTTGATGTGGATAAAGCGCTCGACGCCGCGCTATGCGTCTTCTGGCGCAAGGGCTATGAGGGTGCGTCCTACGCTGACCTGACCCAGGCCGTCGGCGTGGAGAGACCCGCCCTTTATTCCGCCTTTGGCAACAAGGAAGCGCTCTTTCGCCGAGCCTTGACTCGCTACTACGAGCGCTATATGGACTTCATCCCTGCCGCGCTTAAGCTCCCGACCGCGCGGGACGTTGCCGCGCATATTCTGTTCAGCTCAGCCGAGCTCAATACCCGTTATCCCGATCATACGGGATGTCTCGGGATCAACGGGGCGATGGCGGGATCGGATGAAGCGGAACCGGTGCGGCAAGCGTTGATAGAGGTTCGCGCGGCCGGTGAAGCGCAGCTTCGGGAACGCTTCGAACGGGCAAAGGCCGAGGGCGACTTGCCGGAGACGGCCCGAGCTGATGCCTTGGCGGCATTTTTGATGGCGGTCCTGCACGGTATGGCGGTGCAGGCCAAAGCCGGCTTTAGCCGCGAGATGTTAGACGCCGTTGCGCAGCAAGCCCTTTCCACATGGCCGACAGGTCCCGATAAGTCATCCTGACAACGCGTGCGAAGCGCAACGGTCAAATAACCTTGAGCACGATCTTGCCTTGTATGTGCCCACGGGCGGCGCGTTCGTGCGCCTGGCGGGCATCGGCAAGCGCAAACGTACTGTCTATGGCGACGCGAACCGTCCCGGCGGTGAGCAAACGCGCAAATTCCGCCAGCTGCGAGCCGTTCGAGCGCACCTGGGTCATTGAGACCCTGACGCCCAGCTTCACGGCCTGTTCCGCGTCGGAGAACCCCAAGAACACCGGGAACAACGCGCCGCCACGCTTAAGCGTGCGCAAGAAACGGCCGGTGGTGGCGCCGCCGAGGGTATCAAGAACCAGATCAACATCATGCGCGACATCCTCGGGAGGGGTCTTGGTATAGTCGATGAAGTCGTCTGCGCCGAGTCCGCGCAGGAATGGCCCATGCACGCCCGAGGCCACCGCGATCACATGGGCGCCCTGCCATTTTGCCAGCTGTACCGCGAAATGTCCCACGCCGCCCGCGGCGCCATTGATGAGTATCGTCTTACCATGAAGCGGCACCGGACGATGCATTTCCGGTTGCAGGGGATTGGTCTCATGGTGTCCCAGCGCGATGAGGAACTGCCACGCGGTGAGGCCGGCCATCGGCGCCCCCGCGGCGTGCACGTGATCGATACCGACCGGCTTGAGCGCCAGGTCCGATGCCGGCGCGGCGACGTACTCGGCATAAGCGGCGCTCTCCCCAAAGCTGGGAAAACGCACCATGCCGAAGACCTCATCGCCGACAGAGAAGTCCCGTGCATCCGCGGCGACCGCCACAACGACACCCGACACATCCGATCCCACAATGACGGGAAAAGGCACCGATGGCCGCCACTCGGGAGGAAGCTGCCTATATCCGTCGCGCAGGTACCAATCGGGAGGATTAATGCCCACCGCATGAACGCGCACCAGCACCTCGCCCGGCTTTAGCTCGGGAACCGGCGCCTCCTCGTAACGCAGCACCTCGGGACCACCGAATTCATGCAGCCGAATCGCCTTCATCGTCTTGGTCGACATTGCTTTCCCCTTTAACGTAGGTGGATTATATTTACTTAACGGAGCGGCGCTCCGTATACGACCCATTATTCGGAGCAATGCTCCGATTGTCAAGAAGGAGGATGCAGGTTGATGCCACGAAAAACGCCTCTGCAATACTCATTTACATCGCACGATATAGGCTATGCCAGGAAGAAATATAGCCAAACAGCACGATAAATACCGCTACCCTTAGCCACCCGATGGGTTTGGCCCTGACCCGAAATTCTAATTCTTCATCATAGGTGGTTTGCTTTTTTTCCCCTAATCTTATCAACTGAAAAAACATACGGTAAAAATTAACCAAGGGCAAACCTAATGCAAAGCCTGAAAACCATAAATAGAAATTTCGTTTTAAATAATGTAAAAAAGTCAGTGGAACTGAGGTTACATGCTCAACGGTTAAACCCAACAAGAACTTGCCAGGCGTATTACCAAAAACGCGGTAAATAATGGCATCGAGAATAAAGGTCAACGGAAGACAAAGCAGTGGAAAAAATTGGTTTGATACGGCGGTAAACAGCCATTCGATCCAGCCGAACGAGTATCTCTCAAAGAGTATTTCAAGCCAGAACGCTAAAAAAGAAATCTCAATCGACGTATCGAATACGCGGCCAAATGACCGTTTCCATCGACCGGCCAGGGGGTAGGATTCATCATTATCTTGGTCAAGCCGATCGTCGGTTCCGATAATACCTGGCATGGTGGAACTGAGTTCAGGTATGCCTTTTATTTCTGACCAGGCCGCCATCCCTTGCCTCCAAAATAATGTACTTGTAGTAATATATCCTTTCATGAATAAATCCCTGACATCATCTTTGCCGACAGGTCCTTTCTTCACTGATTCAACGGAATACCACCACTCATCCATATAACTACCTTTTCCTTGTAGAAAAATATCCTAGTGCGTGATTTTTTATTGTTCGGAAAATTGTTTCCCCATTAACGGCAGGCTCGCCTGACTGGGCCATACCTTACACTATCCAGTTAATCCTATGTTAGGAACGCAGGTATTTAAATGCTGCGTAAACAGCCGGCCAAAGAGTATTTTCAGTGTAGCCGAAAAACGCGGAATAATTCAAGACCTCAAAATAGAATACAATATCACCGCACAAAATATGCAATACAATATTATGATCAAAGCTAAATATTAATATTTTGCATCCTCCCCCCGCCGAGGTTATGTTCAATGGCATGCAAGCGGCGTTTGCGTTTCCCGGCAACCGACTATTTGCGCTCATCACGATAGGGCAAATCGCCCCGGCTCAAGCCTATATCCCGCAGTTGCGCGTCATTGAACGATCTCAACGACCTACGACCGCGGCGAAGCGACCGCCAGTTTTGGTAGCCAACATATAACCGACGCCACCAACCCCTTCTTGCCTCGTCGCCACATGTGGCCTGTGTTTCCGGTATATGGCTGTAATCGCGCCCAGTCTGTCGTGTACTTTTCATAGATATTGTCCCTGGTAAACCGATGACAACAGCATGAACGTTTAGGGCAAACCGGAGAAGATTCAACCCACTAATAGTTTTACATATACAGATGGTGCCTCCATGACACTTTATGTTATTTATAATGACAATCTGTACCCTTTTATGGGCAATCTCATATCATCATGGGTGACGTAAATACTCGAATATGGTTATGACTCGCTACCAATACCTGGCTTCGGTCATTAGCCAGCGTATCGAACAAGGCTTATATCCCGTCGGCGTTCGCCTGCCGTCAATCCGGGTGCTCAGCAAAGAGCATGGGGTAAGCATTACCACCGTGCAACAGGCTTATCGGGAACTTGAAGAACAGCAGTGGGTTGAGGCCAGGGCCAAATCCGGCTACTTTGTGGCTCACCGCAAAATCCGCCCCGAGCTGCCCGCCTGCTGTAATGCAACCCAATGCTCGCTGACCATTCCGCAATGGGATCGGGTGCTTGAAATGGTTAATCCGGTGAAGACGGGAGAGATAGCCCTTGGGTTTGCCGCGCCGGATATCACCAGCAGCAGCCTAAAGCCGTTAACCCAGGCGTTAAGCCGCATCAGCCAACGGCACTCTTTACGCGCGTTCGATGACGAGGATATCCGCGGCTGCGCTGAGCTACGCGAACAAATCGCCCGGTTATTAATTGACAGCGGCAGCCATATGGACGCCAGTGATATCCTGATTACCGACGGATGCCGTGAAGCGCTATCCATTGCTCTGCGCTGCATCTGCAAGCCGGGGGACCTGGTGGCGGTGGAAAAACCGAGTTTCCATGCCGGTATTCAACTGCTGCACGGGCTGGGTATGAACCTGCTGGAGATCCCCACCGACCCGGCGGCGGGGATCAGCGTCGACGCATTGGAGCTGGCACTGGAGCAATGGCCGATCAAAGCCATTTTGGTCACACCCACCGTCAATAACCCGCTAGGATTCAGTATGCCGGTCGAGCGCAGGCGCGCGCTGTTGCGCCTGGCCCAGGAGCATGATGTGGCGATTATCGAAGACGACACCTATGGCGAACTGTCCTACCCCTACCCCCGTCCCGCCAGCCTAACGTCAATGGACGATACCGGAAACGTGCTGCTATGCAGTTCCTTTTCCAAAACCTTGGCGCCGGGATTACGCGTAGGCTGGATGGCACCCGGCAGTTATATGAATCGGGCCATTCATATGAAATATATCAGCTCCGGCCCCACTGCCGGTCTGCCGCAGTTGGCCATCGTCGATTTTATCAAGCAAGGGCACTATCTCCAGCATGTTCGCCGCATGCGCAGCCAGTACCAGCATAATCGCGACCTGATGACCCGATGGGTGTCGGATTTTTTCCCCTGCGGCACGCGTATCAGTCGCCCGCAGGGGGGATTTTTGTTATGGGTGGAATTGGATAAGCGTATTGACGCCCAATGGCTGAACGAAAAATTATCGGAGCTGAACATTTCCATCGCCATAGGTGCGGTATTTGCCGCCGCCGGGAGGTATGACAGCTGCCTGCGCCTGAATTATGCGCGGGAGCTCACCGATGAGATAAAACAGGCCATACGGCAAATCGGGCGGTTAATCCAGCGACGTATGGACGAAAACGAATAGTGGCGGCAACACCACCCGCCTCCACCTGGAGACGGGTGAATTCAATAAAGGATCCAAGGGTAACATCACTTTTTTTTTTCAGTCATAACCACCGCTGTTCATTCCACCTTAGCGCGGCGAGGCGGCGTTGATAAAGGTGGATAAATCGTGATTGAAGCGAGCCGGCTCTTCAAGAAACGGCGCGTGACCCGAATTGGCGTAAAGCATACTTTGAATTTTCGGGTCCAGCGCCCGCGCCCGCGCAATGGTCGGCTTGGCCTGCACTAGTGCGTCCTGAGCGCCATAAATCAGCAACACCGGCACCTTAGCTCGGCCCAGCCCATAGGCGGCGGCGACGGACATCGATTGCACGGCGCGCTGCATATCCCACGATGCCATGGCGGCATTCGCCAGTAGTCGTTCGAAGGTGATCGCATCGGGCGGAGTGTGGAAACACAGGCTAAGGAAAGCACGCTCGGCGTCAAGGTGCGTACGTAAATCCGGTGAATTCAGGTCCTGATAGACCTGCGGATGCGGCGCAATCTGCTCGGATTTCAGCTCAATAACGCCATCAACATACACCGCGCCGGCAAGATTTTCATCGCCAAACGTCGCCAGATAATTCGATATCACCACCCCGCCCAGCGACCATCCCACCAGCACCGGCTTACGTGCATGGGACGATGTGATGACCGATGCCAAATCCTGTGCCCAGCGTTGTCCGTCGATATAGGCGCCGGCGCCGGCGGGTTTACCGGACAGACCATGGCCGCGCAGATCATAGGTAATCAGACGATAGCGCTGGAGCTGGGGGCTGTTGATTTGTCCGTCCCAATTCAGATGGCTGCCGAGCAGGCCGTGGATAAAAACGACCGGGGCGCCATCGGGATTGCCCGATTCCTGTACGGCGATTGTCACACCGTCGGGTGATTTAACGGTGTAGTTTTTCGTCTGCGCCAGCGCGGCTGGCGATAAAGCCAATAATAGGCCCGTAACAACCAGTGCGGACAGGGCGCGACTGCAGCTTAATCTCATCATAAACGGTACTCTTCTGTTGGACGTGGGCCAACAGTCTCAACCCTCACATTGATGGTAGGGTCAAGCGAATAATATGTTATGCTTTTTAGATGAGCGAAACTACCCTGCAAACCCCGCTGACCATCGGCAAGCTGGCCAGTGAGACCGGCGCCAGCGTGCGTTCGATCCGCCACTATGATGAGCAAGGTCTGCTCACGTCAATCCGCGCCTGTAACGGCTACCGGGCGTTTCCCTTGGCCGCCATTGCGCAGGTCAAGCAAATCCAGCGGATGATCGCGACGGGCTTTAGTCTGGCGGAAATCCGGGCATTCCCGGACTGTATGCGGATGATTGAAGGCGCCCGTGCGTGCAGCGAAACCACCCCTATCCAGCGCAAGCGTTTGGCATCGATAGAGCGGCAGATCGCGGATTTGGAACGGCGGCGCGCCCGGCTGCTCAAAACCCTGGCCGAAGGCGTGGTCCCGCCGCTGGACTAACTTACGCCTCGGCGATCGCCCGTCCTTGCGTGTTTTAACCGCCAGGGGCTGTACGATCGATGGATTCCGCCGGTGCCTTACCGGCCGCGGCCGGCACGCCCGACTAGCCATTAGCGACCATCGGTTGCTACTCAAACAACCACCACCCCATTTATCTTTGCTTATTGCCATAATAAGCTGACATCTCAGCGCAACGTCCCCGTTTTGGCCGAGTCCTTCCTGAACGGACGCTATCAATCATGAGCCTGGCGGAATAGATCAGGCTTGCGCTGTGAATGTGAAATAGGCATTTCTAATCAGGCGGTTTATCTATTTATCAATGGGACAACACTATGTGGTATGAACTCACGACGCTTGCATGTCCACCGTTGGAACTCGATGCCATCTCCGCGGACGCCCGAAGCTGGATTCGCGACTCAGCGGCCCAGGGTCAGTTTCTCGGTGCCTGGCGTACGGAAATCGGCGCGTTATTCCAGCTGATGATTTTGCGCCGTTTTGAAAAAAAAGAGCAGCTGGATCAAGAACGTCAACGGACAAATATGAGCAAACGCCCGTTTAATGTCAGCAACGCGGCGGTCCGGATCAGCATGGATAGCTACCTGCCGTTTCCTTTCCTGCCGGCGGCCGAAGCATCGACATCGGCTACATTCTATGAGTTCAGAACCTACTTTCTGAAACCGGGGGGACTGGCCCCCACTCTTGCGGCCTGGAAGCAGGCCATTGCCCCGGCACATGATTACACGTCGCATTTGCTGATCAATATGTATTCACTGGACGGACCGCCGCGGATTACGCATATCTGGCAATTTGCCAGCCTGGAAGAAAGATTTGCCTTGAGGGCCCGCCATTATGCGCAAGGTCTCTGGCCGCCCAAAGGAGGCCCACAGCAGATTGACTACGCGACGTCGACCATTTGTTTACCGGAATAACCTCCGGTCATCGATTAACCGAACCGGCAATCGGCTATTGCCCGCGCCCGTCGCCGTTTTAACGCGCGGCGGCGCGGATCCACTCCACGACCAAAGGCGATAGACGTCCTTGTAGCGCCGCCCGTTCCGACTGGAATAGCGTCGCCACAAAAAACGGATGGTCGGTCAGCTCCACCGCCCGCACATCCCCGGTCCGGTCATGGGAGGTAATGCGCAAGTTTTGGCCTGCCAGCGCCGCGATAAATTCTGGATTTACGCCGAAACTACAGTGATAACCCTCATCGGAGCTCAATTGGTTATAGGCCCGCGCAATGCGCGAGCCCGGGGTAAAAAATACGTCGCCATACTGTTCAATAAGCGAACAGCTTAACGGCGTGATAACCATGCGTCCCGCCCGTTCGGTTTCTGCATGGGCGGCATCGCACCAGCCAAGCACATGGCGGGCATATTCTATGACCGCATATTGAAAACCGCCGCAGGAACCAAGGAAGGGTACCTGGTTCTCCCGTGCCCAGCGGATAGTGGCAAATACCCCCGCGTCATTTTGGTAAGGGCTGCCCGGCACCACCCAAACGGCGCCGCTCTGTTTGATAGCGGCCAGTTCGCCGAGTTCAGCGGTGGGGATCCAGTGATAATCAACGTTTACGTCAAGGTGAGCGGCGGCAAGTTCAATGGCGGGAGGAATGGCCTGATGCGCTACGGCGTCGGCACGATAATCACCGACCAGAGCTAAGCGAAGTGCATTTGACATGCTCATGTCCTGTGCTGGTAAAACAGAATATTACTGAAAACAACCAAATAAAGCTACCCGGTGACAATGTTCAAATGCCGGATATAGCATTCGGCAAAATCTGCAAAAAAACTCATGCCCGGCGCGGAATATTCTGATCCACCAGGCAAATATTGCGGATCCCCTTAGTCATAACATTAACGCCAGTGTATAAAAATCAGTAGGTCCGCCATGTGATGGACACTCAGGCATCGTCGGGAGCAGGTGATGAAACGTATTGAGCAGATTTACAACTGGATGTCGGATCGCGCGCAAGGCATGAGCTGGGACGACCTTATCCGGCAGCGTGGTTTTACTGCGCAGGCTATCGCCGCTGAGTTGAATATTCTGCGTAACAATGTCAGTTTCGAATTAAATAATTTGCTGCGGCAAAAACTCATCATAAAAATCAAAGGACGCCCGGTAGGATATATGCCAATATCCGCTGTCGACCGGGCTCTGGGCATCACCCTGCCTACCGACCGTCTGGAATTCGATAGTATCGACGAGCTGGCCGGGCTAGCGCCGGAAACGCTGTCAATGCCGTCCGTGGTTGCAACCACATCATGGGGGCATGGCACCGACGATCCGTTCAGCGTCTTGATCGGCGCAACGGGCAGTCTTAAAAACCAGGTAGACCAGGCCAAAGCCGCGGTGCTTTATCCTCCTTTCGGTCTGCATACCCTGATCACCGGTCAAACAGGTGTTGGCAAAAGTTTATTTGTCTCGGTGATGTTCAATTTTGCCCGCCATTCTGGACGCTTCGAACCACACGCGCCTTTTATTATTTTCAATTGCGCCGATTACGCCACCAATCCACAGTTGTTAATGGCGCATATTTTTGGCCATGTCAAAGGCGCGTTTACCGGCGCCGACACCGACCGGGACGGACTGATTAAGAAAGCCAACGGCGGAATGCTGTTCCTAGACGAGATCCATCGCTTACCGCCGGAAGGGCAGGAAATGGTGTTTTATTTTATGGATACCGGTAATTATTGCCGTCTGGGAGAGACGGAGCGTAAACAAACGGCCCGGGTATTATTAGCCGGCGCGACCACCGAGGATCCGGAATCTTCACTGCTTAAGACCTTTGTCCGTCGTATTCCGATCATTATCCATATTCCGGCCTTCGGCGAACGTACCGCGAATGAAAAAATCGAGCTGCTGCTATTTTTACTGACCAAAGAAGCTCATCGTATTCAAAAACCTATAAAAATTGATGCTGAATCGATGAAAGCCCTGATCGGCAATACCGCGTTTGGTAATATTGGGCAAATGAAATCGAATGTCCAACTGGTTTGCGCCAACGGCTTTCTTCAAAATATTGATAATGCGATTATTAGCATCACTTTCCGCGATTTACCCGGTGAAATTAAGGACGGATTTTTCCATTTAAGCGGTCGTCGCGATGAAATGCAGGAAATCACCGATCGGCTTGAAGACGTGTTAATTATCCGCCCCGAAGGCGAGGCTCCCGTAGGATCCACCGATGATCAATATGAACCTTCTTTTAATCTGTACAGTATCATCGAGGGTAAAGTCGCGTTTATGCAGGAAAGAGGGTTGTCTCACGAAGAGATTGTTCGTTTTATTACTCTAGATATTAATATTCATCTAAATAGCTTCTACGTAAAATTTAAGAATAATATCGGGCTGCGGGATAATATATTAAAATTAGTCAGTAAGGATATACTCACTTTCGCACAACAGATCAAAAGCCTTACCGAGCGCGGCCTTAATCAACCGCTGACAGAGCGGTTCCTGCTGGCGTTCAGCCTGCATTTGACCTCCTTCTTGGAGCGAGTGAGAAATCATTTTCCCGTATCCTCTCCGAAAATCGAAACGACCCTGGACGGACGAAAAAAAGAACATCATATTGCCCTGGAAATAAAACAGCATATCGAAACAACGTTTAACGTGATCGTGCCGGACATTGAGGTGACTTATTTGACCTTATTAATCGGCTCATTGCTTACCGCGCCCCAACAAGAGAAAGTTGCGGTTTTAGTGGCAATGCACGGTGGGAGTTCCGCCAGCTCAATGGCTAACGTGGCGCTAAAACTGTTAGGGGAAGGAATTATCGACAGTATCGATATGCCCCTCGATCTCAGCCCCAAAGTCGTGCTGGATCAAATGCGCCGGCGGATTAAGGCCCTGGACTGTGGCAAAGGAGTCTTGCTCTTGGTCGATATGGGATCGCTGATGGGATTCGGCGACATCATTATGCAGGAAACCGGCATTCCCGTGCGTACCCTGAGTATGGTATCCACGCCCACCGTGATTGAGGCGGTACGTAAATCAGCGGTGATGAATATGGAATTGGACGATATCTACTATTCCCTATGTGATTTTAAAGGCTATGGCCCTTATCAGAAGACCGGTCAGCAGCAAGATACCTCGGTGCTGTATCAAAAAGCCAAAGCCATTTTAAGCGTCTGCTCCACCGGCCTGGGTACGGCTGAAAAGCTGGGGCGGTTTGTGGGCGGAATGCTGCAAGCCATGGGCCACGACGATATCAAGGTGATTTCGATGTCCTTAAGCGAGGCAAAAGCGCAAAAACAGGATATTTTAAAACGCTACGAGTTAGTCCTGACGCTCGGTATCGCCGATCCTAACATGGGCGTGCCGTTCCTGCCGTTGGAAGCGTTGTTTTCCAGCGATGGGGAAGCTCAATTTACCCAATTGGTGCAGCATAGCCGGTTACAGCTGACCGAGACCAAACCGCATGCCATGGTGCGCAAGATCAGTGAAGAAAGTATGACCGAATTTCTTACCTATCTTAACCCTAAAAAAATTATCGACCTGGTGCTGGAATTTATCAGTGATTTGGAACAGCTGGAAGGACGGCCGTTTGATAATGGTATGAAGATTAGCCTGAGCGTCCATATAGGCACGGCGCTGGAGAGGATGGTGCAGAACAATGGCTTGCGCTATGAGCGTAGTCTTGACGATGGCGAACGGCAAAAAATCGAGCGTTATGTAGGGATAGCGCAGCGCTTTAATAAACAGCTTGATATTAACCTCGATCGCCAGGAGCTTTGTCATATTATGGATATGGTCAACACATTATCAAAAAGATCTCATGAGCTTATTGATGATTTGTTGTGATGGATATCTGATGTAGAAC
>JAATGH010000415.1 GCA_015654745.1 Enterobacterales bacterium
GATCAGCTGCGCAAGGTCGGCCAGGGCGACTATTCCGCCATGGGCGCCGGGCTATATACCCTGTTGAGCATCCCCAAGGATATCGAGATTTTCTTCCCGATGGCGGCGCTGCTCGGCGCGCTGATGGGACTCGGCACGCTGGCCAGCCGCAGCGAGCTGGTGGTTATGCAGGCATCCGGGTTTACCCGCCTGCAGATCGCCGCGGCGGTGATGAAAACCGCTATTCCGCTCGTGCTGCTGACCATGGCCATCGGGGAATGGGTCGCGCCGCAGGGCGAGCAGCTGGCGCGTAATTTTCGCTCCCAGGCGCTGTATGGCGGCTCGATGCTGTCGGTGCAAAACGGCCTGTGGGCCAAGGACGGCCACGATTTTATCTTTATTGAACGGGTGGTCAGCGATAACCAGCTCGCCGGGGTGAACATCTACCACTTTGATGATGAAAATCGGCTGCAGACCCTGCGTTACGCCGCCAGCGCCAGTTTTAACAACGGCATTTGGCGCCTGGCGCAGGTGGATGAATCCGACCTGACCGATGCGAAGCAAATTGCCGGCCGACAGACGCTTAGCGGGGAATGGAAGACCAACCTGACGCCCGATAAGCTCGGCGTGGTGGCGCTCGATCCCGAGTCGCTGTCCATCACCGGCCTGTACGATTACGTGCGCTACTTAAAACAGAGCGGGCAGGAGGCCAACCGATACCTGTTGAATATGTGGAGCAAGATTTTCTCTCCTTTCTCGGTGGCGGTGATGATGCTGATGGCGGTATCGTTTATCTTCGGTCCGCTGCGCAGCGTGGCGATGGGCGTAAGAATGATCACCGGGATCAGTTTCGGCTTTTTGTTTTATGTCCTGGATCAGATTTTCGGCCCGCTCAGCCTGGTGTATAGCATGCCGCCGCTGTTTGGGGCGTTGCTGCCAAGCATGGCGTTTCTGGTTATCAGCGTGGCGCTGCTGCTCAAAAGACGCTAGGGGCGGGGCGCTTGGGGCGCTAACAGGTGACTGCCTGTTAGCGCTGGGGGTGGGGGCAGATCCCATTGCTTCGACCTTCGGTTTTGTTTCCGTCGCTCCAGGAGCGGATGGTTCATTTAATACTTTCGACAAACATCACTTTAGTCAGGTCGCGCAGCCACTTATGGCAAGGTGAATGGTTGTGCTTGGAATGCCATGCCTGGATGATACTGCGCTTACCCAAATCAAAATCGGCGCTGAAAAACTCCACCGCTATGTTGAGCTTACGCAAATTATTCACCACGAAATCCGGCACGATGGCCAATGCGTCCGAATGGGTAATGGCATTCATCGTGGCCATATACCCGGGGGTGGTGCCCATCACATGGCGTGTCGACCAGAAATATTTCATCGCATCGTCCGAACCGGCCGGATATTTTTCCTTGGTCTGGACAAAGTGATATTTCAATAAATTATCCACGCTTTTATCCCCACAAATAATAGGGTGACCGCAGCGGCACATAAAATAACACTTGGCGGAATGAATGGTACGGATAGTGATTTCCGGATTCAAATCGCGCATTTCACCAATATAAAGATCAATGTCGTTAGACCGGAGAAAATCGTCATCAAATTCCGAATCATGCACCATATTGATAAACACATTCGGGGCGCTGCGCTGTATTTCGCTAAACAGCCGGGCATTGAGGGTAAAAACAATGGTGGCGTTGGCGGCGATGGTAAACGAGACGGTGGTGGTGTGGGGTTCAAACGCCATATTGGTGTTAAGCATCGATTCAATTCGGTTAACCAACTGCCGCACATCCTCCTTTAGTGCGATGGCCTTCGGCGTCGGGATAAGTTTGGTACCGCTGCGGACTAAAATCGGGTCGTTGAACATTCCCCGTATTTTATTCAACGACTTGCTGATAGCGGGCGCGGTGACGTTCAGTTTTCTGGCCGCCAGATTAACGCTACAGTCTTCGAGTAGCGCATTCAGTACAACCAATAAATTAAAATCAAAATTATTCATATAAGATTCGTAATCTAGAACGCTGGTTTGAGGGATATTCGTAGGCTAACGAATATAAATGCATGTGAAATTATGTTCAGGCTTCAGTTACTCCAATGTATCTATAGCTAAGAAATTATTAACTTACTGCTTTCAGTGACTAATGATTTTATCTTTTATTTTTCAATAATGACAAGGTGAAAATAAACGTGGCGTAGCAGTAACACCGCGCCAAGGGGGGGGCATTGCGCGCAAACGGGCGTTATCACTGGCATATTTTCATTTTTTTCTATGCTGAATAATATAGTTAATACAGTGTAAATAGTCTGATTATAATATTATGTGAATGATTTTATGGCTGTTTTAATATTAACCGAGCCATAAGGTAAAACATAAGAAAACCTGCCGTTAATTGACCTGGATATCCCTTTTGTTGAACCGGTATGGCCGATATAAACCATGATGTACTTATTGTTGATGTTGCCGATCGGATGGCGATCCGCAGTGACCGGCATCGGTTATGCGCATCGTTTGTCCCGGCAAGTGTGATCGCCAGCACCGGCTGTTGCTTGATGACCCGCGCCGGATGATGATTGCCGGTCATCCCCCGCAGTGCCTGTCGCGGGTTAAGCCGGCATTGAACGGCCGGCGGCGGTGTGAAAAAGAGAAAATCTACAGGCTTGCCTGCAGCACGCCATGATTACGAGACAAAATGTTTGCTTTGTTTCAGCACTACATCGCAGGCCTTGGTTTTCACCTTTTGACCCAGCTGCGAGTTGCTCAGTTCATTGAGGTTCACCTGGCCGTTTTTACCGGTGGTCAGCAGGCCGCCAAGCCCTTGCTGATAATCCGGGCTTTTGGCCTCGGACGTGCCGGTGATGCCCAGCTTGCTCAACATCCGATCCTTAAGCGTGCTGGCGCCGTTGGCGGACAACAGGTTGTTTTTCACACAATATTGCAACACGCCGGCGGCATTGGTCATGCTGCGCGAGCTTAACGCCTTGTCGCCACCGTTAAGCAGACCCGATAAGGAAGCCAAGGAACTGGCGTTGTTGCCGGTGGTCGCGCCGGCGGTGGCGGATGCCCCGTTGCCGGTGGAGGATTTATTCAGCTCACCGGCCACGCTGTTAACCGAATCCATCCAATTACCGGCCGCGTGGGCCAAACCCGAAGACAGTACGACGGACAACGCCAACGCCACGGCCAGCCGCGGTTGTTTAAGGGACATCATAAGGGATTACTCCTGTAATAAAGTGGGCCAGCCCCACGGCCAGGCGGGCCGCCGAGGCTTATAACGGGTCAGTATGCCGGACAAACGCGGATTCGTCCGGGCATCGGCGCCTTTTTCAGCGCCGGCCGGGGTACTTTCGGACAATTCTGCCGGCGCCGCGCGCCCAACCCCAACCCCAAGCCCGCCTTATTTCAGACCCGCCAGGCTGTAGTTGGCTGGAACCCAGCGATAGGCCGGCGGCCGGCCTGGTTTAACCGCCAGCGCTTTCACATGCCCCAGTCCGGGAAACGCAATATGCGCCGCGCCAATCCAATAGTCCCCACGAGCCGCGTCCGCCAGCACCGACGCCCTGGCCTTGGCCGCCTGTACGCTGTCCCAGTCAAAGGTGATGGTGGTTTCCGGCCGGGCAAACTGCACCGCCTCGGCGTGAATAGTGTCGCCCCACAACACCAGCTTTTGCTGCTTGCTTTCAATCACATACAGCGTATGGCCGGGAGTATGGCCGGGATCGGGCACCGCGCGCACCCCGGGGAACAGCTCGGTTGCGCCGGAAAAGGTCTTCAGGCGGCCGGCCCGGATCACCGGGCGCAGGGAGGACTCCGATTCGGCAAAGGTATGTTTTTCGCCGTCGCGCACGCTGGCCATATTGGCCGGATTAAGCCAAAAATCCACATCCCGTTGGTTAACATAGACCCTGGCATTGGGCAGTGCGAGTTTACCGCCATGCACCAGGCCGCCGCTATGATCCGCATGGATATGGGTGAGCAGCACGGTATCGATTTGCTCGGGCGGATAACCCGCCGCGCGCAAATTATCCAGCAGCCGGCCGCCGTTGTCGCCGAATAACGGGCCGGAACCGGTATCCACCAGGATCAGATGTTCACCGGTGTTGATTAAAAAAGTATTGATCGACGTCTCAACCTGGGTGCCGAGATCGTTGGCGGCCAACTTCTGCCGCAACGCCAGCGGCGTGATAGAGGCCAGCAGCTTGTCCAACGGAATGGTGACCGTCCCGTCGGAAACCGCGGTGATCTCGAACCGGCCCAGCATCATACGATAATACCCCGGCGCCTGGGTTTTATGCATCGGCACCGGCGCGACGGGCAACCCCTCCTGCGCGAGCACCGGAGAGAGCAGCTGACCCAGCACCAGCAAGGCCGCGCCCGTTTTGCCAACCGTCATCAATTTCATGTCTTTCCCTTAATATGGCGTTTTTTTATTAGGGGAAAGTATTCAGCAGGCACTACTATTACACCAATTGATTGGAAAAATTATGAATATTAATGAAAGTGATTTTAGGGGTATCGATCTCAATCTGCTGGTGACCTTTTTAGTGCTGTATCGGGAAAAAAGCGTTTCGGCGGCGGCGGCAAAACTGTTTCTAGGCCAGCCTGCGGTAAGCAGCGCGCTCGGGCGTCTGCGGGCGCTGTTTGGCGACCGGCTGTTCGTGCGCACCGCGCAGGGCATGCAGCCCACCAGCCGCGCCGATTACCTGGCCGAACGCCTCGCCCCGCTGCTGGGGGAGATGCAAGACACGCTATTCCACCGCCCGGATTTCGATCCGCGCCAAAGCCAACGACTGTTTACCCTGGGTATGGCGGACTGGGTGGAGATCTGCCTGATGCCGCCGCTGCTGGCACGCCTACACGACGCCGCTCCCCATATGCGCATCAATACCATTGCCACCACGCCCTATCAGGACCTGGCATTGCTGGAACAAAATCAAGTGGATATGGCGCTGTCCGTCACCACTGAATCGGCCCCCTGGCTACGGCGCGGCGCGTTGCGCACCGAGGACTTTGTCGCGCTATGGCATCCGCAGCGGCTCTCGCCCGCCGTCCCGCTCAGCCTGGACGACTATCTCTCCTGCGATCACCTGCTGGTCACCTATCGCTCGCGTGCCCACAGCGCCATCGACGACCTGCTGGCGCAACGGGGCAGATCGCGGCGGATCCGCTATACCACGCCACACTTCTCCGCGCTGCCCGGCATCCTGCACAGCGTCCCGGTACTGACCACCGTGCCGGCCATACTGGCGCTGGCCTGGCAACAACCTCACGGCCTGCGCGCCAGCCCGCTGCCGTTTGAGCTGCCATCCTTTGCGCTGTCGCTACTCTGGCACCTGCGGCTGGACGGCGACCCGGCGCGGCGCTGGCTGGCGCAGCAGATTGTAGCGGTGCTATCCTGTAGCGCATAAACCACGGAGGAACTATGCCGGAAGGACCAGAAATCAAACGCGCCGCCGATACCCTCAAGGCGGCCATGGGCGATCTCCCCATCACCCGCGCCTGGTTCGCGTTCCCCAGGCTACAGCCGTTTGCGCCCGGCCTGATCGGCCAGCGCATCGAAAAAATCGACACCCGCGGCAAAGCGCTGCTGACCTGGTTCAGCCAGGGACTGGTGCTTTACAGCCACAATCAACTGTATGGGGTATGGCGCGTGGTCAAGGCCGGGGAAACGCCGACGGACACCAAACGCGATCTGCGGGTACGTCTGGAAAACGCCGAGCGCGCCATCCTGCTCTACAGCGCCTCGGAGATCGCGATCCTGAACGCCGACGAACTGGCCGCCCATCCGTTTTTGCTGCGCATCGGCCCCGACGCGCTCGATCTTAATCTGACGGTGGCGGAGGTTATCGAACGGCTCTCGTCGCCGCGCTTTAGCGGCCGCCAGCTCGGCAGCCTATTGCTGGACCAGTCGTTTATCGCCGGCCTCGGCAACTATCTACGGGTGGAAATCCTCTGGCAGGCGCAGCTGCTGCCGCAGCACAAGGCCCGCGATCTGGGCGCCGATCGGCTCCATGCCCTGGCGGAGGCGATCCTGGCGATCCCGCGCCTGTCCTACGCCACCCGAGGCCAGGGGGACATCAACCAGCATCACGGCGCGGTGTTCCGTTTTCGGGTATTCCACCGGGCCGGCAAACCCTGCGAACGCTGCGGCCAACTGATTGAAAAAACCACCTTTGCCTCCAGACCCTTTTACTGGTGCCCGGGCTGCCAGGCATAAGCGCGAAGGAACCCTGGGTTTGGGTGGCAATCGGCGCTAAATCGGCCGTTAGCCACAAAAACCTGACGAAAAAGGGCGTTTTTTCAGCAGTCGACACCGGCTAACGCTGATTAGTATTGCGCCGGGATGCGTTAACGGTATAA
>JAATGH010000119.1 GCA_015654745.1 Enterobacterales bacterium
ATATTAAGGGGCTTTTATAGCCATTTGCGCCGTTTTAACCATAGTGCCACCCCGGCCACTACCACCACCAACGACACACAAAAAATACTGAATCCAAACCGCATGTTGTTGCCAGGAATCCCGCCGAGGTTGACGCCAAACAAGCCGGTTAAAAAGGTCGACGGCAAGAAAATCATCGCCATCAAGGACATGGCATAGCCCCGGCGGTTGATGGATTCGGCGGTAATCCAGTTGATTTCATCGGCGACCACCGCCGTGCGGGCGATGCCTCCGTCGATATCATCTATCCCCCGCCCCAGGCGATCGGCAATGTCCTGCATTCGCCGCCGGTCGTCATCCCCCATCCAGGGCAAGTGCTCGCTGGCCAGGCGGGCGAAAACGTCGCGCTGCGGGGCCATATAGCGGCGTAGCACGATAAGTTGCTTACGCAGCCGGGAGAGCTCCCCGCGGGCCGGGATGCGCTGATCCAATAGATCATTTTCCAGCGCGATGACCCGGTCGTGCATATCTTCGATAAACTCGCTGGTGTGATCGGTTAACGTATCGCACATATCCACCAGCCAGGAACCGCTGTCAACCGGCCCCTGCTGTTTCTGCAGCTCGTCACGCATCTCCTCCACCGCCTGGATCGGCTGGCTGCGGGTGGTAACGATCAGCTTTTCGGTGATGTAAATCCGCAAAACGATCAGCTCTTCGGGATACTCTTCCGTATTAAAATTAATGCTGCGTAAAATGATCAGCGCCCCTTCCGGGATACGGTTAACCCGGGGCCGGGTGCTATTGCCGGCCAGGGACTCCCGCACGGCGTCGGGGATCAGCGGCGAGGTGCTTAACCATTCGCTGCTGGCCCGATGGGCAATATCCAGATGCAGCCAGCATGGATGGGCGCAATGGGCGATATCCGACCCCTCAATGGGCGTAATGCCGCCCGCGCCGTCCAACTGGCCGGCATACACCACCCCGTCGATACTCAAGGCTTCGCGATCGATACCTTCCAACGTATCTCTCTTCTAACGAATAATAGAATTCAAGTTTAGCCTGAATCGTTGGGAAAATCCCATGACACAACAAACCGGTCTAGCGATTAAATATCTGATGGTATATGCAGGATATTACATATTGATAATTAAGGTATTTATTTTTCATCCTACATCATCATACCGCCGTGGGGATAAAGTGCCTTGTTAACTCAATGTCTGAAAGGCACGATAGTTATTCACCATCACCAACACATATCCCATACTGGCCAGCGCTAGCGGGACGGTAAGATACCACGTCTGCCACGAAAAATAACACACGGCCAGCAGCACGCCAATGATTAACAACCTCGCCACCGTCAGGGCGGGGCTACGCCAACCTGACCAATCGGCCAGGCAATGACTTTATTCAGTTCATAGCCGTGGGCACGTAGGGTAAGGGTAGCCACGTTAGCAATAGCCAAGACAAATAAAAGAACCGGAGTAAAATATGCTTATTTAGAGGGATTAATAAAAAATCGATAGCTAAGCCCGCAGCGCGGGCTTTCGTATGCGCTTAGTATGGCGAATGATGCTACAAAGCGCCATGATGAGATTTTTTAAATAATTCCTTTTCAACCTCAATCATTTCTTCTTTAAGCAATATTCTATTCTTTGCCATGGCTTTATCTTTTCTATATGCATAAAACAAGCTAATCGCGCCGGTAATTAAAAGGCTATAATTTACAGTTTGTACTATTATGGGCTTACCCGTCATAGCCTCATCAAAGCACCAAATGAGCGTCCCAATGAAAGCAAAAAAACCATAAAAAAAACATAAAGAACTCGTCACGCCCTTATCGCCTACGGCATTAATATAATCAGCAGATATTACTTTTCCATATTCTTTTAATTCTATATCGCTCATAGAAGAAAAATTCATTTTAGTCCCCTATCGCTTTCCCAAAGTTAGGCGCGCTACGCGGCGCCATGTCGCCCGGATTCCTCCACCAGCCAGTTACGTCAAACTCGTTCTGCGCCCTATCACGCACGCGAACGTTATAGCCGGAGTTCGCCATTTCTTGCAACTGCGGCAATATCAAATGATTGGTTGCCGCTTTTGTATACCATAAATTTGCGCAAGGGGTAATCATTCTGGCCGTTTTTAATGCGTCGGCATAAAAGTGGTGTCTTCGCCCATAGCAGCCTGTCGCTTAGCAAAGCATTCATCTGCACTGAGAACATCCCCATTAGTGTTGAGCCAACAATATAGGACACGATAAATTTTACCGCTGGTACCGTATCCAGATCCCGAGTGCAGTTCATCTGCAGGTGGAAACCGGCGAATGGTATCGTTTTGAATAGCATAAAGCTGCGGACCAACTGGCTTGAAGTATCATAGGCATAGGTATAATGCCGGTCGCCGTTGTAACTGCGCTGGTCATTTCTCCGCGGGTTATGCCAAGTCGTTTTTGCGCGGCCTCAGATCATGTGGCTCGCGGTCTGTTTTGTTTCGGCGACAAACGCCGCACGCAATGGTTTTTCGCGCGCCTTGGCCATGGTACCCATGCTTGGTAGCGCATCATCGGCGCCGTCGCGTACGCTGTTGATTTTATCTGCCAGTATTTCCATGACTTTTGCCTAAGGCTCGGCGTAGATAGCATCCGGAGTCGTACCCATATGGCCGGCTGGCGTCAACGGTCGCAACTCAGCAGCATTCATGATGGACCAATCCTCTGGCGTCCATCCTTTACCGGGGTTTTGTCGGCGCCTTTCATTGTTTAATGAAAACATCAGCGCCGGCAGCAATAGAAGACCATTCTTCACCATCAGAAACTTGGTTTGTCATTTGCCACAACGTTTTTAACTTATAAGTAGAATCCACCGATTCGAGCTGACCGACCCAAGCTGTGATTGCCTGGACCTCATCCCAATGTACAACAAAGGAAATAAGGTCTCCATCTACATACCCCAAAAGGCTGCCTTTGGTTGTTGTGCCTAAACTGCTGACAGCACTTTCATATATTCCTTTTAGTACAGAGTCACTTTGTTCAATCGTCATATGAGATTTGAGTTCATTATACCAACTTCCAGAAAAATCGACGATTTTCCCTGTGCCGGGAAGTGCGTATTCTACGGATTTTTCGAGTGACATATTTGCTATCCTTATATAATGACCATTAACAGGAGCATTAAGCTGATCATAAACCCATTAAGTCATTTTTAGATAGAATTACTCCCTGTACTTCTTAATATTAGAATAATACCAATTGTAATATAATTAAATTTTATAATTTACAATTAATTAAAAATCTCTGCGGACCTACATTTGAGATTTCATGCCTAAGGATCATATGCACCACCTTCCCCCGCCCGAACTCCGCCCCCGGCCCCCAGTCTATTTTGACGACCGGGAATGCAAACGTCAGCACAAAGGCGTCGGCGTCGTTGGGCGACTTGCCAAGGCGCGCCTTGATATCGTCCTTCGGCTCAAGGAAGATCTTACTGGTCTTGAGCACCACGGAAAAAACGTTTTTTTAGATTGCTATCGAAAAGGTAATACCGTCAAAAATACCGGCGGTAAAAGCGGGCTTTCTTGAATAGACATGGTGTGATATGAACACTAACATACTGTTTTGTCAGCATGTTAGTGTTATCTATGAATGGTTATGGAATGTTATAAACAGGCTGTGTGAACTCAGTGCTTCAAAATATACATCGTCTGGCTATAAGCGACGTCTTCCGGATTGGTAATGGGGTAACCCTGCACCCAAGGTTTAATCAGCCGGCCATTGGTGTATTGATAGATTGGCGCAATGGGCGCCTGGTCGGCAAGAATCTGCTCGGCTTTATTATAATCCGCGCTCAGCAGTCGTGGGTTGGTTTGCAAACTGGCCTGCTGGAGTAACTTATCGTATTGCGGATCGCTAAACTTGGCGATATTGCCGCTATGGGTCGAAGTGAGCAGGGAGAGAAAGGTGGAAGGCTCGTTATAATCACCTACCCAGGAGGCGCGCACCACATCAAAATTACCGCTGTTGCGACTGTCGATATAGGACTTCCACTCCTGATTCGATAGCTTCACGTTGACGCCCAGTTTTTTCTTCCACATGGACGCCACGGCGATGGCGATCTTTTCATGGCTTTCGGAGGTGTTGTACAACAGGCTCAAATTCAGCGGCCTGTCGGGACCGTAACCGGCCGCCTTCATCAATATCCGGGCCTGGTTATCCAGCTCATCCTGAGTATGGCGCTGGAGGTCGCTTACGGCGGGCTGAAAACCGGCGGTCACATCCGGGGTCAGATGCCAGGCGGGTTTTTCACCGGTACCTACCACTTTTTCCGCAATTATTTTCCGGTCAATGGCATAGGACAACGCCTTGCGCACCCGAACATCGTCGAGCGGCGCGCGCCGCGTGTTAAACGCGTAATAGTAGGTGCCCAACTGATCGGGAGTATAGACCTGGCCGGGAATATCCTTGAGCAGCTTTTGATACATCGTCTTGGGAAAAGATTCCGTAATATCAATATCATTGGCCAGATAGCGATTGAGCGAAGCCGTCTCTTTGTTGATAGGAATAAAGGTGACCTGGGTCAGCACCGTATGCTGATGATCCCAATAGTGCTGGTTGGGGGTCAAGACCATTTTTTCATTGACGACCCGCTGCCGCAGCGTAAAAGCGCCGTTACCTACCAGATTGCCGACCGCGGTCCAATCGTTACCGTATTTTTCCACCGTGGCGCGATGCACCGGGAACAAACTAAAGTTAGCGGTGAGGCTGACAAAATAGGGAACCGGTTTGCTGAGCTGCACCCGCAACGTGTAATCATCGGTGGCGCTGACGCCCAGCTGGTCGGGGGACAGTTTGCCGGCAACGATATCCCCGGCATGTTCCAGCCCGGCCAGGTCGGCAAACCAGGCAAAAGACGATAGGTTTTTCGGATCGACGAGCCGACGCCAGCTGTAAACAAAGTCATGCGCCGTGACAGGGTCACCGTTTGACCAGCGGGCATCGTGACGTAGATGGAATATAAACGTACGGTTATCCTGGGTTTGCCAGTCGGTTGCCACGCCGGGAATTAGCTGACCCTTCGCGTCCTCATTGACCAGCCCTTCAAACAGATCGCGCACCACCTGGGCTTCGGGCAGGCCCACCACCTTGATCGGATCGAGCGAAGCCGGCTCGTCTTTAATCTGCCGCACGATCTGCTGCTGTTCGGCCAGCGGCGTTCCGGGCGGCACGGTGGCCGCCCAGAGATTACCGCTGAGGGCGAAGATGAATGACGCACAAAAGCTGTATTTGTAGGGCGGCTGGTTGCATTGCGGCATAGCGTTATCCTTGCTCCGATCGTCAATACGGATGGCCGTCTGGCGACTGCCCGGCGAAAACTGCCGCCGAGGGTAAAATCACCAGACGTTTTAGGTTAAAGTAGGTTTGCAAATGTAACCTATTCTATTCGGTCAGGAAACAGTATGACGACATTTCAACCACGATCTCGCCGGGGGGCGTTATCTTCCCTCGGCCGCACCTACGGTAAATCGGTACTGGGCGCCCCTTTGCTTTATTTCCCCGCCGAGCGCGCCAGCCGTGAGAGCGGACTGGTGATCGCCGGGACCCACGGTGACGAAACCGCGAGCGTGGTCGCGCTGTCTTGCGCACTGCGCACGCTCGCGCCCGGCTCGATGCATCATCATGTCATTTTGGCGGTGAATCCCGACGGATGCCAACTGGGCCTGAGGGCCAACGCCAACGGCGTCGATTTGAACCGCAATTTTCCCGCCGACAACTGGCAACCGGGCGAGACGGTATACCGCTGGACCAGCGAGGCAACGGAGCGGGATGTCCTGCTATCCACCGGCGTAAACAGCGGTTCCGAGCCGGAAACCGCGGCGCTTTGCCAACTGATCGCGCAGCTGAACCCGCCTTGGGTCATTTCTCTCCACGAACCTTTGGCCTGTATTGAACAGGCCGCGCGGGAACCCTTGGCCGTTTGGCTCGCCGCGCGTTTGGCCTTGCCCCTGGTCGATAGCGTGGGTTACGCCACTCCCGGCTCGTTCGGCAGTTGGTGCGAGGACCGTCGCCTGCCATGCATCACCGTCGAGTTACCCGCCATTTCCGCCGATGCCGCCACCAGCCGCTATCTCGATGCGCTGGTGGCGTTACTGGGTTATCAGGGCGGCGCTACCCCAGAGTAATGGAGCCGCAGCCGAAGTTAAGATGCGGGACGGCATCCATTGACAGCCAGGTCGGCCCGTCAAGATCGATAAAGCGCGCAGTGGTTACCAGCGGCAGCGCGGCGGCGATGGCGCGCGACGTGCATAGCATGCACCCCAGCATAATCGCGAATCCCCAATCGCTGGCCTGCTGGGCCAGCAGCAACGCTTCGGTCAGACCGCCGGTTTTATCCAGCTTGATATTGATCATTTCATAATTGTCCTTTAGCGCCGGCAGTTGCTGGCGGGTATGGCAGCTTTCATCGGCGCAGATAGGCAGAGGATGGATAAAGTGCTGCAATGCGGCGTCCTGTTCCGCCGGCAGCGGTTGCTCCAGCATCGCCACGCCAAGATCCGCCAGTAGCTGGCAACGGGTCGCCAACCCCTCGGGCTGCCAGGACTCATTGGCATCGACGATGAGCGTCGCGTCCGGCACCGCGGTGCGGATGGCCACCATGCGTTCGGTGATCAACCGATCGTCGAGCTTTATTTTTAGCAGCCGCGCCCCGGCTTGCCAGTATCCCAGGGCTGCTTGCGCCATCAGTTCCGGCTCATCAATGCTTAACGTCTGGGCCATGGCGATGCGCGAAGGCAAGGATACGCCAACCCGTTCGGCCAGGGTTTGCCCCCTGAGCTGCCGTTCGACGTCCCAAAGCGCACAATCAACGGCGTTGCGCGCCGCGCCGGCCGGCAGCAGTTGTTGTAATATTTCGCGCGAGACGCCCTGTTCCATGGCATGCGTCACGCCGGCAAGCTGCGCCATCACCGATTGTTCGCTTTCACCGTAGCGCGGATAGGGCGTGCACTCACCCACCCCCGTGATGCCGTCTTGCTCAATCTCCACCACCACCACTCTGGCCTCGGTGCGACTGCCCCGGGAAATCACGAAAGGCGTATGCAACGGCCAAGCCTCCGGATAGAAACGCATCACTCTCATCGTTAACCCTCAAATTATTATTCAATAAAATCAATAAGTCGCACCCGCACCCGGTAACGTTAGGAAATAGCATCCTCTTGGGAATATGACTATCATTGTGTTTTGGCATATTCTACACTGACCCGGTTGTCTTTCTGGAACAAGGGCTTCGATATGACGCAGACAGTACATTTTCAGGGTAATCCGGTTAGCGTGGTGGACAGGTTGCCGCAACCGGGCGAAACGGCGCCAGACTTCGATCTGGTGGCCAAAGACTTGTCGGATGTAACGTTAACCAACCATGCCGGTAAACGCAAGGTGCTGAATATATTTACCAGCATCGACACCGGCGTGTGCGCGGCGTCGGTGCGGCGGTTCAATCGGCTGGCCGAAGAACAGGGCAATAGCGTGATCCTATGCATCTCCGCGGATTTACCCTTCGCCCAGTCGCGATTTTGCGGCTCCGAAGGGTTGCGCCGGGTCATAACCCTTTCCACCCTGCGCGACGCCGGGTTTATGCGGCGCTACGGTGTGCAGATCATCGATGGGCCGTTGCGCGGCCTGGCCGCCAGGGCGGTACTGGTGCTTGATGAACGGGATAAGATCATCTACAGCCAGTTGGTGGATGAAATCACCAGCGAACCCGACTACCAGCAGGCGATTGACGCGCTGCAACAGGGGTAGGCGCACGGCGCCCCAACCAGCAGCGTC
>JAATGH010000077.1 GCA_015654745.1 Enterobacterales bacterium
GAAGGTGAGGAGCCTGAAATGTCCCAGTTTTTGACTGAAGATTTTTTGTTGGATAGCGAATTCGCTCGTCGTTTGTATCATGAATACGCTGTTGACCAGCCGATCTATGACTTCCATTGTCATTTACCGCCCGAACAGATTGCGGAAGATTACCGTTTTAAGAATTTGTATGATATCTGGTTGAAAGGCGATCACTATAAATGGCGTGCCATGCGTACCAACGGCGTAGCCGAACGTTTCTGCACCGGCGACGCGGGTGATTGGGAAAAATTCGAAGCCTGGGCGCAGACGGTTCCGCATACCATCGGCAACCCCCTGTTCCACTGGACGCATCTGGAATTGCGCCGTCCCTTCGGCATTACCGACAAGCTGCTATCCCCTGCCACGGCACGTGATATCTGGAATCGTGGTAATGAAATGCTGGCGCAGGATAACTTCTCCGCGCGCGGCATCATGAAGCAGATGAACGTGAAACTGGCCGGCACCACTGATGATCCGGTTGATTCACTCGTGCATCACAAAGCCATTGCCGAGGATGCCGGATTCAACATTAAAGTATTGCCGAGCTGGCGCCCGGATAAAGCCTTTAATATTGAAGCCGTCGGTTTCAATGATTATATGAAACGTCTGGAAGCGGCGTCTGATACCTCTATCACCGGTTTCAGCCAATTGTGCGACGCCCTGAAAAAACGCCTGGATCACTTTGCCGCTCACGGTTGTAAAGTGTCTGACCATGCGTTGGATGTCGTGGTGTACGGTGAAGCGGATGAACATACCCTGGATGGAATCCTGGCGCGCCGCCTTGACGGCACCCTGCCTTCACAGCAGGAAATCGCCCAGTTCCGTACTGCGGTGCTGATCTTCCTGGGCAGCGAGTACACCCGTCGCGGCTGGACTCAGCAATACCATATCGGCGCGTTGCGTAACAACAACAGCCGTCTGCTGTCGCAGCTTGGTCCCGATACCGGTTTTGACTCCATTAATGACCAGCCGGTGGCTATGGCCTTGTCCCGTCTGCTTGATGCGCAGGCAAAAAACAACGCACTGCCGAAAACCATTCTTTATTGTCTTAACCCGTCTGATAACGAAATTATCGGTACCATGATCGGTAACTTCCAGGGCGAAGGCATGCCGGGAAAAATGCAGTTCGGTCCCGGCTGGTGGTTCAATGACCAGAAGGACGGTATGGAACGTCAGATGCTGCAACTGGCCAACCTGGGCCTGTTAAGCCGTTTTGTCGGCATGCAAACCGACAGCCGTAGCTTCCTTTCCTATACCCGCCATGAATATTTCCGTCGCATCCTGTGCCGTATGCTGGGCCATTGGGTCGAGTCCGGCGAAGCGCCGGCGGATATCAAACTGCTGGGCGATATGGTGAAAAACATCTGCTTCGACAACGCGAAAAACTACTTCGCCATCGAATTGTGATGATTGGGGGCAGGCCCTAGGCCTGCCCGGTTACAGCTGTAGTATCCAGTAGCTTCACGTTGCCGCCAATGCACCCGCAATGTGAGAAGTGAAGGGTATATAGGATGTTTTATCACCCGCGGGCGGGTAATTTCGTAAGGTATATTCCGAATGCAAACGTTAAATCGTCAAAATTTTCCTGGTCGCCAGTATACGGATCGCGTGATCCAATTCGGCGAAGGCAATTTTTTACGGGCTTTTATCGACTGGCAGCTTGACCTGCTCAATGAACATACCGACCTTGATGCCGGTATTGTGATCGTTCGGCCAATCAATACCGATTTCCCGCCGTCGTTATCCACTCAAGACGGCCTGTACACTACCGTGATCCGCGGATTGAATGAAAAAGGCGAAGCGGTGCGCGAACCGCGCCTGATTCGTTCGGTTAACCGCGAAATCAATATCTATCATCAATTTGATGAATACCTGGCCTTGGCGCACGACGCCAATATCCGGTTTGTCTTCTCCAATACCACCGAAGCCGGTATTAGCTATCATGCCGGGGACAAGCTGACCGATACGCCGCCCGTAAGCTATCCCGCTAAATTGACCCGTTTGCTTTTTGAACGTTTTTCGCATTTTGACGGCGCAGCCGACAAGGGCTGGGTACTACTACCTTGCGAACTGATTGATTATAACGGCGATGCCTTGCAGGAACTGGTGCTGCGTTATGCCCAGGAGTGGGCGCTGCCGGCTGAATTCACCACTTGGCTCAATGAGCACAATACCTTCTGTTCCACCCTGGTGGACCGCATTGTTACCGGTTATCCGCGCGGCGAAGTGGATGCCCTGCAGGCTGAATTGGGCTATCAGGATACCTTCCTGGATACCGCTGAATACTTCTATCTGTTTGTCATTCAGGGACCGCAATGGCTGGCGAAAGAGTTGCGCCTTGACAAGGTCGAGCTGAACGTACGCATTGTCGACGATATCAAACCCTATAAAGAACGTAAGGTGGCCATACTTAACGGCGCCCATACCGCGTTGGTGCCGATCGCGTTCCTGTCTGGCCTGAACACCGTAGGCGAATCCATGAACGATAAGCTTATCAGCGCGTTCGTGGAAAAAACCATTGCCGAAGAGATCGTGCCGGTGCTGGATTTGCCGCATGACGAACTGACATCGTTTGCCCAGGCGGTATTAAGTCGTTTCCGTAATCCCTTTATTCAGCATCAGTTATTGTCCATTGCCTTAAATGGCATGACCAAATTCCGTACCCGTATTCTGCCGCAACTGCTGGCGTATCGTGAACAACACGGAGAGCTTCCTGCCCGCCTGACGTTTGCGTTGGCCGCGCTGATCGCGTTTTATCGCGGCAAACGCGCCGATGAAACCTATCCGTTACAGGATGATGAAAAATGGATCACTCGCTTCAAATCGCTTTGGAGCGGTGTGGACAATGGTGATGTCGCGTTAAGCACTTTAGTGAATGACGTATTAAGTGATAGCGAGCATTGGGGACAGGATCTGCTCCTGGTTCCCGGGCTGGCGAAACAGGTGGAACAGCAGTTGCAGGCTATTGTCGATCAAGGCATGCGCGCTGCTGTTTCCGCCTATTGCTAAAAGCAAAAAGGTTACAACATGAATATTATTAAAATTCATTCGTTAGACAATGTGGCGGTCGCCCTGCAAGACCTCGAGACAAATGAATCGGTGGAAATGGGGGGCTTGACCATCACGCTGCCCCAGCCTATTGCCCGGGGACATAAGTTTGCCCTGGCACCAATAGGCGAAGGTGAAATGATTGTCAAATATGGCCTGCCCATCGGCCATGCGCTGCATGATATCGCGCCAGGGGAGCATATTCATTCTCAAAATGCCAAGACCAATCTGAGCGATTTGGATGAATATCAGTATCTGCCCGATTTCAAGACATTGCCGCCGCAAATGGCCGATCGGGATATCGAGATCTATCGTCGCGCCAACGGTGCCGTGGGGATCCGTAATGAACTGTGGATCCTGCCGACGGTGGGCTGCGTCAATGGTATCGCCAAACAGATCCAGCAACGTTTTCTGAAAGAGACCTTTGGCGCCGAGGACATTGACGGCGTGCATTTGTTTACCCATCCCTTCGGCTGTTCGCAGTTGGGGCAGGATCATGAAAACACCCGCACCATGCTGCAAAATATGGTGCGCCATCCTAATGCCGGCGCCGTGCTGGTGATTGGACTGGGCTGCGAAAACAACCAGGTAGACGTGTTCCGCACCACGCTTGGGGAATATGATCCTGAACGGGTCACCTTTATGATCTGCCAACAGCAAGATGATGAGGTGGAAGCCGGTCTTGAACGTCTGCGCGCGCTCTATTTGGCCATGCGTGGCGATAAACGCCAGCCGGGCAAACTCAGCGAGCTCAAGTTTGGTCTGGAGTGCGGTGGCTCCGATGGATTATCCGGTATCACCGCCAATCCTTTGCTGGGACGTTTCTCCGATTATGTTATCGCCAACGGCGGGACCTCGGTATTAACCGAAGTGCCGGAAATGTTTGGCGCCGAACGTATTTTGATGAGCCGTTGCCGCGATGAAGCGACCTTCGAGAAAACCGTCCATATGGTCAATGATTTCAAACAATATTTCATTGCCCATGAACAGCCGATTTATGAAAACCCATCGCCGGGGAATAAGGCCGGCGGCATCACCACGTTGGAGGAAAAATCTTTGGGCTGTACGCAAAAAGCGGGACAGAGCAAGGTGATGGACGTGTTGAAGTATGGGGAAAGGCTGCGTGTGCCTGGGCTTAACCTTGTCAGCGCCCCAGGTAATGATGCGGTGGCGACCAGTGCGTTAGCGGGTGCCGGCTGCCATATGGTGCTGTTCAGCACCGGTCGCGGTACGCCTTACGGCGGCTTTGTGCCAACGGTCAAACTTGCCACCAACAGCGAATTGGCCGCTAAAAAACCGCATTGGATTGATTTTGACGCGGGGCAGCTGATTCACGGCGTAGCAATGGACGATGTATTAAAGAAATTCATCGACCTGATCGTCGCCATCGCCAACGGTAAACATAGCCGCAATGAAGTCAATGACTTCCGCGAGCTGGCGATATTTAAAAGCGGCGTGACGTTGTAAACGTATCAGCAACTCCCTAGAATAAGAACGGTGTTTCATTTATTTGAAGCACCGTTTTTTTTCATACTCCATGAATAGACAGGATGACCTTTCCATGAGCCTTTACTGGTTTGCCCAGGCGGTGGGGGTGTTGGCATTTATTGTCGGCATCACCATGTTTATTAAACGTGACGATCGTAAGTTCAAATTACAGCTGGCGTTATACAGCGGCATTATCGGCTGCCATTTCTTTCTCATGGGCGCCAACGCCGCGGGCATGAGCGCGGTGTTAAATGCGGTGCGTACGGTGATATCCACCCGTAC
>JAATGH010000486.1 GCA_015654745.1 Enterobacterales bacterium
ATTAATGTGATAAGATCAGACTCGTTAGCCTATTGCGTTACACCTGCGTCCTGCTCAACGAATAAACTTAACATTAAGTATTTATATTTATATATATTTATCACCCCACCAAATAAGAATTATTAACTAAATAAAATTAATAACTAAGCATAATACTCTTAAATTAATATTTTTATGTTATTTTTGTAGTGTTTTAACCGAAACTTATTTCAGCTCTCTTTACAGCCCATTATCCAATAGCGTAATTATTCTTTTGCAGCGCGGTGTTATCTCTAAATAATGATTCGGTGAAATTTCTCACCGCGAATCGATTGGCCGCGCCTGTTTTTATTAATAGCCGTTGAGTCACGATAACCAGATCCAGCGGGACGGAATATTATCCAAACTCCATGCAGTATTTGTCGCCAAAAATATGACTGAACCAGGGGCCTTATTATGAAAACCAACCTTACCCTTACCGCATTCGCCATTGCCGGTATTCTCACCTGTGGCCTGGCGAATGCCGCCGATACCGGCACCATTACCTTTGACGGTACCATCCTGGACACCGCCTGTACCGTCGCACCCGCATCCGAGACCCAGACCATTGCCCTAGGATCCAGCAGTAATACGGCGCTCGAGACAGGTGTTGGTGCCACCGCGCTGCCAACGAACTTCGCTATCGTCATAGCCGATTGTCCTACTTATCCCCTCAATATCAGCATCCGTTTTTCCGGCGTTACGGATACGGCCAACCCGGCGCTACTGGCGCTGAGTTCAGGCTCCGCAGCCAGCGGTTTTGGTATTGCGTTTTTTGAGCCGGACGGCAGCACGCAGGTCAATCTCGGGGTCAACTCCGCGGCACGTAGCGTACCCGCGGCTAACACAACGCTGAACTTTGTCGCCAAGTTGATGGCGACATCGGCGACTATCACCCCCGGCGCTTATAGCGCCACGGCGGATTTTACCGTTATCTACGATTGATGGTTCACCGGCGTGAATAAAGCGGCATCGACGGCGGTCGCCAGACGGCCCGGGACGAAAAGGCCCCGGGCCGTCTGACCCGTCAGGGATAAGGGTTCGGCAGGAGATCACCATGAATTCATGGCTAAAGATAGTGTGCGTGGTCGCCGGTCTGGCCGGCGCGGGCGAGGCCGCCGCCGGCGTGGTGGTGGGCGGGACCCGGGTGGTTTATGACGCCGGCAAAAAAGAGGCCTCGATTTCCGTGCGCAATCCGGACACCTCGCGCCCCTATCTTATCCAGTCCTGGATCGATAACGCGCGGGAGGGTGACACGACGCGGGTGCCGTTTATTATCACCCCCCCGCTATTCCGGCTGGACGCGGCGCAGGAAAACGTGCTGCGTATCGTGCGCGCCGGCGGTAACCTGCCCGAGGATCGGGAATCCGTCTATTGGCTGAATATCAAATCCATCCCCGCCACGGATAAAAACGCCGTTAATCAGCTGCTGATCAGCGTCAATACCCGGATCAAGCTGTTCTATCGGCCGAAGAATCTGGCCGGCAACGCCGGCGACGCCTATAAAACCCTGCATTTTTCCCGCCAGGGCGGGACGCTCACGGCGCGTAACCCCACGCCATTCTACGTCTCCTTCGCCAGCCTGAGCATGGGGAGCCAGGACATTCAACATCCCGGCATGATTGCCCCCATGGGCACCCTAAGCTGGCCATTGGCGACCGGTGCGCACGGCAACGTGAGCTGGCGGGCGATCAATGAATTCGGCGGCACGTCCGCATCGGCCGCCGCGCCGTTGTAGGGAAAGCCGGCGATAGGTGTGTCGGTTTACCGGCGGCGCGCCGCTTTTACCGGATCTGGTTGAGGGAACAAAGATGATAAGACAGCGATCCCGGCCGCCGGGAGGGCCACCATGGGTGAGGTGCCTAGATTGGTCAACGACGATGCTACCTCTCCTGGCCTCGTCCTCCCTGGTCTTCGCACCGCCGCTATCGGCGCAGGATTATTTTAATCCCAACGCGCTGACCTTAAAGGGGACCTCAATGCAATCCATTGATCTCAGCCCGTTCACCGACGCCGGGGGACAATTGCCGGGGATCTACCGGGTTGATATCTACCTCAACGGTAGCCGGGTGGATACCCGTGAGATCAATTTTGTGACCTCGGCGGCCGGACTACAGCCCGAACTCACCGCCCGGCAGCTGGCGGACTATGGGGTGAAACGCGCCGCCTTCCCGGCCCTGCGGGATTTGCCGGACGATCGGCCCATTACCGCGCTGGGCCAGTACATTCCCGACGCCGTCGGCAAGCTCAACTTTCAGCAGCTGCGGCTGGATCTGAGCATACCGCAGGCGGCGTTGGATAGCCGGGCGCGCGGTTTTGTCGACCCGGTGCAGTGGGACCAGGGCCTGCCGGCCCTGATGCTGAGTTACGCTTATTCCGGATCCACTACCTGGTACGATAATCAGGGGGGCAGCCGCGATAATCATTATTTGAACCTGCGCAGCGGCGCCAATCTCGGCGGCTGGCGGTTACGCAACTATTCCGCCTATAGCAACAGCGGCCAGGACGGTTCCCACTGGGATAGCATTAACACGTATGTCCAGCACGACGTGCAGCCGCTAAAAGGGCAGTTTACCGCCGGTGACGCCTATACGCCCGGGACGATATTCGACAGCATTCCGTTTCGCGGCGCGCAGCTGGCGTCCGACGACAATATGCTGCCCGATAGCCTGCGTGGTTTTGCCCCGGTGGTGCGCGGCATCGCGCAAAGCAATGCCCAGGTAACCGTGCGCCAGAATGGTTCCATTATTTACCAAACCTATGTGGCGCCCGGCCCCTTTGCCATCACCGATCTGTTTCCCACCGCGGCCAGCGGCAATCTGGAGGTGACGATCAGGGAAGCCAGCGGAGTGGAACGTACCTTTACCCAGCCGTTCTCAGCGGTACCGATCATGCAGCGCGAAGGCCAGCTGAAATACGCCGCCAGCGCCGGGCAATACCGATCGGCTTACAGCAATGCGCGCGAGCCCAATTTTTTCCAAGGCAGCCTGATTTACGGCTTGCCCAAGGACACCTCGCTTTACGGCGGGTCGATCGTCTCGGGCGATTATCGGTCGGTGTTATTGGGCGTCGGGCACGGATTCGGCGACCTGGGTTCCGCATCGATGGATGTGACCCAGGCCAACACCACGCTATCCACCAACGACGAGCGCCATTCCGGTCAATCGTACCGTTTTCAGTACGCCAAGGTGATCACCGGCTCCGGGACGTCGTTTACCCTGGCCGGTTATCGTTACTCCACCAGCGGCTTTTATGACTTCGCCGATGCCAACGACATGAGCACGCATGCAGCGGACTCCTGGCAACGGCTCTATAACCAACGTAGCAAATACCAGGTCAATATCAGCCAATCAATGGGCAGCGCCGGCAGCCTGTACGTGACCGGCTATCAGCAGGACTATTGGCGGAAAAGCGGTTACGAGCGCAGCGTCGGTACCGGCTATAGCCTGAGCTATGCCGGTATCAATTATTCCCTAAACTATACCTACACCCAAAGTCCGGGACCGGACGCCAGCGATCAGCAGTTTGCGTTCAGCGTGCAAATCCCGCTCAGTAAATGGCTGCCCAACAGTTGGGCGACCTATAGCGTCACCAGTGATAACCACGGCGCGGTTAATCAACAGGCTGGCATCAGCGGTACCACGCTCACGGACAACAACCTTAACTACAGCGTGCAGCAAAGCTACGGCAACCGGGGCGCCGGCGCCAGCGGCAGCGCCTCGGCGTCTTATCTGGGCAGCAGCGGCAGGCTGAACGCGGGCTATAACTATAGCGAGCACAACCAACAGGTCAACTATGGCGTGCAGGGCGGCATCGTGGCGCATCCTTATGGCGTCACGCTGGCGCAAACGCTGGGCGATACGCTGGCGCTGGTGCGCGCGCCGGGTGCCGACGGGGTCCGGATACAAAATCAAACCGGGCTGTACACCGACCGGCGCGGTTATGCGGTGGTGCCCTATGCCGCCACCTACCGCAACAATCGCATCGCGCTGGATACCGCGACCTTAGGCGATGATGTGGACATCGATATTAATACCCAGACGGTGATTCCCACGCAAGGGGCGCTGGCGCTGGCCGACTTTAAAACCCGTGTAGGCAGCCGGGTGCTGCTAACGGTCACGCATCAGGGCCGGCCGGTGCCGTTTGGCGCGCAGGTCACCCAAATCCAGTCCGCCGGCGAAAACGTCAATAGCGGCATCACCGATGCCGAGGGCCAGGCCTATCTGAGCGGCATGCCGGATCAAGGAAGGGTCAAGGTGGCCTGGGGGCCTGGCCGGGACCAAACGTGCGAGGCCGCCTACATCTTGCCCACCGCGGCATCCTCAACTTCCGCCATTCGCATGGCCAATGCACCGTGCCGCTAAGGAGTCGGGTTATGAAACAACCACTATTGCTCATCATCAGTATTCTGCCGGCCATCGTCTGCCTGTCGCTTATCCATACCCTACCGGCCAGGGCGGCGATTTGTAGCGCCGTCAGTGGAGACGTGGCGTTGGCCCCCCTGACCATTACAGTACAACGCGATATGCCCAATGGCCCAACCGGCGACTCTTTAAGCATTCCGGTGGCCCCTAGGTATACTTGTACAGCGGATGCGACTCCCGTTACCGATCATCAATTCGGCATTAATGGGTATTATGCGAACATAACCGGGAACTCATACTCCGGCAGAACGCTCTATAAACTCGGCACCTCCGGGATTGGCTACACCATATTGGGTTTAAGCAATTCAACATCTTATTGCTCGGCGTCCGCTTATCTCGGGGTTGGTCCAGCAGTGGGAACGGTGGACAACAGCGTTCGTCTTTGTCACTCGACTAGCGGATTAATCTCGCCGGCTGCCCTTGAGGGAGGCATACAGGTAGACTTTTTCAAGATCGGCACGCTCACGCCTGGCAGCATACCGTCAACACAGCTCGGCTCTTTCGCCAATCAAATCAATAACGGTAGCTGGACGCCTCCACCTGTCTATATTAACAGCGCAGCCATTACCCTGATAGTAAAAGCCTGTTCGGTTACCACCACCGCCATTACCGTCCCGATGGGAGAGGTATCGCGCAGCGCGTTCACCGGTATCGGCAGCACGGCGGCAACCCGCGACTTCACTATCCCACTCGATTGCGATGCCAGCACCAATATCAGGCTACAGCTGGATGGCACGATCGCCAGCGGCCAGCCGACGGTATTGGCGCTTACCGCTTCCGCCTCTCCGCCGGAGGCCACCGGCGTGGGGATACAGGTGCTGTACGCGGGCAATCCGATCCAGATGGGCACGCCGATAGCCATCGGCACCACCGCGTCGGTAGGGCCGTACGACATCCCGCTACAGGCGCGTTATTATCAAACTGGCAGCGTCACCGCCGGTCCGGCCAATAGCACCGCCACCTTCACCATTACCTATGACTAAACCAGGGCGGGTGATAGGTTTCGCCCGCGTCGGGCAAGGGGGCGCCTTGCTTAAATAATGAACATCGTGTTATTATCACCGCGCAATAATTTGGTTAATACTTAACTATTTATTCCCACCACACCTCTTAAAATTTGCATATATCTCATTACTGGTCTACGACGGATTTTATTTCAAGGATGCAATAAAAATATAATGATCCCATTCTTAGTTGAAGCAAATCAGTTTCTCTATCGCTATCCTGATAATGTAATTATCAGAGACACCCAAAATGGCGATATGAAACTCATTGAATATTGTAGAGATGATTACATTTACCGAAATTATTTCGTTGGCTACCGTAAGGTTAATGGAACCATTTTAATCCTCCTCAATAACACGCCCATCTGGATCATGACCTACGAAGGCGGGGTGACCGATCTTGGCATAACCAATGACGGCGTCAGGAAAATTTACGCATTTGTCAGGCAGAACCTGGCCCGGGCCACGGTAATAGAGGCCATTAGGGGACCGAGTGAATTCCACGATGATAGAATGAACTACCGAAACCGCTTTTTTGGCACGCTGCATAAATTCAACGGTACCGAGACCGTTACGTTGAAAGCCCAGCAGGTAGTGTATAGCATGAATTATTCCGGCAGCGATGTCATATTTTAGCCCCATATTTACGCCATTCCTCCTGGTATGCCATGATATAACTCAATTAAATTTTATTTGCTTCACGCTGCATTAATTGATCCGGCGGGAATAACACCCGCGGAGATAATATAAATCCAGGGATGTGGCGCCGAATCAGGACAGCAAGGGTGGGGCGGTTTTTCCATTTCAATGGTTAATAGTCGCGATGAGGTACCGTCATCCACCGGGTTGTCTCCACGCCTGTTTCAGCGTTAACGCCAACCGCAGCGCATCATTTTCATCAATGATATTGGCAAACCCGAACAGCAGTCCTTGCCGCGGCTTGGCATTGAGATACCAGCGTGACAGGGGACGTAGCGCCAGCCCCGCGGCGCGGGCGCGCTCGGCCAGCATGACGTCGTCTTCATGATCGGCCAGCGTGCCCAGCATATGCAAACCCCCGGGTTGCAAATCGATACGCAGGCGATCGCCCAACACCTGCAAAAAAGCCCGTTGTGTGACCGCGCGGCGTTTCTCATATAACAGCCGCATTTTTTTCAAATGCCGGGAAAAATGGCCCTGCGCCATAAAATCGGCCACCCCGGCCTGAAACAGGTATGGGCAACCGGGATTAAGATCGTTAACCGCCGCCTGAAAACGCGCAACCGCACTCATCGGGGCGACCATATAGGCCAGCCGTAACCCGGGGAACATGACCTTGCTGAACGTGCCGCTATAGATTACCCGGTCGTTGCGATCCAGACTTTTCAGCGCGGGCAACGGCCGCCCTTGATACCGGAATTCACTGTCATAATCATCTTCAATAATCCAGCCGCCGGCTCTATCGGCCCAGTCAAGCAGCGCCATGCGGCGTTCAAGCGATAACGTCACGCCGATCGGGCTTTGATGGGAGGGTGTGACCATCGCGAACTTGGCATTCGGGCTAAGACGCTCGCCTTGCTCGACCATGATTCCATGCTGATCCACCGGGACCGGCACCAGCTTCACCGCGGCGTTTTGCAAAAACGGTCGCGCCAGGATATAACCGGGATCCTCAAACCAAAATCCATCACCGGCACGGGACAGGCTGCTTAAGATCACTTCAAGGGTGGTGCGTAATCCGTTGGTAATAAACACCTGTTCCGGCAGGCACACCACGCCGCGCGATAGCCCGAGATAGGTGGCGATGCGCTCGCGCAGATGCCGGTAGCCGGCGGGATCCGGGTAGGACAGCCTGGCGGGTTCACTGCCGCGCAGACGATGGGCAACCAATCGGTTCCATACTTTGCGCGGGAAAGCATCAAGGGCGGGCAATCCCAGTTGCAAGGGTCTCGGCGCCAGGCCGTCGTGATCAATAATGGCGGCCGGCGACCGGTCCGGCGCGGCTATCCGCGGTTTCAACACGGACTGCGGCAATGAGGGCGAAACCACGGTCCCGGCCGCGCCCCTGACCACCAGATACCCCTCATCGGTCAGCAGGCGATACGCCATCTCCACCGTACCGCGCGCCAGGTTAAGCTCGGTAGCCAAGACCCGCACCGCCGGCACGCGATCGCCGGCCCGCAGGTGTCCCTGTTCGATTGCCGTCTTGAAACGTTGGCGGATCTGCAGATACATCGGCATTTTCAGCGCACGGTCGATGCGCAAATCCAGAGTGTATTTGTCGATAACATTCATGGCCTAGTCCTTTTTGTCATTCTTGGACCTTCTCGTATGGCCATGGTATTCGCATACTGCTCGTGAACGAAATACCTATTTATCAAATGATCTATTTTAATGGAGCCTACTATGCAAACCCGACTCGACTTTTATAGCGCCGGCAAAGACGCCGTCAAGGTATTGATGGGCGTTGAATCCCAGATCGGCCAAGGAACATTGGATATTCTGCTCAAGGAACTGGTCCGGCTGCGCGCCTCGCAAATCAACGGCTGCGCTTTTTGTCTCGATATGCACGTGACCGACGCACGCAAAGCCGGCGAAACGGAACGCCGCCTGGCGACCGTCGCCGCGTGGCGCGAAACGCCCTTCTTTAGCGAGCGCGAGCGCGCCGCCCTGGCGTGGACGGAATCTCTGACGCTGATTGCGCAAAACCATGCGCCGGATGACGTATGGGATAAGGTCAGAGCGCAGTTTACCGATGCGGAGCTGGTGGAACTGACGTTGCTGATCACGTCAATCAACAGTTGGAACCGCTTTGCGATTGCCTTTCGCAAGATGCCGGCATAATCGGCTTGGCGCAAGGGACGCCCTTGATACAAACAGCATCGGTGTTTCTCTTCGCCGGCCGATTAAACAAACGATAAAGATTAAGGTAATCTTAATTCATTCCCCGGTCATATTCCCAGGTAAAACGAGGTATCTACTTAAAGAGAATATCGTTCTACTTTAAAATGAGCTGCCGCCGGGGATGATATTTATTTAGCAAATAAAAATAACATCATGGTAAAAAAGATGTTGCAACATCATAACCGTGATAGGGGTGTTGTTTAGATATTCGCCGGCATGCCGGCCAGTATCGCTGTCAGGGTGTTTTGTGTGTTATTTGCCGTCCACGGGGTTTTTCAGAGGCTTTGACATATATTTTCACAATTTACCATGCCGATCCTTTTACCAGGAAATATATTGTAAATACCATAACTTATTGTTATTTAATCATTTTATTTTTAATCTGCATTTATCCTGCTACAACCCATCCTAGTCTGGACAAAAAACATAAACGGAAAGACAACGTAACTTCAGAATAAACAGAATTCTTCATCTAGCTCACTATAATGACGCTCCTAGCACATAATTAGCATTGTCATCAATATGACTTCATTACGTTTGGTTGGAGATGTAAATTTATGACGCCTTCTGAAGAACAGATGTTGGCAGATGAAGCGAAATACTGCTCATTTGGCGATACCGTGCACTACGTTAATCCTCCCAAAATTTTTGAGAGATGCAAGGGGAGCTATGTTTTTGATGGTGAAGGTACGCCATACCTGGATTTACAGATGTGGTATTCAGCCGTCAATTTTGGCTACGCCAATCCCCGGTTGGACAACGCGTTAAAAAGACAAATTGACATACTGCCGCAAATCGCCAGTCAATATCTGCATCCAACCAAAATCGAATTGAGCAAAGTGATTGCTCAAGATATGGAAAAGAAGTTTGGCTTGCCGGGTCGTGTTCATTATAACGTCGGCGGCTCGCAGTCGATTGATGATTCCCTCAAGCTGGTGCGCAACTTCTGCAACGGCAAGAGCCGCATGTTCGCGTTTGAAGGCGGCTACCATGGCCGTACCCTAGGCGCGTCTGCGATCACCTCCAGCTATCGCTATCGCCGCCGTTTCGGTCACTTCGGCGATCGTGCGCAGTTCATTCCTTTCCCTTATCCTTTCCGCCGGCCAAAGGGTTTGTCACCAGAAGAATACGCTGAAAAGCTGATTGCCGATTTTGCCCGCCTGTTCGAAAATGAATATCATGGCGTGTGGGATCCTAAAGTCCAACAGGCGGAATTCGCCGCGTTTTATATCGAACCCATCCAGGGTACCGGCGGGTATATCATTCCGCCGCGCAACTTCTATAAGGGCCTCAAGAAAGTTCTCGACGATCACGGCATTTTGCTGGTAGTCGATGAAATTCAAATGGGCTTTTATCGCACCGGTAAACTGTGGTCCATCGAACATTTCGGCATTACGCCGGACGTCTTGGTGTTCGGTAAGGCACTGACCAATGGGCTTAATCCGCTGGCGGGTATTTGGGCGCGTGAAGAGATGATCAATCCGGTCACCTTCCCGGTGGGGTCAACCCATTCCACCTTTGCCTCTAACCCGCTGGGCACCGCCGTCGGGCTTGAAGTCATGCATATGCTGGCCGAAAAGGACTACGAAACTCAGGTTATGAACAGCGGCGCGTATTTCCTTGAAGGACTCAAGGCCCTGCAGCTCAACCACCCGGAAATTGGCGATGTCGACGGTCTGGGCCTGGCCCTGCACGCCGAACTCTGCCAGGCCGACGGCTTTACGCCGAATAAGGCCCTGTTGGACAAGATGGTCGATATCGGCCTCTCCGGCACGCTGGAATATAAAGGCCAGAAAACCGGCTTGGTGCTGGATGTGGGCGGTTATTATAAAAACGTCATTACCTTCGCGCCGTCGCTGGAAATCAGCCGCAGCGAAATTGATCAAGCGATGGAATTGCTGGATCAATTGTTGTACCGCGCCAAACGCGAGATGTAATTTCGCTTCCATTCAAAGCGCACCTGAGGTGCGCTTTTTCCCATGCGCCGATTTCGGAACGCGACCAATGACCGACCACCGCCACGACGAGGTTCGTTATGTTAATACATTGGAACCCCAGGCACTGATCACCTACTTTCACCACCAGCCGCCCACCGGCTTTACCGTAGAGGTATCAGACCGCGGGTTGCCCTACTTTTCGACTCGATTTGATCTATTGACCACGGCGGATGACGAACTACGGATAAAACTCCGTGACTGGCCCGGCTATCGCCTATGGAGCCGTTGGTTAAAGATCGATACGTATTTTATCGGCACCACCGTCAATGAATATTCGCCCTTTCCCGCCGAACTTGCGCCGGCGGACGCGGTGGAATGGATTCAAAAGAACTGTGCCGACGGTAAAAAACTTACTATCGTCAAGGATCTGCCTCAGAACTCTCCGCTGTTGACCGCTAAGGATAACCTTTACTCCCAGGCATTGACGCGGACGTGTTTGGAACGAGGATTTATCCGCGTTGCAGGGCAGGCGTTGGCCTATGTGCCGATCAATTTCAGCGATACCGATGACTATTTAGCCCGCTTATCCCATAGCCGCAGACGCAATATCCGGCGGAAATTGCGCAGCAGGCGGGAGCTGCGGCTGGAGATTTTAAAAACCGGCGACGCTATTTTTCATGATAAAAACTGGCGGTTGCATCTGTATCAGCTTTATATGCAGGTATACAACCAAAGCGAGATTCATTTTGATCTGCTGAGCGAAGCGTTTTTTGCGGAATTACTGTTAGACGCCGATAGCGGCGGCCGTATATTCTGTTATTGGCATAACGATGAGTTAATCGGATACAACATTTGCTACCAGCACGATGATAAGCTGATTGATAAATATATCGGGCTTAATTATCCACAGGCGTTGCACTTTAACCTGTATGTGGTCAGTTGGTTTGTCAATCTTGAGTACGCATTGGAAAACGGGCTGCGTTTTTATGTGGCGGGCTGGACCGATCCGCAGGTTAAAGCCGATCTGGGCGCCCAGTTCACCTTGACCGCTCATTTGGTCTGGGTTCGCAATCCGCTATTACGCCGTTGCCTAATGCGCTTTCGCCATCATTTTGAAAGCGATGCCCAGTGGCATCAGGATCGTTTACCATGACCTCCCTCCGCCCCCCGGTGATTTTGGATTTTGATGGTTCGGTAAAGCTGGAGCCCCAGGACGCGGCACGGGTGATTGCGCTGCAATCCTGGCAGGAAAGCATCCGGTTCGGCTGTCGCTGGACGCCGTTCAAACGGCTGGAGCAGACCCTGGCAGCACAGCTCCCGGTGGATTATGGCTGCGTGTTTACCGGCAGCGGCGATTATCACCACGTGTCCCAACTGCTGCTCCAGCGTTTGGCATACCTGCCGCCGTTTGATTTGGTGGTATGCGATAACCACCCCGATAATATGCGTTATCCCTTCGGTATCCACTGCGGTTCATGGATATACTGGGCCAGCCGCTTGCCCCAGGTGCAACATATTCATGTCCTGGGAATTTGCTCGCCGGATATTGCCCTCGGCCATGCTTGGGAAAATCATTTGACGCCGCTGTTACGGAATAAGCTGACATACTGGAATATTAATGTCGATACCCGCTGGTTGAAATGGATGGGTGCCGGCGACAGCAGTTATACCTTTAGCCATGCGGATGCGCTAACGGAGCGTTTTTTAGTACACCTCGATAAGGATCGTTCCCGGAATATCTACCTGTCGCTGGATAAAGATGCGCTGAGCCCCTCGGTCATTAATACCAATTGGGATCAGGGGGAACTGCGGGAAGATCACCTAAATCAGCTAATTGATGCCTGCCGAGGCCGATTAATAGGTGCCGATATTACCGGCGACGTCTCGGCCTACCGATACCAAAGCCGATTTAAGCGCTGGCTCAGCGCCGCGGATGGACAGCGGGTTCCCTCCTCCGAGCAGGCGGAGTCCTGGCAGGAACGGCAAAATCGCTTGAACCAGCGCCTGGCGGCGCGGATCAATGCCTGCTGGTGAAATCGTGCCTTGGGGAACCGGCGGCGGCGCGCGCATTCGGCGGGTGGCAATTAATGGGCGAGTGGCCTAGACGAGCGCGGCACGCAGCCGCAGCAGCACCTCGGCGAACAGCCGGTCGGTCAGCCAGGGGCTGTTGGTGATGGATAAGCTGCGCGCCGCGAAATCATCCGCGCACGGCGTGGCGTCCGCCGGCGCCAGCAGCGGCAATACCGCCGGGTATCCCCCCAAGGCATGAATAAACAATCGGGTTACACCCAGCCCGGCGGTCCACAGGCAGTTCATCGCCGCGTCGCGCGACGCGGCATTAGGCATCAGCACCAGGATAAACGGCCAAACACCCTGCCCGCCGGGATTATCGTTGATGACGCCAACGCCCGGTAATTGACGTAACAACGCCACCCGAGCCAACGCCCGCTGTTTTCCCTGCTGCAGGAAATCGGGCAGGCGTAGCACCGCACCGGCGCCCACCCGCTGGCGGTAGCGACCCAGCCGATGCAGCGGGATGCTTTGCACGGTAAAATCATCCCCTACCGCCGCCACGGCGTCGCCCCTGGCCAACGCGGCGCGCAGCGCTTTGCCATACACCCAATACAACCCGCGTGGACGATAAAACAGTCGATATCCCCATAACTCGGCGACCCGCCGGAGTTCCCAGCCCACGCTCAGGGGTAATTCCCGCCGGCAGGATTGGATCAATGCCTGATGCAATGCCGGGTCACGGCTAAACAGCACGCCACCTTCGGCGGTGGTCAGCCCCTTACCCAACGCCATACTGAAAAAACCGATATCGCCCTTTAATCCCACGCTGTTGCCGCCATCGCGCCCACCCATGGCCTGGGCCGCGTCTTCGATAACCGCGGCGCCCGCCGCGGCGGCGATACGCAACGCGCTATCCACATCGGCCACCCGCCCCGCCAGATGGGTTACCACCACCGCCAAGGTTTGCCGGTCGCACAAGACGGCCAGCCGCCGGGTATCCATATCGATGCCGCCGGCGGCCAAATCACAGGGAACCACGCTCAGCGGCGGGCAATAAAACGCGGCCAGCGCCACCAATGGGCAGGTATAGGCGGGGACAATAATCCTGGTGCGGTCGGGGTGCCGTCGTTGCAACTCCCGCAGCGCGATGATCAGCGCCGCGGTACCGGAGCAGGTCAGCGCCGGACGAGGTATGCGCAGCCAATCCGACAATCGTTGCGCCAGATCGCCGGAAAAGGCCAGTAAGTCCCGCCATTCGGCCGGCAGCCCGGCGGTGGGCGGGATCTCCACCGGCGGCGTCAGCGGGATCACGGCTCGGGAGTCTCGGCTTTGGCCAGGAATAAAATACCGGATAATATCAACAATCCCCCCACAATCTTGGCCAGGTTAAGCTCGTCGTTGAACAACCACACCGATACCATGGTGACGCTGATAATCTCCAGATGCGACGCGGCAAACGCCGGTCCCACCGGGGCATATTTCAACAGGGTCATCCAGGTAAAAAACGCGCCGATATAGCCGATAAAGGCGCCATAAATCCACGGATGGCCAAACACGCGCAGCAGCCAGTCGACATCCAGCATTAACGGCTCGGCATGCATGGACGCGTATTTGAAGCTGGCCTGTGCCAGAGTATCGAACATCATTAATACCAGGAAGCCAACGAAATAGAAGCGTTTCATTATTCGATACCCACCACCAAGACGCCACAGGCAATGAGCAGAATGCCGATCAGACGCCATTTGGTCAGTTTTTCGTTAAACCACAGGCGACCGACGATCATAATGGCCACAATGTTGATCGAGCCTAGCATTACCCCGACCGACAGCGGCACCAGGGATAAAAACGCCAGCCAAAGGACAAACTCGAACACGTAGCTCAAGATGCCCACCCAAATCCACTTATGGGTCAGCATATGGCGCCAATGGGCCACGCCGGAATAAGGCGTGCCGGATAAGGCCGCGGCTTTAAACGCCAGTTGTCCCAGCGTGTCCACCACCACGTTCAGTATCCACAAGATAACGGTTAATTGACTCATGCCGATAACAGGTTTCCAGTAATCACGCGTTTTGCAGCGGCGTATTGAGGCCGTTCGACAGATCGGCAACCGGTATCGTGATATCCGCGACGGCCTGGATCTGGGCCTGTGCCGGCGGCATATACTGGTGCATAAACACAATCGAGCGCGAGACCAGCTCGCGCCGATCGTTATCAATGGTAATCATATGATAACTGTTCCTCAGCAGGAACATCTCAACCGGGCCGCTCACATTATCGCGCACCAGCTCACCGTTGCGATGGTGGGCGATATCATCATTTTCCGCGTGTAATACCAGGCAAGGCGCGACGACCTTAGGCAAAGAGTGACGGACATTGCGTGTCAAATAGACCAGTTGGCTGAGGGAAACCCATGGATTACCAGGCAGACCGGCCGCTCCGCTATCACCACCCAACATGCTTTGCGACACTTTACGCCGCAGCTGCTCGTTGCGAATGCCATAGGGGGGGGCTTCATCAAACACCCGGTGGCGGCCGATGTGCAATATATCAACCAGTGTCAAAAACCAGGGCGCGGCCAGGCGCGTAAGCGTCGGCACGTTCCAGCCGTCCATACGGAAAGTTGCGCCGTAAACCAGCACGCCCTGGACCTGATCCGGGTAATCGGCGGCGTATTTCAACGCCAATACCGCGCCCATCGACAAACCGCCAATAAACAGATAATCCACTTGCCGGCGTAACCTCTGCGCCCCGGCAATCACGCTCTGGTACCAGTCTTTCCAATTGGTGGCAATCAAGTCATCATCGTCACCGCAATGGCCGGCCAATTGCATGCCATAGACCGTATACCCGGCGCGATTGAATTCACGGCCTACGCCCCGCATCTCGGTGGGCGTTCCGGTTAAGCCATGTATAAGCAGAATGCCGACTCTTCCACCTTCCAGCATAAAATCATGATGGTTGATCACACATCCCCCGGATGATTAACTGTTCGACCGGTGCCAAATACACCATTTCCCGTTGTTGTAATAACCGATCCAACAGCGCGGGCGCCTCGGAAAAGTCCCGGAGGGCGGAGAAAGGAACGCCCATCCGCTGGCACTCAGCCACCAGACTGCCTTTGGCAAAGACATGATCGGCCACCTGGGACACGCAAAAATCCGAACGTCCGTCGCCAATCATCAGAAATTTATCCGGCGCCACCGCTTTGGCGACGCCACACTTGCATACGCCGCTGCCTTTCAGGCAGCGGGCATTGTGATAAGGGAAGTCCAACGCCCAGCGTCGCTCGCTCACCTGCCGCAGGCTATTGGCAATGACCGGGATGCCGCTGATACCGTTGGCTTGCAAGATAAAATCAATGGCGTAATCCAGGCCGTCGCTGACAATGCGCAGCGGCACTTTGCGCTGACGGGCATAGGCGGCGAATTCGGCAAATCCCGGATCGATCGTCAACAGCGAGAGGCACTCGTTAAGTTCTCCCCGCGACGCGTCCAGTAGCGCAATCTGACCGGCCATGCACGCGCGGGAACCTATTTCACCCTCTTCCCACTGCCGTTCCAGACGTTGCCAGCCCGGCATACCAAATGCGTCCAGCAACGTGTCCGTGACATCCTTGAAACTGATTGTGCCGTCAAAATCGCATAACAGGGTCCACGACGGCGCGGTAAAGGTTGGGTGAATGGCGTTTATTGTCATATTCGTAGCGATAAGCTCTGACGGGGAGACGATAAAATAAGCACTACTGCGTCCCGTGGGGTGATGGTGAGACTGAAAATTATTTCAGATAATATCTGAAAGTGTATCAGGGGTATTTTAAATGATTTATAAACGAACTGATGAAATAACTAATTTAGTAACTTGACTTAAATGGCTTGACAATGTTTTAAAATAAAAATAATTCCTTAGCTCAATATCATGCTATCCGGTATTGCCGCGATAAGCCGCCGGTTAATTATTAGAAATTGTAATTAACTCCGACAGAAAATGCATAGGTCCGGTCTTCTTGCACCATGGGGCTATCACGCACCGTTGCAGGGAGGAAATTGCCGCGTACGCTGGCATAGGTATCCCATTGCGGAGTGACGTTATACACCGTCATCATCGATAGGTAAGGCGTCAGATTAGCGGAGGGGCGGTATGCCGCCAAACCGGTACGCGTGGATTCGCCCGACGAAACACCGTAATAATAGCGCGTCTGCTGGCCATTGGCCCAATCGACCCCAAGTTCGGGAATCAGGCTCAGCTTATCCCACTGCACCAGGTTCAGATACGCGAGATTAGCCATTGCCCCCTGGCTGCGATTGCGGGTATCCGCCGCCACCTGGGTGTGAATTGCCCCATAGGCGCCGGTGTACTGATAGCTAATGCCCGACATCACGGTGGTGCGCCGTTGATCCAGGTGGCGCATCGCCCGGCCGTGGCCGTGTTTGGGTTGGTAACCCTGATCGAAATAGTAGGCTTTGACTTTTAACTCGTTAATGTCGTCGTTGAGCAGGTAGCCGCCGACCTCGTCGCCTTGAATATACCAGGTATCGTTGTCGTAATTGATCACCGGCCAAATGGAGTCATCATCACGCTGGGCATGATAGGGCGACGTGGTTAAAAATCCGCCCAGGCCTAGCGAGAAATCCGCGGCCGCGCCGCAAACAGGCACGCAAAGCACAAGGACGAGAAAAGAGCCGGTCAACAGTTTCATCGCAGGATTATGGCCCATCCGCACTGCATTGTCTCCCTTGGATCGCGCGTAGGTGTTACGCCACGTTTCCTTCTTAAGGACAAATATTCCGGGAAAATAAGCATATATCCGTTATTCCTCTTTACAGAATCTCCGCGTTTAAAACTACTCGCACTCTTCGTCAGTTTTATTTCATCAATAATAACCAGCCTCCCCCCGCTTATATTTAAACATTTCAATATTCGCGTCTAGCGCGCGCCGGCCATCATGAAATAAAACTCATACCGTGAATTAAATGATAATCAATTCTAACTGCATGATTTAATACTCAAATCTGTTATCAGTGCTATAATAATCATCCCTGATATGCCATCAATGGCATTGCCCGCGTCTTCATCATCAGTGTCCGTTGATGGACAGCGCGGTTCTAACCCAAGGCGTTATCACGTGACTAAAAAAGCTTTTGCAGCCATGGTTTCAGTAAGCTCAAACGTGTGCTTGCTGGCCATGAAATTGACGGCGGGTTTCCTGAGCGGCTCGGTGAGTATCATTTCAGAAGCCATACATTCCGGCATGGATCTGATCGCATCCTGCATTGCCTTGTTCTCTGTACGCAAGTCGGACATTCCCCCCGATCGTTCTCATCCCTATGGCCATGATAAAATAGAAAACATTTCCGGGGTAATTGAAGCGGTCCTGATTCTTATCGCCTCGGCCTGGATTATCTTTGCCGCCGTCCGCCATTTAATTCAACCGGCTAAAATCGAGAGCCTGGGTTTGGGATTTTTGGTGATGCTGATCTCGGCATTGGTGAATGCATTTGTCTCCCGATATCTTTATAAGGTGGCCAAAGAGGAGCACTCAGTGGCGTTAGCCGCCGATGCCCTGCACTTAAAAGCCGATGTGCTTACCTCGCTCGGCGTGGGGATCGGTTTGTTTGGCATTTGGATCGCCAGCCGATTGGGTTATGACCTCTACTTTTTAGATCCGGTGATCGCCATCGGCGTAGCGCTGTTTATCATCAAGGAAGCCGTTGAAATGTTGATTCAGGCTTTCCAGCCGCTGGTGGACCACAGCTTGGACGAAGGGGAACTGACCATTATCGCCGAGGCGATTCAACAACATTGTCCCGGGATTGATGATTGTCACGATCTGCGGACCCGCCGCGCCGGGCGGCGGCGCCATATCGATTTTCACCTGACCTTGCCCAGCGAGATGACGGTAGCGCAGTCGCACGATATCTGCGACCAGATAGAGCGCGATATCGAACAACGATTACCGTATTCCGCCGTGCTGATCCACGTTGAACCCATGGGCCATAAGTAAAGGCTGGATTCAGGGCAAATAACGCGCGGCAAAAGTGTGCATATCCCGAAAATCCGCCATGCGTTGCTTTAACGTATCATGTTCCCAATGCCACCATTGACTCCGCTCAATACGTTCAATCAGCGCATCGGAAAATCGCTGGCCAATGGGTTTGGCCGCTACGCCCGCGACGATGGTATAGGGCGCCACGTCCTTGGTGACCACCGCGGCGCTGCCGATGGCCGCGCCGTTGCCGATGGTGACGCCTGGCATAATGATCGCATTATGGCCGATCCAGACATCATGGCCGATGGTTACGTGCTGCTCGCGCCGCCAATCGAAAAAGGCCTCGTCATCTTCGCCCAACCCATACTCGGAAGCACGGTAGGTAAAATGGTGTTGGGCAATCCGCTGATAAGTGGGATGGTTCCCCGGATTGATGCGGGCATAGGAGGCTATGGAGACGAATTTACCGATAGTGGCGTAGAAGATTTGGTTATGGCCGGCGGTATAGGAATAATCACCCATTTCCACCTCCTGTAAAATGGCGTCGTCAGACAGGTGGACATACTGCCCAAGCCGGGTGCCGTTGAGTATAACGTTTTGACCGATCCGCGGTTGCGCTGCGTTGATCATGATGAAGTCTCCTTGGAATAGGACGTGTTGTGGGGCATAGGTGCCGGCATAGGCAACAATGCCCGCAGCGCCTTAAGCGTATCGGCCAAGGGGCCGGTGTTATCCAGCATCAGGCAATCGGCCGGTAACGCATGACGGTATTCCCGCGCGCGCGCCAGCCGTTGATCAATCTGCTCGGACGTTTCCCTGCCCCGCTGGCGTAACCGCTGTAATAGCACCTCGGGCGCGACGTGCAGGCATAGTGGAATCAGCTGGGTTCCATACCGGCGGCGCGCCGTTGCCAAATGCGCGCGCGAACCGTTGATCATCACATCCAGACCGAGCCGTAACCAAAGATCGATCTCGATTCCCAGCGCATAGCTTAACTGATGAGCCTGCCAATGGAGGGCAAAGAGCCCCCGATCGCGCCGGAGGGCAAACGCGCCCTCGCTAAGCTCGATATGATTTTCCCCGCCGGCTCCCGCCGCCCGGGTGATATAGCGATGCCCGACGATAAGCGTAGGTTCCGGCTGGCGCTGCAGTGCGTTAAGCAGGCTGTCCTTGCCCGAGCCGGATGGCCCCATCAGATAGATTAAGTGGCTCATCAGAACACCTGTACCCCTTGGCGCCAGGCATGTTTCACATACACATGATCCTGATGCCGATGCGCCAGCACCAGATCGCCTCGTCTGCCTTCGGCTATCTGCCCGCGATCGTGCAAACCCAGCGCTCGCGCCGGATTACCTGTCATCAGCATGACCGCCTGCGTCAGGGAAAGGGGGTTCGACTCGTCCGCCGCGATACGGAACGCGGCGTCCAACAGACTGGCCGGATAGTAGTCCGACGAGAGGATGTCCAAGACGCCCAACGCCGCCAGGCGATGGGCCGCCACGTTGCCGGAATGTGATGCGCCCCGAATGATATTTGGCGCGCCCATCAACACCTGTAAACCCAGGCGGTGTGACGCCAGCGCCGCCGCCTCGGTAGTGGGAAATTCAGCGATTGCGCTGCCCAGGCCGTGCGATTCCTGAACATGGGCCGCGGTGGCGTCGTCATGGCTGGCCAGGGTAATGTTACGCTCACGGCAATGGGCGGCAATCGCCGCGCGGTTCGGTGCGGACCAGCGCGCCGACAGGGCAATTTGCTGCGTTTCATATTCATCCATCTGCCGGTCGCTGAGATGGTATTTGCCTTGGGTATACTCGCGATACTTTTGCGGCGAGACGAATTGCCGCTGGCCCGGTGAATGATCCATCAAGGATACCAGGGAGACGCCCGGCAGCGTCATAAGCTGCTCGAATAGCGGCAGCGTGCTGCTGTGCGGCAGCTCGCAGCGCAGATGCAGCCGATGTTCGGCGCGGGTCAGTCCTAAATGCTGGCTGCTGACGATCGCATCGATCATGGTGTGCAAGGTACCGGAACGGTGTCCTCCGTCGCGCACATCGCCGATAGCCACCGAGTCAAGCACCGTGGTGATGCCATTGGCGACCATCAGCGCATCGTGGCTGCTCATGGCCGAGTGCGCCGGCCAGTCCACGTTTGGCCGGGGCATGAAGAATTTATCCAGATTATCCGTATGCAGTTCAATCAAACCGGGTAACAGCCAGCCGCCGTCGCCATCCAGCGCCTGCGGCAGTTGGCTGGCGCCTTCGGTCATGTGATGGATGATGCCGTCGCGCACTTCCAGCGAACCGCGAACCACCTCGTGCTCAAGTATGAGCTGGACGTTCTTGATAATCATCAGCAGGTCTCCACCGCCTGCGGCGGCTGCATTTCATGTAACCGGTCGGCTACCCGCCGGCGGACGCCTTCGTCGTGAAAGATGCCGACAATGGCCGCGCCGCGCTGCTTGGCCTGTTCAATCAGCCCCACCACCGCCCTACTGTTGCGATCGTCGAGTGACGCGGTAGGCTCATCAAGCAGCAACACGGGATAATCCACGATAAATCCACGGGCAATATTGACCCGTTGCTGCTCGCCGCCGGAAAACGTGGACGGCGCCAAAGGCCATAAACGCGGCGGTACATTCAACCGGACCAGCAGCTCTTCGGCACGGGCGCGGCATTGGCCGCGGTCCACGCCCAATTCCAGCAGCGGCTGCATCACCAGATCCAGCGCGCCGATGCGCGGGATAACCCGTAAAAATTGGCTGACCCAGCCGACGGTATGGCGACGAACCGCCAGGATTTCACGGGCCGGGGCCTGGACCATATCCAGCCAGCGCTCCTGGTGCCGGACCCAGATATGCCCCTCGTCGGGCAGATAATTAGCATAAAGCGATCGCAATAGCGTGGATTTACCGCTGCCCGAATGGCCGTGCAACACGACGCATTCGCCACCCTCGACCGTCAGGTTGGCGTCGTGCAGCACCGGTAACCGGGCGCCGTTTTGGTTATGTAACACAAAGGTTTTGCTTAGATGCTCAACCTGTAGTTGTGTGTTGCTCTGATGGTTCCGCATGGCTTATTCCTCTATCAGGACAGGATCGACGACACCAGCAATTGGGTGTAGGGATGGTGGGGATCGTCCAGTACCCGATCCGTTAAGCCGCTCTCCACGACCACCCCTTGCTTCATGACCAGCAGGCGATGGGCCAATAGCCGCGCCACGCCCAGATCGTGAGTTACGATAACCGCCGCCAACCCCATCTCCACCACCAGACCGCGCAGCAGATCGAGCAGCCGCGCCTGTACCGAAACATCCAAGCCGCCGGTGGGCTCATCCATAAACACGATCCGCGGATGGGTCACCAGATTGCGGGCGATTTGCAGCCGTTGCTGCATACCGCCGGAGAAGGTGGTCGGCAAGTCATCAATGCGGGCCAGCGGGATTTCGACATCCTCCAGCCAGCGTCCGGCCTCTTGCCGAATGTCGCCGTAATGGCGCTGGCCCATGGCCATCAGGCGTTCGCCAATATTGCCGCCGGCTGAAACGCGAGGGCGCAGCCCGTCAAGGGGATACTGATGGACCACTCCCCATTCGGTTCGCAGTAACCGGCGCCGATCGCTTTCCGCCAACGCATAAAGGTCCTGGGGCGCGGCCGCGGCCGGACTATAGATTACCTGTCCGGCCTGGGGCGGCAAACGGGCCGAGATCGATTTGAGCAGGGTGGTTTTCCCGGAACCGGATTCGCCCACGATACCGAGAACTTCGCCGGGATAGATCTGGAATGAAACATCGCTGAATCCTTTACCCGGAGCGTAAAGGTGCGTGAGGTGCTCAACCGACATCAGCGGCGTCGGGGACGGTGGGACCAAAATCATGATGGCGAAGCCTCTTGCTGATGACGCTGCTGCTCCAACTGGCCTTGGCAATAGTCAGTATCGGAGCAAATAAACATTCGGTTACCCAGATCGTCGAGTACCACCTCATCCAGGTAGCTGTGGCGCGAACCGCATAAGGCGCAGGGTTGTTCCCAGCGCTGGATGCTGAAAGGGTGATCGTCGAAATCCAGGCTGACCACCTTGGTATAAGGGGGCAGCGCGTAGATACGTTTTTCACGCCCGGCGCCAAACAGTTGCAGCGCAGGCATCATATGCATCTTCGGATTGTCGAATTTGGGTATTGGCGACGGGTCCATAACATAACGATCGTTGACCTTGACCGGATAGGCATAGGTGGTGGCAATATGCCCATAACGGGCAATATCCTCATACAGCTTCACCTGCATCACGCCATACTCTTCCAGGGCGTGCATTTTGCGGGTTTCGGTCTCGCGTGGTTCGATAAACCGTAGCGGTTCGGGGTTCGGTACCTGGTAAACCAGGATCTGATCTTCGGCCAGCGGGGTTTCCGGTATGCGATGGCGGGTTTGAATCAGCGTGGCCTCGGCGGTTTTTTCCGTAGTGGCCACCCCGGAAACACGCTGGAAAAAGCGGCGAATCGATACCGCATTGGTGGTGTCATCCGCGCCCTGATCTATGACTTTTAACACATCATGCACGCCGATAAGACTGGCGGTCAGTTGCACCCCGCCGGTACCCCAACCATAAGGCATCGGCATTTCGCGCCCGCCGAACGGCACCTGATAGCCGGGTATGGCCACCGCTTTTAATATCGCGCGGCGAATCATACGTTTGGTTTGTTCATCCAGATAACCTGGATTATAGCCGGTCAGAATTTCACTCATGAGCTTCCCCCGGCTTCGCGTCCTGGCGCAGCGCAAATTCGGCGCGCAGGCGCTTGAGCAGCTCCAGCTCGGCCTGAAAATCCACATAATGCGGCAGCTTGAGATGGGACACAAAACCCGCGGCTTCGACATTATCCGCATGGGCCAGCACAAACTCCTCGTCCTGGGAGGGACTGTCCACCGGTTCGCCATATTCACTCGCCTGCAGGGCGCGGTCGAGCAGCGACATGGCCATCGCCTTACGCTCGGCGCGGCCAAACACCAGCCCATAGCCTCGGGTAAAATGCGGCGGCGCCTGCGGCGGATCGATAAACCCATTGACCATTTCACACTCGGTCAGCAGGATCTCGCCAATATCAATAGCAAACCCCAATTCTTCCGGCATGATGCTTACCGTCACGTAACCGCTGCGGATCTCGCCGGCAAACGGGTGGGTGCGGCCATAGCCCCGCTGGCCGGAATACCCCAGCGCCAGCAAAAAGCCCTCATCCCCACGCACCAATTGCTGCAAACGGGCGGAACGGGAACACGGATAGGCAGGAGGATGCCGGGTAATGTCGTCGGGCGGCGTGCCATCGTCCCGCTCCGCGCGGGCTAACCGCTGCCCGTCCAGCAGATCAAACACATGGCTGCAGGAGTCCGGCAACGGTTCGACGTCCGGGGTGATCGCCGGGACCTCGATGCCCTCCGCCAGCAGGGAAAAATTCAATAAGCGGTGGGTGTAGTCATAGGTCGGCCCCAACACCTGTCCACCGGGCAGATCTTTATAGACCGCCGAAATACGGCGCTCCAAGCGCATCGTTTCCGTAGACAACGGCTGGCTGACCGCCAGCCGGGGCAAGGTGGTGCGATAAGCGCGCAGCAAAAATATCGCTTCCACCAGATCGCCGCCGGCCTGTTTGATCGCCAGCGACGCCAGTTGCCGGTCGTAAATCCCGCCTTCGGTCATGACGCGATCGACCGCGAGCCCCAGCTGTTGATCGATCTGCTCGCAGTCAATGGCCGCGTGGGCGGTATCACCCCGGCGCAGTTGTTCCTGTAAGTGATGGGCCGCGTCAATAGCCTTTTCCCCACCTTTAACCGCAACGTACATTAGCGTTCCTCCACAATGGTGGTACGTGGCAAAGCCAGCAGGCCGTCGGCGCAAACCAGCAAAAAATCGATACCCAGCGGAAAACGCCGGGTACGGGCGAGCAGGTATTCCCGTACCGCCGCCGGCAGGCTTGGCGCGATATCGCGCCGGGTTTCAATGCCCGGCCCGCTCAAATGCAGCGTCGTCCCCCGATCCAGATGGTCTACTTGCAGTACCAGGGTGGCGCCGCGTTCAGGGGAGATCTCCGTGCCGCAGGGCACCTCCAGCAGTTGCGCTTCGCCGATCTCCTGGCCGCACACCACAAAGGCGGCGGCGGCCAATGAGTCGGCCAGCGGCGCGCCGGTATGAAACCGCACATTATCCACCGCGGCGCCATCAGCCAGTTCAGGGCTGAGCCAGACCGGGGTTTCGCCGTCGGCCAGGGTTAACAGTACGGCGGTCGCCGCCGCGCCAAGCCGGCCCCATCCAAGGGTTCCGGTTAAACGCACCGGTACGCCGGGTTCGCTCAACGCCTTGAGAATCAGACGGAAATTCTGTTGGCTTTGGTCTATCGGCTGGGAAAATCCCGAGAGTAAATTCATTGATTATCTCCTCGGACCAGGGTAAAGAAATCCACCCGGCTGGCGGCGATTTCCCGCCCGCGCATGTGCTGTTGCTCACGGCGTAGCGCAGCCAGCGGTTCGATAAGGTTCCGTTGCAGGCGTTCATGATGCGCATCTAGCTGCATCAGCGCATCGGCCAGTGCGCAAAGTTCGGCGTGCGCCTTGTCGCGTCCGGCAATATAGCTATAGCCGTAGGTGCCATTGTCCAGGCGAATGACCGCGCGCGTCACCGTCATATCGCCCAGGACAAATCGACGTCCGGTGGCCCCCATACGCGCCTGCAGCTGGGTCAGGCCGATTTCCGGCGCGCGCACCGGCTGATAAACCGGCCGCAGTTCCAACGCTTGCCACAGGGCGGCTAAGCGTGCCGGCGGGCTGGCGGCCAATACCGCCATCCACCCTTGCCTTTGCTCTTGGGTAAACATTCAGTGCTCCATCGTCAGTTC
>JAATGH010000286.1 GCA_015654745.1 Enterobacterales bacterium
CCAGGTTGAAAAAAGCTATGGCAATGAGTCGCCGGAAATCCAGGCAAATGAATTTCTGGCCCACATGGCAGAAAAATCAGAGCTTACCGGTCTTGGCGGGGCGTGGGACCGCGTCGTTTCCCTGATTACCAATGCGCTGCGCAAGGCAGGTATCCTGAAACCCGGCGATATTGCGCCGGCGGAAATCCGCAACATTTTGCGCACCATCGCCGGCCGCTTTAAACACACCAAAATGTATGATGGGGAACAGCCGGGCACGCGGGAATTTGATGATACGTTTTCAAGGACGGACGCGCTCTATTCCCGCGCCGCAACCATGGAAGAAGAGACCAACCGGAAGATGGGATTTAACGTCGAGCGGGGGAAAATCGCCAAGGCGAAATCGTTTTACGAGGAGGTTAAGGGGAAAAACAAGGACGAATTGAAAACGTGGCTGACCGAGACCGGCCGGAAATTGAATACCAAGGCGTTTGATGGCCTGGCCCCGCTGAAATATGCCGAGGATGCCGCAGGCAAAGCAGATCACCCCAGCTCGGCCTATATCGGCGCGCGCATGGCTGCCGGGTCCGGATCGGTCACGGCGGCGACGCTAGAACATGGCCTGCCGAGGTACAACGCAGCGGAAGGTATTATCGAGCGCAAGGCGGGCACCGGCAAAGAAGATTCCTTGATGGGCGTTCTCGATAGTCTGGGCAGCAAACGTGAGGAATTTTTCAAATGGATTGCTGGCAACCGGTCGGAACGGCTGATGGCGGAGGGGCGAGAGAATAATTTTACGCCGGACGAAATCGCTTACATGAAGTCGCTGCGCAACGGCAACGAGGCGCTTTTCGACTCTGTGAAGAAAAAATATGACGCGTTCACCAAGTCGATACTCGATCTGCAGCAGGATATGGGACTTATCGACCCGGAAAGCCGCGCTCAATGGGAGGATGCCTGGTATCTGCCGTATTACCGCGAGGCGGAAAATGGCGAGGTTTCCGGGCCGTGGACAACCCGCGGCATAGCCAATCAAAGCAGCACTGTCCGTAAGCTCAAGGGTAGCGAAAAGGCCATCAAGGACCCCATAGAGAACCTCTTTAACTATGTGGCCAAGTCCGTGGATGCGTCCATGAAGAACGAAGCCATGCGCCGGGCGGTGGTGAATCTGGCCGATACCGGCATGCTTGACGTGATCGATAAGCCCAACAAAATGGATTATCAGCGGATCGGCAAGGATGTCGTCAAAGTCTATATGGACGGGAAAGAAAACCTGGTACAGGTGAATGACCCGGATCTGTATCGCTCGTTCACCATGATCAATATGGAACACGCCAAAGGCGCATTCTGGACGGCGGCCCGAGCGGCGAAGAAAGTGCTTACAATCAGCACCACAGCGATGCCGGACTTTATTATCCGCAACTTCCTGCGCGACTCCATTCACTCCTGGGCTATCAACAAAGACGGTTTCCGCCCGGGCATTGATTCGTGGAACGGGCTGAAAAAGGCACTGAAGACGGATCCGGCCCTGGTGGATATGATGTTTGCCGGTTCAACCTTTGGCGGCGGTTATTCCAACGTGTACGACCCGGCTTCCACTGCCTCCAATATTCGCAAGATTCTTCGAAGCAAAGGGTATACCGACAGCCAGATGAAAGAGTATGAATCCTCCATTGTCCGCAACGGCAGAGAGATTATGGACAAGGTATCCGTCGGGCTGGAGAAATATAAGCACGTCAGCGAGGCATCGGAAAACGCCAACCGCATCGCAACCTATGAGGCGGCGTTACGTTCTGGCAAAAGCAAGGCGCAGGCTGCTTACGAGGCGCGTGACCTGATGGACTTCAGCATGATGGGGGCCAGCAAGATCATGATGGGCATAAGCGATATGCTGCCGTTCTTTAATGCCCGATTGCAGGGCTTGGGTAAACTGACCCGGGCCATTAAAGCTGACCCGGTGGAAACGCTCAAACGCGGTGGTATGGTCACAGCGGCCACGCTGGCACTTATGGCGCTGAACTGGGACGATAAGCGCTACGATGAGCTGCCGGACTGGGATAAGGACACCTATTGGCATGCATGGATAGGTGATCAACACGTCCGGTTCCCGAAACCCTTCGAAATCGGGCTGATGTTCGGCACCTTACCGGAACGCCTGGTGCGGACCTTCGCCGGGAAAGATACGCCGGCGAAATTCGGTAAGCTTGTTGCGCTGAATTTTGCCAATACCATGGCCTTCAACCCTATCCCGCAGGTGGCCCTGCCGATTGCCGAGGCGTATGTCAATTTCGACTTCTTCACCGGCAACCCGATCGAGAATATGTCGGACAGCAACCTGATCGCCGGCGCGCGCTACAACGACCAGACCAGCCTGATTGCCCGCGAGGTTGGCGGGGCACTGAACCTTTCGCCGAAAATGTTGGACCATATCGTAAATGGCTACACCGGTACGCTGGGCTCTTATGTTCTGGGGGCCACGAACATTATGATGCGCCAGATGGGCGACTACGGAGCCAGCCCGGCATTGCGCCTGGATGAAATGCCGGTGATAAAATCCTTCTTCCGCGACGATCCGGCGAAGAACACGCAGTTCATTGAAGACTTTTACCGGATGATGACCACGGCCAACCAGGTGTATACGACAATCAACAGTTATCGCAAGCAGGGGCGCCAGGACGACGCCGATCAGTTGCAGGAAGAGAACCGTGCGGAGTTGTCGCAGCGCAGCGCCTTGACCGCGACACAGAAGCAGGTGAGGGGATTAAATCAGGCGATTGAGATGGTACTAAGGGACAAGATCCTGACGTCCGACGAGAAGCGGGACCGGATTGATAAATTGATGGCTCGGCGGAACGATATCGTTCAGCAAACGGTACAGCGGGTAAATCCTTACTTCAACTGACCAAGGACGGTCAGTGCTTTATCCAGTCCATTATTTTTACAACAATTGCCAAAAAGAAAATAAACCCGATAATCCCCGCGATAATGCTGCGGTTGCTCTCTATGCTCATGTCACCAAATTTAGCAATCAGGTAAGCGCCGAGGAGAAAGGGTATGCAGAAAACTGGTGAAACGGTTATAAGAACTGCGGCCAGAATGAGGCAGATAATAAAGGCAGTGGTTGTCATAAATCCTCGTTTTAAGTAGATAAAATACTTGGAGTGGCCTCTTTTTGTGTATAGAAGAAACAATGCTTTACGCACAATGTTTATTAAAGGAAACTCCAAGTATTTTAGGTAACTTATTGAAATGTAGATATAATGCGGACGGTCTCGAAAACCGTTGAAGGAGCAATCCTTCCGAGGGTTCAAATCCCTCTCTCTCCGCCACTATTCAAGCACTTGTAGGTTTAAGAATCACAGATCCCCGTCTCAAATATGAAGACGCGGCGTTGCAAAATTCAAC
>JAATGH010000449.1 GCA_015654745.1 Enterobacterales bacterium
ATTACAGGTGACGCAAAAACAGCGATGCTCAATGGGTTACCCTTGTAAGCGAAATCTGTCACAGCGTCAAATTGATCGCGAAAAAAACGCATAATTTGTTGCTAAGGCCCCGATTTTGCCCAAATTGAGATAATCAAGTTTACCCTGATATTCGCGTGGGCGTTATAAAAATAACCAGTTCACGCTGTTTATAGTGTCCCTGTTGGCGTTTAAACAGATGTCCCAGCCAGGGGATGTCCGCCAGCAGCGGAATTTTATCCTTGGTTTCGTGTTTTTGGCGCTGGAAAATGCCGCCCAAAACAATGGTTTCCCCATCGGCAATGGTCACTTGGGTTTTAATTTCCTCCATGTCGATGGAAACACCCTCATTGCCACCTTGCTTGAGCATTTGTCCGGGTACGTTTTGACTGAGGCGCAAATCGAGAGTGACCTTGCCGTTGCGCAGTATTTTCGGCGTCACTTCCATTTTCAGCACCGCCTCTTTGAACTGAATGGACGAGCCTTTGCTTTTGCTCTTTTTCATCTGATAGGGCAGTTCCGTGCCTTGCTTGATGCTGGCGGTGCGCTGATGGGCGGTATACAGCCGCGGGCTGGCCAGGATATCCACCTTGTTTTCCTGTTCCAGGGCGGTCAGTTCCAGTTCCAGCAAACGACCGCTCAGGCGCGCCAGACGGAACCCCATGCTGGCATAATGCTCCCCCAGGGGCAGACTCACCCCCATGTTCGCCGTTCGCCGCCCCATATCGGCGGAATGTTGCCAGTCGACGCCGATATTGCGTAAATTATCGCGGCTGATGGTCACGATATGGGCGGTAATCATGACCTGCTCCAGCGGCAAATCCCAGATCTTTATCCAGTCGGTCACGTTGGCCAGCGCCTCGTCGGTATCCCGCAGCACCAATGAATTGGTACGCTTATCCAGCACCAGGGTACCGCGGGGCGACATCAGGGTTTTGCGCAATGCCCCGATATTTTTCGCCACTTCGGCGGCATCCGCGTGCTGCAGCGTCACCAGTCGATTGGATAACGGCTGTTCACCTTCCCGCCGGCGCAGCGCTTCGGCCTGCTGCTCCCGGCGGGCGGCAAGCTGCTCCGCGGGATAAACCAGCAACACATTCCCCCGGCGCTCGAGGTGGAGGCGGCCGGAACCAACGATCAGGTCCACCGCCTGTTGCCAGGGCACGCCATGCAGATTGAGGCTGATATTGCCCTTGATACCCGGCGCGACCACCAGATTGAGCCGCTGATGCTCAGCCAGGGCGCGCAATACCTGCTGAATGGGGGCGTCGTCGAACACCAGCGTCACCGGCTTGCCTTTTCCGGTGGCAGATTCAGCGGACGATTCCGCTGCGCAAAGCCCGATAGACAACAATAAAAACAACAATCCTGCGATTAACCGACATCCTTTCACGGTGTTTCATCCTTGTTAAAATCATTTTTGTTAACATCAGCAGCGAAAGAAGGAATGACCGGCCCCGCCGCCTCGCGCTTATGCCAGCGGCCTTTCTTATCGATAGTCCAGATATGCCAGCATTCGCTATCACCCACCCATCCTTTAACCGGCGCGCTGTCGGTCCGGCTTGCCCGTGTGTCAGGTTCCGGTGCAAAGGGATTGCGTTCGGCGCTTGCCCGCTTCGCCGGTGCCGGCGCGGCGCTTAGCGGCAAGGGCAAGATGCTTAGCCAGATGAACAGCGCCCCCCACCGGCGGCTATTTTTCATGGTCCGTCTCCGGCGCCGGTTCCGCCAGCTCAAATTCAATGTCCAGGGTGCCCCCGCGTGCCGCCACCGCAAAAGAGGCCAGAGACAAACCGCCCGACAGCGCGGCCAAACGGTTTAGCATCCGGCGCAGCCCCGGATAATCCGTGGTCACCGCTACGGTCCAGCGGCGGGAACAGTCTTGCCCGGCGGGGGGCAGCGGGGCGGCCCGCCAGGTCAATTTCCCGGCAAGTCCGGGATCGATGGATCGGATAAAGACCGTCGGTTCCCGGCGCGCCGTTTCACAGACGGCCAAATCGCCCCGGATTGATGAAATGCGCGTTTCAAGCTGCGCCTGCGCCGGCCATTCGGCTATGGCGCGCCTGTGCTGCAGCAGCATGTTTTCAAGGTGCCGGATATCCCGGCGCGTATCTTCCAGGGCACGGTGTCCGGGACGGAGCAGCAGTAACGCGCCGAGGGCGATAACCGCCGCGGCCATAGCCAGCGCCGACGTCAAGCCCCGCCAGGACAGGTCCATCCCGCGCCACGGCCAGTGTTCAGCGGGGCGCATTTTTTATCGCCTCCCCCGGCCAGGAAGCTTGCAGCCGAAATCGCAGCAGGCCGTTATCCAAACGGGCAACTTCACGCCAATGCGCCGTTTCCAGCAGGGGATGGCGCCTCAACCGGCTATCAGTCTCGGCGATGGCGGCATAACTCCGGCTACAGCCCTCGGCCAGCAACCGCCCCTCCCGCAAGCGCAG
>JAATGH010000106.1 GCA_015654745.1 Enterobacterales bacterium
ACGGCAGACCAAGCATAAGTACCTTATGCCAGTTAGCCGTCGCAAAACTGCCCAACAGCCAGAACACAATGCTCGGGAGTTTCTCTTCCGTATCCGCCAGATATTGCACCAGGCTGACCAGCGCGGAAAAAAAACCGCTCAGAATAATACCCGCGAGGATCAGCATCAGGCGGTTGTCACGACCCAACCTGGCGGCGATCGCATAGACCAGCGCCAACGCCAACAGTCCGAAGCATAACGTAGACGCCATCAGCGCCAGCGGCGCCAAGCCCCAAAAGATGGCCAGCGTGCCGCCGAAGGCGGCCCCGGAACTGACGCCGATAATATGCGGGTCCACCAACGGATTACAAAAGATGCCCTGCAGCGTGGCGCCGCATAGCGCCAGCGCGCCGCCGGCCAGACACGCGGTCAGGATACGCGGCATCCTGACCATCCAGATAACCTGGTTCATCATGGAAGCCGGCCCAAAAGGATCGGCTAATTGACGTAATACCGCCAGTGGCGACAGACTAAATTGGCCAATCCCCAGAGATAAAAATACCGCCAGTAACGTGAGCGCCGCCAGCAGCCAGGTCATCCGGACCGCCCGGCATTCAGCGCTACTGGGCATCGGCGCGGGGTTGCCAGGCCTGCCGGTAAAAACGCTGATAATAGGCGTTGGCCCGTTGATTGACATCAACATCGGTGAACCGTTGAGGATAGAGTTTTTTCGCCATCCAGAGCTCACCCAGGGCCAGCGCTTCCGGCATTGGATACCCCCAAGCCTTGGCATACTCCGGCATCAGATAAACCCGCCGCTGCTTAACCGCGTCAATAGCGGCCCAAGACGGATCGGCATAAATCTGCTTAACCACCTCCGGATAACGGTCCTGGACAAATATCACCTGAGGATCCCAGGAAAGCACTTGCTCCATTGATACCTGTTTAAAACCGCTGATGGTGGCCGCCGCCACATTAAGCGCACCCGCGTGGCGCATCATCAGACCGGTGTATTTACCTGAACCGTAGGTGGTTAAGTCAGGGTTGGCCATATACACCCGCATCCGTTGGCTATCGGGAATATCCTTTAGCCGGTCGGCGGTTTCAGCCCGGGCGCTAAAGGCATAGGTAATCAGCGCTTCACCTTGCTCCTTACGGTTAACGACGTCGGCGATCAGCCGGATACCCTGCTGCAATCCTTGATTGTAGGCCTGTTCCTCGTCGACGATCACGGGATTAAGCTTATCTTCTTGGCCTGGCTGATCCTGGCGCAACGATACGGCGATAACCGCAATGCCGGCGGATTCAATCTGCTTGATCATTTCCGGCGGCGCATAATTAGCGACAAACACCACCTGCGGCCGTATCGCCAGGAGACTCTCGATATTCACCGCGGTGAGATCGCCGGGCATCGGCAAGGTGGCCAATCGGGGCGAAAAACGGGCGAAATCCGGTCCAAGCTGTTTTTTCCAACTCGATAACAGCCCGACCACGTCGTCGGCGGCATCTAATTGCACGAGTAAGTTCAACGTTTGGTGCTGCAACACCACGACCCGATCAACGTGATCGGGCAGACTGACGCTGCGTCCCAACTGGTCAATAAGGGTACGTTGCGCGCTGGCGTTAAAACTGGCGGTGAGCATGGTCAGGCAAAGGACGAGTAGTAGCCTGGTGCCGCGGATGGTCAATAAAGGCATGAATTTTCACTTAACGGGGGGGATCGATATGTATGTTAATATATAGCGACTGCATCGGCGGCACAATAGACGCCCCCGTCAAGGGGCTGTTATTTTGGAAATAAGGGGTGATTTACGCCATTAGCCTGGCTAGCGAGACGCCATCGGACGCAGACGATGGCCGCCAGTATCGACCCGGCGGTGGCCCGCCGGGTGCGGCATTATTGCCAGCGTTTCAGCAGAATGCTGGCATTGACGCCGCCAAAACCAAAACCGTTTGAAATAGCATAGGTCATGGCTAGCGATTCCGGCTCGCCCCGCACCAGATGCAAACCCGCCGCCGCGGTATCGGGATTATCCAGGTTGAGCGTCGCCGGCACAATTTGATCGCGCAGGGCCAAAACGGTAAAGATGGCTTCAATGCCGCCAGCGGCGCCCAAAAGATGGCCGGTAGCCGATTTGGTGGACGTGATGGCCAAGGCGGCGTGCTCACCAAACAGGTGCTTGATAGCGTTTATTTCACCGAGGTCCCCAACCGGCGTCGACGTGGCGTGCGCATTTAAATGGCTTACCTGGTCTGGCGCAATCTGCCCCTGGCGCAGCGCGATTTTCATGGCGCGATAGGCGCCGTCGCCGTCCTCGGCCCCGGACGTCATATGGTAGGCATCCGCACTGGTGCCGTAACCAATGATTTCCGCCAGCGGCTTGGCGCCGCGGGCCAGGGCATGGTCCAGTGCTTCAACCACCAGAAGCCCGGCGCCTTCGCCCATCACAAACCCATCCCGGTCACGGTCAAAGGGCCGTGAAGCCTTTGACGGATCGGCGTTGAAATGCGTGGAGATTGCCCGCGCGGCGGCAAAACCGCCCAAACTTACGGTATCGATCGCCCCTTCAGTGCCGCCGCACAATGCAATATCCGCCTCGTCATTGCGAATCAGGCGCACCGCATCGCCAATGGCCTGTACCCCCGCCGCGCAGGCGGTGACCGGCGCGCCGATCGGCCCTTTGAAATGATGTTTGATTGAAACATGCCCCGCGGCCAGGTTGGCCAGAAACGAAGGAATGGTAAACGGGGATAAACGGCCTGGGCCGCGATTATCGGAAATGCGAACCGCGTTGGCGATAGCAGGAAACCCACCGATGCCGGTGGCGATAATAGTGGCGGTGCGCTCTTGCTGCTCTTGGCTTACCGCGGACCATCCCGCCTGGCGCAGTGCTTCATCAGCCGCCGCCATCGCAAACAGGATAAACCGATCCATTTTTTTCTGATCTTTCGGCAGGACGAAGCGATCTGGGTCAAGGCCGCCTTCCGGGTCAAGCAGAGAATCCGGTACCTGTCCGCCGATTTTCACCGGCAATTGCGCCACCATCGCTTCCGGCAGCGGACGAATACCCGATTGCCCCGCCAGCAGACGTTGCCAAACGGTATCTACTCCACAGCCCAAGGGCGAAACCACGCCCATTCCGGTAATGACTACTCGGCGGTTACTCATAATGATTCCTTGTACGGATGTGCTTCATGTTGATTTTTCGTTCCCTGTAACGGGTCTAGCCGACGCTTTACGCCGGGACCAGCGGCAATTGCCACGTTAAGATGGGTGAGAGGTTCATGGGTAAGATCATCGATCAGTACTGGATTAATCCGCGTTCCGCGCTGACGACTGACGGGAAGGACCGTGACGTCGCCGGCCGCGAGAGATTGATTACCCCATTGCAGCAATGTCAGCATCACCGGGAAAAAAGCCTCGCCGCGTTCGGTCAGCAAATATTCAAAACGAAGTGGGCGGGTGCTGTAGGCGTGCTTATATAAGATGCCGTGCTTTACCAGAGATTTGAGCCGACGGGTCAGTATGGTGGGCGATACACCCAGGCTACGCTGGAACTCATCAAACTTCGCGAGGCCGCGAAAGGCGTCGCGCAAAATCAGAATGCTCCACCACTCTCCCACCAATTCTAGGGATTGCGCAATGGGACAGGCCATATCGCCTAAATGCTTTCTCTGCATGATTTCGCTAATCCCGGTACGGACTAAAATCCGCTTCAACATTTCCCACCCGAGCCGCCTGGCCGGATCAACCGTGTCATTTATTCACTACTATGATTGTAGTAACAGCTGACCCTTACTTTAGCTTACAAGTGTACGCTGAACAAGTCCGATGAGTGCGGTCATATCGAGCCCAGGGCGAGAAGTCGGCTCAAAGCAGCTTTTTATGCTCAACCGAATTCATTTTATGGTTTTTACATCTGTTTCGATTATTTTTCAGCCCCTATGGCGCTTTCAGTATTGCCGGCTGGTTATACTAATAAATTAAAGACTTTATTAATGCTGGATACTCCTTAGGATACTCAAGCTTTTTTTCACATTAAAACATTTAACAACATGCAATATAAAGGTTGCTGCTCCCGGTCATGACATAAAGCCGAACTCAATATTGGCGCGTTGATGAAACGCGTATGGAGAGATCGATGGTGTATTTAATTAATCATCTGGTATTGTTCAATACCCTGGAGTATCAATTAACTTTATTAAAGGATAAGCGTCGCACGATCAAATTATCCAATACTGCCGGTCGGGTGCTGGAAGAGTTGATTATGGTGCACGGCGGCGAGGCGGTGACCCGGGAAACATTGTTTGAGAGAGTATGGGAAGCTAATGGGCTCCAGCCATCGAACGGCAACCTTAATCAACAAATCAGCCTTATCAGAAAGGCGCTGATATCCTTGGGACTGGAATCCACCGCCATCGTAACCTTGCCCAAGCGGGGCCTGAAATTAAATGACCATTTAACCGTTTCAGATTATCATCCGCCGGCTACGCCCGCCGTCGCGTCGCCCGAATTACCTGAAGCGGCAAAGGACAGCGCTAGCTATTCCACTATTTTTACTAAAATTCGCCCGACTTCATCTTTAGTTATAAACATTTTATTGATCATGATTTTCATTATCGGACTGCCGATAATGTATTTTTACGTCACACCGGATGATAAGCAACCGTTATTTTTCTTCCGTAAAATAGACACCTGCGATGTCTACACGCTGCGTCCGGTTAATGAGCGGGATCAGGCTGATTTGGCGGCGCGCGTCCAGCGCACCATGATTGATAATATCGATAGCTGCGATGATCGGCACATAGTCATGTTTTCACGCACCGCCGTGGCCAACCCCAGGATGCGAGAACAAATCAACCGCCGCACTTTTTTGGCTAAATGTGAAAAAAATGCCCGTGGCGCGCTATCAGAATGTCAGAATTTTTATTTTTATAATTGGGGTAATCAATGAAAAAAATTATCGTCATTGCAGCCCTGGGTCTGTTATCAATTTCGTTAATATATTTTAGCCATTATTATAGATCATTTTCCGGCTTCCAGTGTTCTGGATTAATGGTTCATCGTGGCACGGTCGCTACGGGCCCCTTCTCTTACACAGTACAGGCCAAGATGATGTTTACCAGTCGCCACGAGGGATTTTATGTGCTTAACGGCACCTTTGATCAAGATGGACAAACCTATAATCTGCATCGCACGCGATTTTTTTCTTATCGCCGGAAAAACAATCAGGGGTTATATGAAATTACCATTATAAGAGAGAACATATCCGCGCTGGATAATTTTCCTGCCACGGTCAATACTCCGGTACTACTGCCGGTAGGCGATTCCATTCTCTCCAGTTTCCGATCGCTTGACCGCGGCTCCATTTTAGTGAGCCAATTTTATTCACCTTTTTTTGTCTGCGCGAAAGATTGAATTGATATAGTTATAAGGCTATCTTTCATCATGATCACTCATTCTTTCGGTGTTGCCGCGAATAATTTTAGGCGACATCAATCCGCCATACAATGGCAATTGCCGGTTCGCTTTGACTAACGGGCGGAAAAGATAAATACTTTAGGCAATTTTGACGTTTGTCTTGATGCGTATCATCACGGGTGCGCCTTCACCCATGTATGTTGCCCAGAGATGCTATTGACTAGCCCTTATGAGAAAAACCAGCCTTATCAGCCTTTGTCGGAAAAAAAACCAGAACACCGCGGGACCCAGGCAACACCGGTTCTCCCTGACGGCGGAACTTGGCGCATCCAGCTTGCTGCTGATCGTGGTCCTGATCGCTCTTAACGCATGGCATATCTGGCATACCTATCAGCAGGCGCTGGAACGGTCGCAGTCCAGCACGCTTAACCTGACCCAGGCATTGTCCCAACATGCCAGCGATACGTTTATGCAGGCGGAAACCACGCTGGAAGAGCTGGCCGGACAAATATCCCGCTTCGGCCTTGGGCAGGATCAGCTTCTTCGCCTGCATCAGGTTTTCCAGGAAAAAACCCGTAGCCTGCCGCAAATAAACGCCATCTCAGTGTTTGACGCCCAGGGTAAAATATTGGTGACAGCTACCGATCGGCTGCCGGAAAATCAGGATTTCGCAGATCGCGACTACTTCCGTTTTCATCGCGACCATCCGGAATTAACGCCGCATATTGGCAAGGTCATTACCAGCCGTCTGAGCGGCAAGTTGATCCTGCCCATTTCCCGCCGGCTGAACCATCCCGATGGGAGTTTTGCCGGTGTGCTGCTTGAAAGCGTTATGCTCAACCATTTTCGCAATTTTTACACCAAATTCGTCATCACCGATGACTCGACGTTAATGCTGTTGCTCAACAATGGCACCGTATTATATCGCCAGCCTTATGATGAAAAAACCATCGGCACGTCCATAGCCGATACCGCCCTGTTTAAAGAAGATATTAATCAAAATGTCTCCGGCCTGGTGACCCGTTCGATCAACAACAATCGGCAGTGGAATCTCTACAGCTATAGACATCTCAAGAATTTCCCGGTGATTGTCACCACCGGACTCTCGCTCGATCAATCCTTGGTGGACTGGCGCAAAGATGCCATCAGCCATGTTATTATGACAATGATCTTTGTGGGAATGATTACGCTGGTCAGCTTATTGCTGATGCGTCAGGTGCGCGCCAGAATGCAGGCCGAAATCGAGCTTATCCATGCTCAGCAAGAGCTGCGTAAGCTCAACCGGTCGCTGGAAAAACTCGCGCGTTCGGACGGACTCACCGGTCTTTACAACCGCCGGCATTTTGATTTATCGCTGGCGTATGAATTTAAGCGCTCGTTGCAGCTACAGCAAACCATGGGCATTATTCTGCTGGATGTGGATTATTTTAAGCAATTCAACGATATTTATGGCCACGTTGCCGGCGATGAATGTTTAAAATTAATCGGGAAAACGCTGCTCAACCTGCCGGTACGGCAACGGGATCTGGTGGCGCGCTATGGCGGAGAAGAGTTTATCGTCCTGCTGCCCGCTACCGATGAGGCGGGTACGCGGGCGGTAGCGGAACGCATTTACCAAGAAATACAGGCACTCCATATTTTACACCGCGGCAGCCCCACCGGGATCCTGACGCTGAGCATCGGGGTGTTTGTCGGGCAACCGGTGGCTGAACAGGACACGCCATCGAAACTGATTGTGAAAGCGGACGCGGCGCTTTATCAAGCCAAACGTCAAGGCCGCAACCAAATTTGCATGGCGTAAGTTCGCCTCAGATACCGCTGAACCAATTATAGCCCTGATCTTCCCAGTAGCCGCCTGGATTGGTGTTACCCACCGAGATCGCGACAATATGCTTGGCATTTTTGAAGCCCAGTTTGGTGGGAACACGTAAACGCAATGGGAAACCATAGGAATCAGGCAAGGTTTTACCCGCAAAGTCCAGCGCCAGCGTTGTTTGCGGGTGCAGTGCGGTAGCCATATCGATACTTGAATAATAGCGATCGGCACAGCGAAAACCGACAAACCCGGCGTGAAGATCGGCGCCGATGCGCTGTAAAAAGGTGCGTAGCGGAATACCGCTCCACTGGCCAATGGCGCTCCAGCCTTCAATGCAAATCAGACGGGTAATTTGGCTTTGTTGTGGCAGCGCCCGCAGCTTCGCCACCGTCCAGGGCTGTTGGTCGGCAATCCGGCCGGAGACCTCCAGGCGATAGGTCGACAGATCAATCTCCGGCACATTATCCTCGGGGTAAAAGGCGTTGAACGGAAACGGGTGGGTTATGCGATCGGCCGCGTAGGTTTGCGCCAACCGCTGGCCGCCGAACAGCCACCCCTGAACCCGATCGTTCCATCTAGACATTGCCCACAACACTTTATCCACCTGATCGCCATCTTGCATATTGCAACCGCTAAGCATGGACAACGCGCCCAGCGTGAGACCGGACCGCAACAGCAAACGGCGCTGTAGACGATATAATTGCTTTTGCTGCGCCGGCTCCAGGCGCAGCTGGGCCTGCGATGCGGCGGGTTGCCCGCCGTTGCGATTTTTTTTCAGTTCAGTCATGAGTGATTTTCCGCTGTTCACGCTTTACGCTCGGTTTCACGGATCCTGTTATCATCGGCAGAAAAGTCGAGGGAACCATTACCACCATCGCGACATGTATCACGACGAACAGCCCGATCCCGGACATTGCGAAGAAATGGACATAGCGCGCGCGATCAAAACCTCCAAACGCGGCAACCAAATAGTGTAGCTGCACCGGTTTCCAGATCGACAAACCGGAGAGAACCAACAACAGGCCGCACAGCAGCACGAACAAATAAAGCGCCTTCTGCACCGCATTATATTGCCCTAGCCGGTGCTTTAGGCGCAGGGTCAAGGCAAGTTTCGTGTCTTTCAGCACTGAACGCGGCGTCACCGGTAAAAAGTCGTGGCGAAAATGGCCGCTCCACAGTCCCCAAATCACATATAGCGCACCATTGGCCGCCAAGCCCCACATCACCGCGAGATGCCAGGCAATCGATCCCCCCAGCCAGCCGCCGAGCGTCAGTCCAGTAGGGAATAAAAACCCAAACAGCGGCGAAGCATTGTAAATTCCCCAACCACTCATTAGCATCGCACCGATGATGGGGACATTTAACCAGTGCATAATCCGTACCGGAGCAGGATGAATGCGCACCCTAGGTAGCTTGGCGGTTTTTTCCACAATTCCTCCCGTGTTACATTGGCGGTATGGTGCCGTTAACGCCGACGATCATCCGCCCCGCGACGATGGGTTGCGCGTCACCGGGGGCAGGAAAGAGGATCACATGCGCGCCCGTTTTCAGCAGTGAGCGATCGCCTGGTGACAACGTCACTACCGGGACATCTTCCGGTACAATTACCTTTTTCTCGCCGTTTTGATACTTAACGGTCATGGTCCGCCCATTCGCATTGACCAACTGCCCCACCGTGCCGTTGGTCATGGTGCCGACCTTGCCATCCGCACCCTGCCAAGGTCTAAAACCTTCACCCGATCCACGCAGCGACGGGTCAAAGACATGTACTTCCAGCGCCTTGAGCGTACCGTCCGGCTGAGGCGCCGCCGCGGTGCCGATAAAACTGTCGGGTTTAATGTCGCTGATTTTCCCCTGATCCACCTTGGTGAAGCTGGTTTGACCGGTAAGGGTAACATCATGGTTTTCCCCTTTACGATCGGTGACCTGCACATGATCGCCGTTTATCGCGGTAAGGGTACCGCGTACCGGTGCGACCGGTTTTGCCGGGGCATCCGCCGCCATTACCGCAAAGCTACCCAGCGTCAGGGCGCCCAAGAAAATACCTGTTAACATATTCTGTCTGAACATTTTTCGCTCCTGTGATTAATCTGACCGAACGCCTGGACGTCGGATGTAACGAATCGCTACTGCCGCGCTAGTCTGATTCGCCGTTAACATCATCAGCTTGGCAAATCGACCCGGTCCTCCAGATGACCGTTTGATGACAATATTGTCATCAAAAAGCCCGGGACGAACTGGTACACTGGTTCCTCGGCCAACGCGGACCGACGATGAACAGCCTGGTTTGCCAAGTGTGGAACGACGAGGACCCCGTGGATGCGTATATTGATAGTAGAAGATGATCAGAGCACTGGAGAATATTTACGCAAGGGGTTGGGCGAAGCGGGCTATGGGATAGATTTGGCGCGCAACGGTACTGACGGCCTGTTTATGGCGCTGGAACACACCTATGATTTGATTGTGCTGGACGTCATGTTGCCGGGGCTCGACGGGTGGCAACTCATGGAAATTATCCGTAAGAAAAGCGACGTGCCGGTATTATTTCTGACCGCCCGCGACGGCGTGCAGGATCGGATCCATGGACTTGAACTCGGTGCGGATGACTATCTGATCAAACCCTTTTCGTTTACCGAGCTGGTATTGCGTATCCGCACCCTGCTGCGGCGCGGCGCCACGCGGGAAGAAAATGACTATTGGTTGGCGGACCTGCATATCGACATATTGCGGCGCAAAGTTAGCCGGCGGGATCTGGCGATTGCCCTGACCAACAAAGAGTTTGCCCTGCTGGCGCTATTTGTCCGGCGCCAGGGCGAGGTATTGTCGCGCACCCAAATCGCGTCCCAGGTCTGGGATATGAATTTCGACAGCGACACCAACGTGGTTGATGTCGCGGTTAAACGTTTGCGGGCAAAAATGGACCGGCCATTCGAATTAAAATTGATCCATACGGTACGCGGTATCGGATATGTCTGCGAGCCCCGGCAATGAAGACGCCTCGCCTACCGCCGCTTTCCCTTACGCTGCGTTCGGCACTGCTGTTCGCCAGCGTCGCGGCGTTGGTGATAAGCGTGGTGGGATTTTACCTGTATGGTAACATCGCCGATTCCATGCGACGCCAAGCCGGATTTCAGATGTCCGGTCGCGTGGACTATTTCCGCAATCTGCTCGGCAATCAGTTCCCCCTGTCCAGGCTCAGTGAAAATCCCCACTTATTTGAAAATATGCTGGGCAACGAGCGGGACATCCTCATTTTTCAGCAGCCCGGGCTGCCGCCGTTGATTAACGTCAATCCGCGCGGTTATTTCTTGCCCACCGTCGCTCCGGTAGCCGCCGGCCACCCCCTGAGCCTGGCGGCGGTCCATGTGGCGACCACCCCCGACGGCGTGCCGATCCGTTTTGTCACCGCGTTGGTGAATATTGATGCCCGGCAAAGGATACAGATTACCGCCGCGCACGTGATGGCCAATGAGACCCGGATGCTGGAACAATATCGTAACCGAATTATCGAGGCGACGATCGGCGCGTTTATGCTGATAGCGCTGATGGGGTATTCCGTTTTGCGCCAAGGCCTAAAACCCTTGCGCCATATGGCCGCCCAGGCGCGGAGCATCCATCCGGCCACCCTTGATACGCGATTGTCGGAACAGGGCGCACCGCCCGAGCTACACCAGCTTATCGGCTCGTTTAACCAAATGCTCGATCGGCTGGCGGACGGTTACCGGCGCTTAAGCCAGTTCTCGGCCGATTTGGCGCATGAAATCCGCACGCCGGTCAATGCGCTGATGGGACATTGCCAAGTGGCGCTTTATCAGCGCCGTACGGCACCGGAATATGAGAGCGTTTTGGTACGCAATAGCGAGGAACTGGAGCGCATATCGCGGCTGGTGGAAAATATCCTGTTCCTTGCGCGGGCCGGGGAAGCGCACTCCGCCATACAGCCGGGAAGCTTGTCGCTTGGCGCCGAGCTGACGCGGGTGGCGGATTATTTTGAAGGTCTGGCGGATGAGCGCGGGCTCTCACTCGATTGCCAGGGCCACGGCGAGGTATGGGCGGATGCTATTCTATTACGCAGAGCGCTAAGCAATTTGGTGGATAACGCCATTCGCTATGCTAATCAACCGAGCCGAATTATTCTGAGCGGCCGCCGTTCGGGCTCCGGGTGGATAATCGAGGTAAGCAACCAGGGGCCGGTCATTCCGGCACAAAGTATGGCCAAGTTGTTCGATCGTTTTTACCGCGCCGACAATGCCCGTACCAGCAGCGGTAATTCCACCGGGTTAGGCCTCTCCATTGTCCAGGCTATTATGGAACTGCATCAAGGACGGGCGACGGCCCGCTGCGATGCGGATGGAATCCTGTGTTTCAGCTTGTTTTTCCCCGACCGCAAGACCAGTAACCCTTCGGCGTCTTAACGAGATCAATACAAATTCTTACCTGTTCCCGGTACCGTCATTTTGCTGCCATGTAATTGTAATACAAGCTGCTTATGTTCAGGTTAACGTAAACGGGGGTGTTTCCTATGTTTAACATGGACGCAGTGCTTCAAAGCCTTGACCCACAGCATAAAACCGCACATTGGCAGCTAAGGATGTTGAAATTTTTGTTTCGCGAAAAGGAATTTCAGCTGCTGGCTAAAGAGAATCGCCACCTCAAGGGACTCGACATGGTGGAACGGGTGCTCGATCACTTCAATCTGCAATGTGAACTTACCGAACGCGATTTAGAGCAAATTCCCAGTTATGGTCCGGTGATCGTTATTGCCAACCACCCCATCGGCACCCTCGACGGGCTGGCCTTGTTACACGCAGTCTCATTAGTACGTAGCGATGTTAAGGTGATGGCGAATCGCCTACTTGCCAACGTGGAGTCATTGAGCAGCCTGATGATTCCAGTGGATAACATGGGCAATCGCACGTGTCGTTCACACGTCGCGCTGATGCATGAACACCTAGACAATCAAGGGGTGCTTATTGTCTTCCCCGCGGGCGAGGTGTCCCGGCTGAGCACCAAAGGTATCCGCGACGGCCGTTGGCATACCGGATTTATCCGCATGGCGGCCAAATTCCGCGCACCTGTCCTGCCCGTTCATATCGGCGGCAATAACAGTGCTTTGTTCTATTTTTGTTCGATGATTTACCGCCCGTTATCCTCATTATTGCTAGTGCGGGAGATGTTTCGCAAACGCAGTAACCGCCTCAAGCTTCGCTTCGGCGCCAGCATTCCTTATGCCAATTGGCACGATGGGCATACCAGCGTCAATGATTTAGCTGAACGGTTTCGCCGTCATGTTTATCGCATCGGCCTGCAAAAAGATGGGCTGTTTCAAACCGAATCGGCTATTGCCCGTGCGGAAGACCGGGCCGTGCTCAAACGCGCGCTTTCCACGAGTGAAACCCTGGGCAAGACGCCAGATGGAAAAATTATCTATTTGTACCAGAGACATGGGGAAGATTATGTACCGATATTACGCGAATTGGGGCGTTTGCGGGAAATCGCTTTTCGCGCCGTGGGGGAAGGCAGCGGCCGTCGCCGGGATCTCGATGGCTTCGACGATGATCACTATCATTTAATCCTGTGGGATCCGGATGAACTGCAAATCATCGGGGCATATCGTTTTATTCCCACGGCTGAGCATATTAAACAGAAAGGCATTAGCGGCATCTACAGTCATGGCCTGTTCCATTACGGACACGAGATGGATGATATTCTCGACCAGGGTATCGAGCTGGGGCGAAGTTTTATCCAGCCGGCCTACTGGGGGAAACGCGGCCTGGATTATTTATGGCTCGGCATTGGCGCCTATTTGGCAAGGTATCCGCAATACCGTTACTTATTTGGGCCCGTCTCTATTTCCGGCACTCTACCGCCCGCGGCGCGGGATTTATTGGTCACCTTTTACCGGCTGTATTTCGCGCCCTCCGCCCCCTTCGCCACATCACGGCGCCCCTACCCGGCCTCGTTGCCCGATGTGTTGGCACAGTTTTCCGGGCATAACTATCTAGAGGATCTCAGTAAACTCAAGCGGTTATTGAGTAACTTAGGGTTTAGCATCCCACCACTG
>JAATGH010000484.1 GCA_015654745.1 Enterobacterales bacterium
GTGCGGCAGATTATTTAACGGTTAACGACGCCCGCGCGGCGGGTTTGCCACCCTTACCACAGGAGAATCAAATGGGTTTTTCACAAGCGGTCAGCGGGACGAATCCCGGGTCCACCAATCTGGACGTTATCGGTAGTAATCTCGACAACGCCGAAACCAGCGGTTTTAAAGCCGGCGCGGTATCCTTTGCCGACGTATTCGCCAGCTCCCAGGTGGGGCTTGGCGTCAAGGTGGCCGCGGTAACGCAGGATTTCAGCGACGGTACGGTAAACAGTAATGGCAATGGCCTGAACGTGGCCATTTCCAACAGCGGTTTTTTCCGTTTGGTGGATGACAGCGGCGCGGTGCATTACTCTCGTAACGGTGAGTTTTCGAAGAACGCGAGCAATCAATTGGTCAACAGCAGCGGCCTGTACGTGACCGGCTATGCGGCCACAGGTACGCCCCCGACCATCCAGCAGGGGACCCAGCCGGTTAACCTGACCATCCCCACCGCAGGACTGGCGGCCCAGGCGACCACCACCGGCACCATGGTGGCCAAATTAACCTCCAGCGCGCCCGTGGTGACCTCGACGTTTGATGCCACCGACTCGTCCACTTACAGTTTTTCGCAGCCGCTGACCAGCTACTATAGCCAGGGTAATCCACACAATATCAGTATGTATTTCGTCAAAACCGCCGATAACACCTGGGAAGTGCATGCCTCCGATAGCAGCAGCGCGGCGGCGGCGCAAGATCTTGGCACGTTGCAGTTCGATAGCAGCGGCCAGTTGACCAGCACCAGCGCCACCACGTTTAACATCAATATGGCTTCGGTAAACGGGTCCAGCGCCTCTAGCTTTGCCCTGAACCTTACCGGCACGCAACAGCAGTACGCTACCGCCAGCAGCGTCAGCAGCCAGAATGTCAACGGCTATAAGGCCGGGGATTTAACCAAATACGCGATCAATGACGACGGCACCATTACCGGCACCTATTCCAATGGACAAACCCAACTGTTGGGGCAGGTGGTGTTGGCCAACTTCGCCAATCCGGAAGGGCTGAAATCCGATGGCAACAATACCTGGAGTGCGACCGCCGCCTCCGGACAGGCTATCGTCGGCACCGCCGGCAACGGTAACTTCGGCACCCTGACCTCCGGCGCGCTGGAAGGCTCCAATGTCGATCTGAGCAAAGAGCTGGTCAATATGATCGTGGCCCAGCGTGACTACCAATCCAATGCGCAAACCATTAAGGCGCAAAACGCCATTATGCAAACGCTGGTCAGCCTGACGTAATTTTTTGACGGAGTAGCCCGATGGATCATGCAATTTATACCGCGATGGGGGCCGCCAGCCAGACGCTCGACCAGCAGGCGGTGATCACCAACAACCTGGCCAACTCGTCCACCACCGGATTTCGGGCGCAGCTGTCCGCCATGCGTGCGGTGCCGATTGACGGCCCGACGCTGGCTACCCGTACCCTGGTGGTGGCGTCGACGCCGGGCGCGCTGATGACCTAGGGGCCGCTTAACGATACCGGACGGCCGCTGGACGTCGCGGTACAGGATCAAGGGTGGCTGGTGGTGCAGATGCCTAACGGCGATGAGGCTTACACCCGTAACGGCAATATTGAAGTCGACGCCACCGGCCAGTTGACTATCCAGGGCTACCCGGTGGTCGGCGATGCCGGCGCGCTGGTGGTGCCGACTCAGTCATCCATCACGCTGGGTACCGACGGTACGGTTTCGTCGCTGGGGGACGGTGACTCGCCGGATTCCATCAGTCCGGTGGGTAAGATTAAAGTGGTCAAACCCGACCCGACCCAGCTGGAACGCGGCGACGACGGCCTGTTTCATCTCACCGCCAGCGCCCAGGCGCAAAACGGCAATACCCTACCGACCGACCCGACCATAAAAATCATGCCTGGCGTGCTTGAAGGCAGCAACGTCAATACTGCGGAAACGCTGGTAGACATGATTGGCAGTTCGCGGCGTTTCGAGATGCAAATGAAAATGATTTCCGACGTGGATAAAAACGCCGAATCGGCCAATCAGCTGCTGTCAATCAGTTAACTCAATCGGAGAATAAACGGATGATCCGTTCTTTGTGGATTGCCAAAACCGGTCTGGATGCGCAGCAGACCAATATGGATGTGATATCCAATAACCTGGCGAACGTCAGCACCAACGGGTTTAAACGCCAGCGCGCGGTGTTTGAGGATTTACTCTATCAGACCGTTCGCCAGCCGGGCGCGCAGTCCTCCGATCAAACCACCTTGCCCTCCGGCCTGCAGTTGGGCACCGGGGTGCGGCCGGTATCCACCGAGCGGCTGCATAGTCAGGGCAACCTGCAGCAAACCGAAAATACCAAGGATATCGCGATCAATGGCAAAGGTTTTTTTGCCGTGCAGATGCCTGACGGCACCACCGCTTATACCCGTGACGGGTCTTTTCAGGTGGATCAAAACGGGCAGATGGTCACCTCCAGCGGCTATCCGGTGCAGCCGGCGATCACCATCCCCGCCAATGCGCTGACGGTAACCGTGGCGCGCAGCGGGGCGGTTAGCGTGACGCTGCCGGGACAAACGGCCACCAGTCCGGTAGGCCAGTTGAACCTGAGCAATTTTGTCAATGAAGCGGGTTTGCAAAGCCTGGGTGAAAACCTGTATCAGGAAACCGACAGCTCGGGCGCGCCCAACGATTCCGCGCCGGGGCAAAACGGTACCGGGGTGTTGTATCAAGGCTATGTGGAAACGTCGAACGTTAACGTGGCGGAGGAACTGGTGGATATGATCCAGGTACAGCGTGCCTACGAAATCAATAGCAAAGCCGTCACCACCTCCGACGCCATGCTGCAAAAACTGACCACGATGTGATGTGTGTGACATTGTCACTTATGCGAACCGACCCTTAACACGCCGTCACCGCATTTAGTGACGGTGTCACCTTTATTCGCCCTTTTATGGATAAGGGAACGTGTTACCGGTAAATCCCGCCTGGTGCGATTTGGATTTGCCCGTCTTTCAGGATAACCGTTTGAAATGAAACACTATAGTAACATCGCGCTGGCCCGAACGGCCAAGCGGGCGTTAGCGGCATGGTCGCCAATGGCCTGGATGATGGCCTGGGGCACGTTGACCCTGAGCGGGTGTGCTTATATGCCCCACAAAAACCTGGTCGAGGGCGAGACCACAGCCCAGCCGGCGCCCGCGACGGTGCCGATGGTCAATGGATCGATTTTTCAGGCGGTGCAGCCGATGAACTATGGCTATCAGCCGCTGTTTGAGGATCGCCGGCCGCGCAATGTGGGCGATATTTTGACCATCACGTTGCAGGAAAACGTCAGCGCCAGCAAAAGCTCCAGTGCCAACGCGGCGCGTGATGGTACTAACACGGTTAAGCTAGCCACCACCCCCAGCATGCTCACCGGGCTGTTGGGTAACGGTAAGGCCGATGTGGATTCCACCGGCAAAAACACCTTTGACGGCAAGGGCGGCGCCACCGCCCAGAATACCTTCTCCGGCACCATTACCGTGACCGTCGCGCAGGTATTGGCCAACGGCAACCTGCGAGTGGTGGGCGAGAAACAGATCGCCATTAATCAGGGCGCTGAATATATTCGTTTTTCCGGCATCGTCAACCCACGCACGGTTAACGGCAGTAACGCGGTCGTCTCTACTCAAGTGGCGGATGCGCGCATCGAATATGTCGGCAAAGGCTATATCAACGAAGCGCAGGAAATGGGGTGGTTGCAACGCTTCTTCCTCAATATTTCACCTTTATAAGCAGGTAGCCAGCAGTATGTGGATTTCAACCGTGAACACAGGCCGGCCCGCCGCCGGCACACTACGCCGTCGGCGTTACGCTTGGGCGCTTTTCCTCGGTTTAGCCCTTACGCCGGGTCTGGGCATTCCTCAGGCCGGGGCGGAGCGTCTGCGTGATTTGGTGGATATTCAAGGTGTACGCGACAACCCGCTGATTGGCTACGGGCTGGTGGTGGGGCTGGACGGAACCGGCGACCAGACCACCCAGGTGCCTTTTACCACCCAAAGTCTGACCAACATGCTATCGCAACTGGGTATCACCGTCCCGGCCGGCACCAATATGCAGTTAAAAAATGTGGCTGCGGTGATGGTAACCGCCAATTTTCCCGCGTTTGCCCGCGCGGGCCAAAATATTGATATTGTGGTTTCCTCTATGGGCTCGGCCAAAAGCCTGCGTGGCGGTACGCTGCTGATGACCCCATTGAAGGGCGCGGATAACCAGGTTTACGCGTTGGCGCAGGGTAACCTGCTGGTGGGCGGTGCCGGAGCCTCCTCCGGCGGCAGCAAGGTACAGATCAACCAATTGGCCGGCGGCCGCATCAATAATGGCGCGGTAATTGAACGGGAACTGCCTAGCACGTTCGGCACCAGCCGCATCATTACCCTGCAGCTTAAAGAAGAAAACTTTACCCTGGCCCAGCGCATCAGCGACACGATCAACGGCCAAAACGGCATGGGCCTCGCCAAGGCGCTGGACTCGCGCACCATTGAACTGCAGATGCCGGCAAACAAAAGCGGCCAGGTGCGTTTTCTCTCGCAGATCCAGGATATCAACATCATGGTCGGCGAGATGGATGCCAAGGTTATTGTCAATTCACGTACCGGCTCGGTGGTAATGAACCGTAACGTAATGCTGGATAACTGTGCCGTTGCCCAGGGCAATCTCTCGGTGGTGGTGGATAACCAACAAAGCGTTAGCCAGCCGAACACGCCGTTTGGCGGGGGACAGACCGTGGTTACCCAACAAACGCAGATTTCGGTTAATCAGGGCGGCGGTTCGCTGCAAAAGGTCAGTTCAAGCGCCAATCTTAATAGTGTCATCCGCACATTGAACGCTCTGGGCGCCACGCCTAACGATTTGATGTCGATTTTACAGGCCATGCACAGCGCCGGCTGTTTACAGGCTACGCTGGAGGTGATCTGATGCAGCTAAATGATGCCGCCGATCTCTCTTCCGCCGCGTTTGACGTCAAGTCATTGCAAAAACTGCACAACCAGGCGGCGAAATCCGATCCCGCCGCCTTGAAAGCGGTCGCCAAGCAGGTGGAGGGAGTGTTTGTCACGATGATGCTGAAAAGCATGCGCGCGGCATTGCCCAAGGGCGGCGCGTTTAGCAGCAATCAAACCGAACTCTATACCAGTCTGTACGATCAGCAGATGGCGCAGCAACTCTCGGCGAAGGGGCTGGGGCTGGCGGATATGATGGTGAAGCAACTGGGACAACAGGGCACCGGAGTCAACGGCGCCGTGGACGGCGGCGCGCTAGGCGGCGCGGCCGAACCCGCGGCGGCTAAATTGGCGTCGCTGGCGCCTGGCGACGCTCCGCTTAACGCCAACGCCATCAATGCCCAGTATATGCCGCCGGCCCTGGCGGGAGAGTTCTGGCGGCGCGAACGGCAACAGCAGCAGTCCACCCAGCCCGCGCCGGCGGTGTCCCGCACGGGCGATAGCTTTACCGATCGCCTGTCGATCCCCGCCATGCTCGCCAGCCAGCAAAGCGGCATCCCCCACCACTTGATTCTGGCCCAGGCGGCCTTGGAATCGGACTGGGGCAAAAAGGAAATTCCCACCGCCAACGGCCAGCCTAGCTTCAACCTGTTTGGTATCAAGGCGTCGGATGATTGGCAGGGCAAAACCACCACCGTGACCACCACCGAATACCAAAATGGCCAATCGGTTAAGGTTCAGCAGCGTTTTAGAGTCTATGACTCCTACATGGATGCACTCGGGGACTATATCCATCTATTGACCACCAACCCGCGTTACCGGGAGGTGGTGGCCTCCGTTCAACCGGAAGCCGGCGCCTATGCCCTGCAGCGGGCTGGTTATGCCACCGATCCGGCTTATGCGACCAAGCTTATCCAGATTATTACGCAGTTAAAGCATTCCGCCCAGCGGGCGGCCGGCGCTTATACGCGCGATCTTGGCGGACTGTTCTAAGCTCGTATGTTTTTGCCCGGCGGGCTGAAGTTTGCGCCGCCGCGGACGATAACATACAGAGGTTGTGGAGTCTGTCGCCGTCGTGATGCCTTGGGCTAACGACGGATCCGGCTAAAAGGAAACGTAATGTCCAGTTCTTTAAGTAATATTGCCCTGACCGGCCTGAGCGCCGCCCAGAATGCGCTCAATAGCGTGGCGAGCAATATCAGCAATGTCTATGTGAGCGGCTATAACCGTCAGACCACGCAGCTGGCCGAGATGCCCACCAGCAACGCCACCGGTTCCACCGGCACCGGCGTCCAGGTGACCGGGGTCAGCCGGGCCTACGATGCGCTGGTCGTGGCCCAATTGCGTAACGCGTCCAGCACCTCCGCCGCGTCGACCACTTATTCCAGCCAGATTGGACAAATCAACTCGCTGCTGTCGAGCACCACCAGCAGCCTGTCCACCTCGATGAGCACGTTTTTCACCAGCCTGCAGTCGTTGAGCAGCAACGCGGGCGACACCGCGGCGCGTCAAACCGTGATTGGCAGCGCCCAAAGCCTGGTGAGCCAGTTTCAGAGCAATGACAGCTATCTGCGCACCCTGGATGACGCCGTTAACAAACAGCTGTCAACCAGCGCCGATCAGATCAATACCTATGCGACGCAAATTGCCAATCTGAACGACCAAATCGTGCGCCAGGGGGCTGACGGCGCCTCCAACGCCATGCTGGATCAGCGCGACGAGCTGGTGAACAACCTTAATCAATTGGTTGGCGTGACCACCACCACCCAGAAAGACAATTCAATCACCGTCAGCTTTGCCGGCGGCCTCACGCTGGTCCAGGGCAACACCGCTGCCCAGGTCAAGGCGGTGGCCTCCCAATCCGATGCCACGCGCACCGTCCTGGCCTATGACAACGGTATCGGTTCGCCGGTGGTGATTAACGAAAAAAACCTGACTACCGGTAGCGTGGGCGGGGTATTAACGTTCCGTTCGGGCGCCCTGGACGACGCGCGCAATCAACTGGGGCAAATTGCCGTGGCCCTGGCGGGCAGTTTTAACACCCAGCATGCGCAAGGGGTGGATTTGGACGGTAACGCCGGCGCTGATTTCTTTACGTTAGGTCAGCCTTCCACTATCGCCAATACCCAAAATACCGGTAGCGCGACGCTCACCACGACCATTGCCGATAGCAGCGCGGTCCAGGCCAGCAGCTATAATGTTAAATATGCTAGCGGCGCCTGGCAGGTAACGCGCGCCAGCGACGGCACCAGCGTCAGCTATACCACAACGGTAGAAAGTGATGGCAGCTCCACCCTGAATTTCGACGGGCTGGACATGAACGTCAGCGGCACGCCGGCGGCGAACGATCAATATACTGTTAACCCGGTGACCAACGCGGTGGCCGGCATGTCGGTGGCCATCACCGATCCGGGCGCCATCGCCGCCGGCCAGGCCGATGCCAATACCGGTGATAGCGATAACCGCAACGCCCAGGCGTTGCTGGCGCTGCAGACCGGAAAAGTGGTCGGCGGCACCACTACCCTGTCAAGTGCCTATGCGTCGCTGGTCAGCTCCGTCGGTACCGCGGCCAGTAACGCCACCATTACCGCCACCTCCCAGACCAATATCGTCACCCAGTTAACTACCCAGCAACAGTCCATCTCGGGGGTCAATCTGGATGAGGAGTATGCGGATTTACAGCGCTACCAGCAGTATTACCAGGCTAACGCCCAGGTATTAAGCACTGCCGGTACGCTATTTAACACCATTCTGTCGGCCGTCAATAACTAATCGGCGCCCGGCGGCTTTAGCCGACATTCACAGCGGAAGGGATAAACACCATGCGTCTTAGTACCAGCATGATTTATCAGCAGAATTTATCGAGTATTACCAACGCCTATTCTAAATGGCAGACCACCGGTGTGCAATTGGCCACCGGGATGCGGGTAAACTCGCCCGCTGACGATCCTATTGCGTCGTCGCAGGCGATTGGCCTGCAAAATTCACAAGCGCTCGGCACCCAGTATACCGCGGCACGTAGCAATGCCACCGCGAGTCTATCCCTTGAAACCACGGTCGTAGGGCAGGTCACCGATGTTGTTCATAGCATACAAACGCTGTTGGTACAGGCTGGGGACGGTACGCTTAGCGACAATGACCGCCAGGCATTATCAACCACGTTGCAATCGTATAAAGACCAGCTTCTTTCGCTTTCAAACAGCAAAGACGGCAACGGCAACTATATCTTCGCCGGGTATAAAACCGATACCGCGCCTTTTGTTGCGGACGCCACTACCGGTGCGGTCAGCTATGTCGGCGGCGCGCAGGCCGTCAGCCAGAAGGTGGATGATAGCAGCGAAATGACCATTGGCGACACCGGCACCCAGGTGTTTGTTAATCTCGCCTCCGGTTATACGGTGGAGCCGGACGGCACCGCCAGCGAAGCCAATATATTTAACAGTATCGATACCGCTCTGGGGGCGTTGAATACGCCACAGGAAGATGCCGATGCCACCACCACGGCGGCGTATACCGCCGACCTGGGCAAGGCTACGCGCGGTATGGCCAATTCCCTGAACAATATGCTGACGGTGCAGGCCTCGGTAGGCAGCAAGCTTAATCAACTTGATAGCCTGAACACCGTCGGTACCGATCGCGCCACCATTTACGCTAGCCGCATCAGCGACCTGACCGGTGCGGATTGGTATTCAACCGTTTCCGATTATAGTCTGCAGCAGGTGGCTCTCCAGGCGGCCTACAGCACTTTTAACAGTATGCAAAAACTCTCCCTGTTCCAGATCAATTCGTAACCTATCCTGTCGGTTCGGTGGCGCTAGACCGCGTCGCGTACCGATGGTTTGCCCCCGCTGTTGTTTGGTATGTTGTTAGGGTAACAACGGATAACATACCCTTTTTGTCATTATCCGCGTGGCAATTGGTTAAGTATTTCGCCCAGCAGATCAAAGGTTTCACTCATCAGCTTTTCGCAAAACGGCGCCAATAGCGGTAATAACAGGCCGAAGGTGAGTATCCCGAGGGTCAGCGTGAGGGGAAAACCGATGACGAATACCGTTAACTGGGGCGAAACGCGGTTCAGCAAGCCCAGGGCGATATTCAGCGTCAACAACAACGTGATCATCGGCAAGGCCAGCATCAGGCCGTTGATGAAAATCATACCACCGGCGCGGCATAGCGCCATAAACGCGTTCGCGTTTAGCGGTTCCCCGGAAATAGGCAGGGTATGAAAACTGTCCGCCAGTAGCGACAGCATCCACAAATGGCCGTCAAGACTGAGAAACACCAGCATGGCGAGCAAATTAAGCAGTTGGGCCAATACCGGCATATTCAGGCCGCTGGCCGGATCGAAAAACGTGGCGAACGACAGGCCCATTTGCAGTCCGATCACTTCACCCGCCATGCGAATCGCCGCAAAGGCGAATTGCATGGTTAATCCCAGCGCGGCGCCTACCAGCATTTGCTCTATGCACAGCCATAAACCGGCTACGGAAAATAGCGGCGTGTCTACCGGCGGCAGCAACGGCGCCAGCAATAGGGTAATCATAATGCCCAGCCCCAGTTTGATGCGCACCGGGATCGATTTTTCGCTAAATAAGGGCGCGGTGCCGATTAATGCCAGAATACGTACCAGCGGCCAAAAGTATTGGCTGAGCCAGCCGGCTAACTGCGAGGTATCAAGCTGCAGCATTTTAACCGGCGAGGGCGGGCAGGCTGGTGAACAGCGTGCGCATATAGTCGAGGATCAGGTTAAGCATCCAGGGCCCGGCGATGACGATGGTCGCCACGACGGCCAGAATCTTGGGAATAAACGACAGTGTCATTTCGTTGATTTGCGTGGCCGCCTGCAGCAGGCTGATGATCAAGCCGCTGAGCAGCGCAGCCATTAATAACGGCGCGGCCAGCGCCAGCGCCACCAAGATTGCCTCATGGCCAAGGGCCATTACTGATTCGGGTGTCATATTCCGCCTGTGGAACGTCGGGTAAGGAGTCAACTATAAAAGCTTTGCGCCAGCGAGCTCAGCAGCAATTGCCAGCCGTCCACCAGCACAAACAGCATCAATTTGAAGGGCAACGAGATGGTCGCCGGCGGTACCATCATCATGCCCAGCGCCATCAGCACGCTGGCTACCACCAAATCGATAATCAAAAAGGGAATAAAAATGGTGAAGCCGATCTGAAAAGCGGTCTTTAGCTCACTAGTGACGTAAGCCGGCACCAAAATACGCATGGTCACCGCCTCGGGGCCGTCCAGCGGGGGCTCGTTGGCCAAGCGCGCGAACAGCGCTAAATCCGCTTCGCGAGTTTGGCGCAGCATAAAGGCGCGCAGCGGCTGGGCGCCTTTTTCCAATGCGGCCTGCATGGTGATTTTATTTTCACTCAGCGGCAAATAGGCTTGGTCATAAATGGTGTTAAACACCGGGGACATGACAAAAAACGTCAGAAACAGCGCCAGGCCGAGTAAAACCTGGTTGGGCGGTGCGGAGGGCGTGCCGATGGCGCTGCGGAGCAGCCCGAGCACGATGATGATCCGGGTAAAACAGGTCATCATCAGCAACGCCGCCGGAATAAACGTCAGCGAAGTCAAGAAGACCAGGGTCTGCACCGGCAGCGACCAGTTTTGTCCGCCACCCGCCAGCGGATGGCTGATAATGCCCGGTAATTGCGCCCACCCGTTGCCGGCCAGCGACCAAAGTCCCAGCGTTAACGCCGCCATCCGGCCGCCGCGCGTTGCGATTCGCCGCCATAAGATGTGCTTCATTGGCGGTGCTCCTTATTTCCCATAACCTGGCGCAGACGCTGACGAAAATCCATCGCGCCGCCGGCGGCGGGTTCATCCAAATCCTGCGGCGCGGGCAGGGTATGCAGCGGCGTAATCTGTTGCGCCGTCACGCCCAATACCAGCCAGGTTCCTTCTACTTCCACGATAACCACTTTCTCTCGCTGGCCCAACGCGCAACTGGCCTGAAGCGTCAAACGGCCGCTGCGTTTTGCAACTGGCGCCAGGCCAAGCTTACGCACGACCCAGGCGCCGAGAATGATCAACAGCAAAATGCCGCCCAACGCGCCACCGACCTGGGTTAGCGCGCCGCCGGCGTTAAAGGCGGGCGAGGGATGGACGACGGTGGTGGTGACCGGGCCGGATTGCGGGGTGTTCATTTAACGACTTAACCGGCGCATGCGTTCTGATTGCGTAATAATATCGGTGATGCGCACACCGTATTTGTCGGCAACCACCACCACTTCGCCTTGGGCTATCAGATAACCATTGATCAGAATATCCAGCGGCTCGCCGGCCAGTCCGTCCAGGGCAACCACGGATCCCTGCGATAACCGCAGCAGCTCTTTAATGGTCATTTTGGTCCGTCCGAGCTCCACGGTCAGCTTGACCGGGATATCCATGATCAGATCGATATCCTGCTGAGGACCGGTGCTATCCTCAGCGGTTAACTGGTGGAAGATACCTTCGGTAGCCGGTGGTGGCTCTTTGGCGACGGCTTGTTGTTCGTTTAGCGCCTCAGCCCACAGATCGTCTGCGGATGGATTTTCATCAGACGGTTGCGTTGGGTCACTCATCGGACTGTTCCTCATTCATGGAGTTCAATACGGGATTAATTAATTGCTTGACGCTCAGGGCGTATTGGCCGTTTAAGGTGCCGTACTGGCCAGTTAACACCGGCACGCCGTCCACGTGGGCAATCAGGTAATCGGGTTTATCGATCGGCAAGACATCACCTGGCCTTAATTTTAAGATCTCGGATAAGCGCATGGGCACTTCCGCAAAGTTGGCCACCAGCTCCAGTTGCGAATGCTTAACCTGCTTGACCAGGTTTTCGCGCCATCCCTGATCCTCCAGCCGGGAACTCTCCAGCGGCGGGTTGGTCAGCAACTCACGCAGCGGTTCAATCATGGAGAAGGGGAAGCAGATATAAAACTCGCCCACCATCGTGCCGATTTCCACATGGAAGGGAGTGGTCACCACGATATCGTTGGGCGAGGTGGTGATATTGGTAAATTTCACCTGCATTTCCGCGCGCACATACTCCACGCTCAGCTTATAAATGGCGTTCCAGGCGTCTTCGTAGCACTCCAGGGCCAAGCTCAGCATCCGCCTGATTACCCGTTGCTCGGTATGGGTAAACTCCCGGCCTTCCACTTTAATCGGGAAGCGGCCGTCCCCACCGAACAGGTTATCAACGGCGATAAACACCAGGCTGGGTGAGAAAACAAATAACGCCGTGCCGCGCAGCGGTTTTAGATGGATCAAATTGAGGTTGGTGGGTACCGGCAGGTTACGGGCAAAGTCATGGTACGGCTGAATCTTAATCGCGCCGACGGTAATATCCGGGCTACGGCGCAGCAGGTTGAATAACCCCATACGGAATTGCCGGGCAAAACGCTCGTTGATAATTTCCAGCGCCTGTAGCCGTTCACGGACCACCCGGCGCTGGGTATTGGGATCATAGGGCTTTACGTCGCCGTCGTCCGCGCCGCTGACCGGTGCCTGTACCGTATCGTCGCCGTTAAGCAGCGCATCGATTTCCGCCTGAGAGAGTATGCTATCGCCCATAAGAATCAGCGCAGAATAAAGGCGGTAAACAGCACATCGGTGATAACCGGTCGCGGTTGACCAGCCACCAACGGTTCATTGAGCACCTGCTTGATTTGTGCAATCAGATGCTCTTTACCCTGTTCGCTGGCCAGCGCGTCGGCGTCCTGCCGGGAAAGCAGCAGCAACAAACGGCTACGCACCGAAGGCAAATAGTTAGTCAACATAATACGGGTTTCTTCATCAGGTAAACGCAGGGTCAATCCGATATAGAGTACGCGGTCGGGATCGTTGGAAGGATTAACCAGGTTAACGGTGAAGGTTTCCATCGCCAAAAAGATGGGCGCGGGCGGCGGCGGGATGACCTCGGCGGCCGTTGCACTGTTATGTAATTGATGTTGCCACCAGTAATAGCCCGCGGCCGCACCGCCGGCTAAGAGAATCACCAGCAGAACCACAATCCATTTTGTCTTTTTTTTCCGAGCATTAGGCAGCGTATTCTCAGACATAGCGTTTTGGTCTTCCTGTAAACATAACGGCACTTTTCCATTGCGTAAACCGCAAAATGCCGGATTGGAGATGATTATCCCGCCTATTGCCTGATTCAATAGGGCGAATAGGCGGGGTAATTTGCGTTAACTTATGCGTTTGCTTGATTAATTGTCACACAAAGGTATCGATACCGGATAGGCTACGGGTCGCGCTCGCGACCGGCGTAACGCTATCGGCCGTGGTTGCACTCTGGGTCACGGAAAAGGCGCGTTGACCGGAAGCCGGGTTATTGGCGTTTTGGTTACCGCCCCCCCAGTTCGGCGTTGCATCGCTGCCCACGCTGCTTTGGCCCAAATTAATGCCGCTTTCCGCCAGCGCGGTGCGTAGATGCGGCAGCGCGGCTTCAAGGGCGGCGCGCACCTGGCTATGCCCGGAAGAGAGATGAATCTGCGCCTGATTGTTATCGACCTGCAGGCTGATCTGCACCGCGCCAAGCTCAGCCGGGTGCAGGCGCAGCTCGGCATTCTGCTGCCCATTGCGGCTAAACATCACCACCTGCTGGCCGATGGCCTGCTGCCACTCGTCGCTGCCCAATTGGGCACTGATCAGGGCGGCGGCCGGCGCCGGGGTAGCGTTGGTGCTGCTCCCGGCGGCGCTCAGCGTCGGGGTGGCGGCAGGGGAAGCCGCCGAGGCGGCATCCAGGGTAACGGCGGATTTTTTGCTCAGGGCCGTGGTGGCGGTGGCAAGCCCGGTGGTATCGGATGCATTGGCGCCGTCTCGTTGTACGGTGGCGGGTACACCCTGACCGGTGGCGGCCGTCGTGCGCGCCGAATCATCAGTATCGACGGTAGCCTTTAGCGGCTTTTCGCTCGCGCTGGAAACCAAACTCTTGAGCGGCTTGACCTCAGCGGTCTCGGCGGCGGTGGTCGACAGGGATGTGTCCGCGGTGGCGCTACCGCCTTGAGCTTTGAGCGTGGTGAGCACGGCGGCCTGATCGAAGAGCGCGCCGGAAGTGGCGGGGTTTACGGTCAGCGTATTCGCGGTGCTTGCGTCGGTTATGCCGGCATCGGCGGCCTGCGTCTGGTCGACGCCGGCGGCGGATGCTGCGCTCACCTGGTTCGGATCGCCGGCGGTTTGCGCCGCGGTGGTTATATCGGCATTCGCGCCGGCCGCGCGGCTTACCACGGGCGCCGGCTGGGTTTGCGCCAGCAGTGCCATCAGCGTTTGCGCGGCCCCGGTGTCAAGCGTGGGATCGGCTTCATCCGCCGTGTCCGACGGCGATTTTACGGTGGATTTTCCCACGACGGTGCCAGTGGGTAGCGGTGTTGCCACGACATCAGCGCCCGCACCGACCAAGGCTTCGTCGCTCTGGCCATTGGCGGTATCATCGATAGTGGCCTGGCTTGGCGAAGTCACGACGGTGGGCTGGGCGCTATTGTCATTGGCCGCGGTATTTCGGGCCGGCGCCGCTGTCGTGGTTTTGGCGCCGCCGACCTTAGCGCTGAGCAGGCTGCCAAAATCCTGGGCCGCGGCCGAATTGTCCGTTTGCGCCTTGATGCCTTGACTTCCGGCGGTGTTGCTGGCTTTAGTTTGACCAACGTTAGGCAATATCAACATTAATGTTTCCTCATAACGGCCCGCTGGGCATATTCATCCATGCTTTTTTGGTCCAGCCGGTTGGCCTTGAGCTGTAATACCCGCTCGCCGCGGGTTTGCAGCGTAACGAAGGAGTTCAGGCGTTGCTGCTTGTGCTGCCAGTTCTGCATCGCTTGCTGTAGCCGCTGGGACCATTGGGCCAGCAGCGTGCGATGTTGTTCAATGGCGGTCTCCAGCGTAATAATAAACTGTTGGTAGTTATACCAACTGGAAGAGGGCATACCATCGGTCATGTTCTGCTGAAGTTTCTGCCGATATTCCGCCTCATACGCCAGCAACTGTTCTAGCTGTTGGCGAGCCAATTGATGGGATTGGCGAATCTGTCCCAGGCGGATCGCCGCCTGTTCCATATCTTCTTTTGCTCGTCCGCGCAGGATGTCCAGCGGTGTTTCACTTTTCATCAGACCTCGTTTACCCTTTCAAACTAACGTCTTACGTAAAAAGCGCCTGCAGTCGTTCGCAGGCCTGCAAATAATCGCAACGTTCGTGCATGTTCTGTTGTAAAAAAGCTTCCATGGCCGGGTACAAGGTAATGGCCCGATCCAGCTGCGGGTCGCTGCCGGCGGCGTAGGCGCCGACGCTGATAAGATCCCGATTGCGTTGATAGCGCGACAGCAATTGCTTAAGCATACGGACCTGTGCCTCCTGCTCCGCTGGCACCAGCGCGGTCATGGCGCGGCTAATCGAGGCTTCTATATCGATGGCCGGATAGTGGCCGGACTCGGCTAACTGGCGCGAGAGGACGACATGTCCGTCGAGAATGGCGCGCGCGGCGTCGGCGATAGGGTCCTGCTGATCGTCACCTTCGGTTAAAACGGTATAGAACGCGGTAATTGAGCCGCCGCCGCTGGTACCGTTGCCGGCACGCTCCACCAGGGCGGGAAGACGGGCAAATACCGATGGGGGATAGCCTTTGGTGGCGGGCGGTTCCCCAACCGCCAGCGCAATTTCCCGCTGTGCCATGGCATAGCGGGTGAGCGAGTCCATGATCAACAGCACATGACAGCCCCGGTCGCGAAAATCTTCGGCGATCCTGGTTGCATAGGAGGCGCCCTGCAGCCTAAGCAATGGCGACACGTCTGCCGGCGCGGCAACCACCACCGAGCGGGCCAGGCCGGCGCTGCCGAGAATATTATCGATAAAATCCTTCACCTCGCGGCCACGCTCGCCGATCAGTCCCACGACGATGATCTCCGCTTGGGTATAACGCGCCATCATGCCCAACAGGACGCTCTTGCCGACCCCTGAACCGGCGAACAGGCCCATACGTTGGCCGCGTCCGACGGTTAACAGTGCGTTAATCGCCCGTACCCCGACGTCCAGTACCTGGGTAATCGGGGTACGCTGCAGCGGATTGACCGGAGCGGTAATCAGCGGCGCGCTAAAACCGGTATCGGGAGCGGGGAGGCCATCCAGCGGCCGTCCTGCGCCGTCTAGCACCCGTCCCAGTAGCTCCGGCCCTAAAGGGAGCTGTTTGCCGGTCTGGCCGTCTGGACGCATGCGGGCATATACCCGCGCGCCCGGTACAATGCCTTCCACTTCCTCAAGCGGCATTAAAAATAATTTGTCGCCGTTAAACCCCACCACTTCACAATCGATTTCCTCAAGATCGGCACCGCTTTGGCGCTCAATCAGGCAAGAGGCGCCCAGGGGCAACTGCAGCCCGGTCGCTTCAAGGATCAGGCCGGTGGCGCGGGTAAGGCGGCCATAGCGACGTACCATCGGCGTGGCCGCTAAACGCTGCTCCAGCGAATCAAGGGTTTTCAGCCAGCGGCCGAGGCGGGCGGACATTACAGCTCACCCGGAGCGGCCAGGCGGCAGAGTTCATGCCAGCGGGTGGCCAGACTGGCATCCAGGCTGCCTTCCGGCGCCGACACCTTGCAGCCGCCGGGGTGCAGATCGCTATCGGCGATCAGACGCCAGCCGTGCAGGCTGAGCGTGGCGCCCAAATGCTGTTCCACTAGCGGTAGTAACGAGGGATGGACCCGCAACTGTGGCTTACCGCTAAAGATCGGTTCCTGCTGCAAAAACTGCTGGATTTGCAGCAGCATGGCATTGCCACCTTCGCCGGTGGTTTGTCCTAACACCAGTCGGGCGGCGGACAGCGCCAATTGCGCCAGTCGTTCGGTGACGACGCTGTCCAGCGCGTCCAGCGAATGCTGGAATTCACTGACCAGCATTTGCAATTGGGCAATGCTCGGCTGTTGCTCCAGCTGGGTTTGCGCGCGGCCTTCCTCCTTGCCGAGCAACAGTCCGGCTTGGTAGCCCTCTTGCCGTCCCTGAATATGGCCTTCGGCAAAACCGTTGCGCTGGGCTTCCTCCAGCACCTTGGCGCGCGCATCCTCCAGAGCCGCCTGTCGTGCCAGCCCCTGATCCGCGGTTTCACCGGGTAAGGGCGGCATTTTCGGCAGCAGCGCCTTGCGGGACAGGTCGTTCAAGGCCCAGGGGCGCCACGGCAATTGGTTAAATGCATCAGACATAAGTATCCTCGCCTCCACCGATGGCAATTTCGCCGGATTCCGCCAGACGACGGACAATCAACAGGATCGCCTTCTGCTCGTTTTCTACCTGGGACATACGCACCGGCCCGCGTGAGGCCAAATCGTCGCGTAGAATTTCCGCGGCGCGCTGCGGCATATTGCTGAGGAATTTTTCGCGCAGCGGCTGGGCGGCGTTTTTCAACGAGATCAGCAAGGATTCCGATTCCACTTCCTGTAGCAAGCGCTGGATGCTGCGGTCGTCCACATCCACCAGATTTTCGAACAGGAACATTTCGTCGATGATTTTTTGCGCCAGTTCCCGGTCAAAGTCCTGCACCGCGCTGATAACCGACTCTTCCTGCTGGGTCTTGAGCAAGTTGATGATTTCCGCCGCGGTACGCACACCGCCCATCTTGCTGCGTTTGAGATTTTGTCCATCCAGCAAGCCGTTCAGAACTTCCGTCAGTTCCGCCAAGGCAGCGGGTTGCACGCCCCCAAAGGTGGCGATACGCAGCATCACGTCGTTGCGCATTTTTTCATCAAACAGCGCCAGGATATCGGCGGCCTGATTGCGGCGCAGATGCACCAGAATCGTGGCGATAATTTGTGGATGCTCGTCGCGAATAAGATCCGCCGCGACCACCGGTTCCATAAAGTTGAGGGTATCCATGCCGGTGGTGGTTTCACGCGTTTCCAGAATATCTTCGAGCAAACTGGAGGCACGCTCTTCGCCTAAGGCCTTGATCAGCACGGAGCGCAGGAAGTCCGGGGCGTTCATACTCAGCGCGGCATACTGTTCGGATTCTGCTTCAAATTCCGTCAGCACTTCCAGCAGGTCCTGCTGCGAGGTTTGCCGCATGCCGGCCATGGATGTGCTGAGTTGCTGTACCTCGCGGGCGGACAGGTGCTTAAACACCTCCGCGGCGCGGTCTTCGCCTAAGGTCATCAACAGGATGGCGCTCTTTTCGGTTCCGGTCATACTCATTGTTCGTTACTCATCCATTGGCGAATCACTAACGCCACGATTCGCGGATCGTTGTCCGTGATATCGCGAATCCGTTGGGCCCGGCTTTCGGTGTTTTCACGCTGCTGCGCGCGTTTTTTGTCGTCCAGCTGATCTTTATTCAGCTTGACCACCGTATCTTCCGTTGTGCGCGCGGCCGTCGCCTGCGTGGCGGCATTCGCCGAGGTGCTGGCGGTAACCGGTGCTTTTGGCTGCACCAGCGGTTTGACAATCTTGCGCCACAGTATCCAGGCCACCAACAGCACCAGCAGCCAGCGTCCGGCGCTCATCAACCCGTTAATAAATACGGCTTGTTGCCAGAACGGCAGGGCGCCGCCGAGATCGTCGGACTGCACAAATTGGGTATTGACCACGTTCAGGCTATCGCCGCGCTCGGTGGAGAAACCCATCGCCTCGCGGGTAATATCCTCGATCTGCTTGAGTTGCTGCGCGGATAACGGCACCGGCGCCTTACCCGGATCTCCCGGCACATAGTTGACTACGACCGCGACCGACAGACGCTTTAGGTTGCCTTCGCTGCGTTTGACATGGCGTACGGTATGATCGAGTTCATAGTTGATGGTTTCGTCATGGCGTGTATTGGACGGCGTCCCGCTTGGCGTCCCGCTTTGCGCACCGGCGGCGGCCGGCGTTTGTCCTGGACGCGCATTGGCCGCCGCGCCCTGCGCCGCGGCCGGGGTGGCCGGGGCGGCCCGGTTAATCGGCGCGACCGCGGCCGGAGACGGCTGATTAGACAGGGCCCCCGGGACGCCGCCCTGTGCCGATGCGCCGAGCTGTTCGCTCTGCGCGACCTGCTTGGAACGAATGGCGGCGGCATCTTCGGCGGCGTTGGGTTTATACTGTTCTTCGGTTTGCTCCTGGCTGTCAAAATCGATCTGCGCGGTAACCTGGGCATGGACGTTGCCGCTACCCACGACCGGCGCCAGAATGGCTTCAATCCGCCGTTGATAGCGGCTTTCCAGTTCATTATTAAATTTCAGCTGGGTGGCGTTTAATCCACGACCCGTGGCATCGGTTTGGGTCAACAGATGCCCCTGCTGATCCAGCACCGTGACGTTGCCGGGAGGAAGCCCGGCAACGCTGCTGGACACCATATAAACGATGGAATTAACCTGGCCGTCGTCCAGGGCCCGTCCCGGTTGTAAATTCAGGGTAACCGAGGCGGACGGGCTTTTTTGCTCCCGGACGAACAGCGAAGGTTTCGGCAGCGCCAAATGGACCCGCGCCGACTGAACCGGGCCTAGGGTCTCGATGGTGCGGGCCAGTTCACCTTCCAGCGCGCGCTGATAATTTATCTGCTCGCTGAATTGGCTGATGCCGAATTTTTCCTGATCCATCAGTTCAAAACCCACCGAGCCGCCTTTGGGTAAACCCAGGCCCGCAAGTTTGAGCCGCGTTTCATGTACCGATTCCGCCGGCACCATGATCGCCGTGCCCTGTTCCTCAAAACGGAAGGGGACGTTCATTTGCGTAAGCTGAGCGACGATATCGCCACCGTCGCGATCGCTGATATTGCTGTATAACACGCGGTAATCGGGACTTTTGGCCCATAGGGCCAATACCACGACGAAGGCAATTGCCGCTGCGGCGGCAATGGCAGCGAAGACTTTGGGATGGATGCGCAAGCGTTCAAGCAACGGCGCAAACGGATTCTTTCCCTGAACGCCGGAACCGTTTTTAGCCGTACTCATAGCGTAATCCCGTCAAATAACGGACGGAGTGGTATAATTACTGGTAACAAAACACTCTCCCTTCTGAGCTTTATAAACGTTGCCGGCGATCTTCTTATAAATGTGAGTGCATTATTTGCCTTTGGTGGGCAAATCGATGGGTGAAATAGCCGGGTTTTTTAGCGTTATTTAGCGCCTTAGACGAGAAGAGGTTCTGTTAAGGTGGTCGCCTCATAAAAAAATCGGAGGCAGGATGATGGCTATTCAGGGTATTGAATCCGCGCTGCAGCAGTTACAAAAAATGTCGCAGACGGCAAGCGGCGTAACGGAAAGTCCGGCCGGCGGCGATTTCTCCGCCCAATTCAGCGCGGCGCTGGATAAAATCAGCGATACGCAAAACCAGACGCGTGATAAATCCGAAGCGTTAGCCTCAGGTACGTCGTCGCTGGGACTCAATGATGTGATGGTCGATCTGCAAAAATCATCAATATCGTTGCAGACCGGTGTGCAGGTCCGCAACAAGATGGTGGCGGCCTATCAGGATATAATGAATATGTCGGTGTAGTCGCGGCTACGTATGCGCCAGAAGATGCTTGATAACAGGCCTCTCGGTCTGAGAGGCGATCCAAGGTCCATATTGTGACTGCCTACTTGTCCACATCTCCGTGCTGGTATCCAGCGCAGCCTCTAACCCTGGCGCCCTGTCAGCGGAAATCCCGGCACTGGTATCCACGACAACGTTGACCGCAATGGGTTGATTGTTTGTCTTCAAAGTGGTTAGTAATGTGAATAATTTTTATTCGCATTAACACTGGACGATAATTTAGGATAAGTGCTATAGTTTCCTCCCCTTAGCAGAGCTAACGCCATAAATCCAATGAGTGCCGGAGATAAACGCCGGGAAGGGGGAACTCCAATAAAAAGCCTCGGCCAGTCTAGCCGGGGCTTTTTGTTTTAAGGCGGTACAGGCCTGTTTACCCGACCGCCAGGGCAATCAGCACACACAGCGTGAATGCACCTAACAGATACATATGCCAATCGGCTTTGACCCGCATAACCATCCCCTTATTCACGCTGGCTGAGGTAGGATTAGCATGGCCGTTTTTTTTCTTCGCTGCTGTGACTGGTTTGGCAGTTTTTAAACCGGTGGCTGGGTAAAACCCTAGCAATCGTCGGGTTGATTTAGGCCGCGGTGACAATTTGTGTTAAGATTGCGTAGATATCCTCTCTTAGGCACCTACTATGATAGCTTTGATCACCGAGATCTTAACCAAATTAGCCAAAACCGATGCCAGAATGAAGGATTTGACCGCCCTGGTGGAGGCGCAGTCGCTGATGCTGGCCGCGCTGGTTCTCACCGTTGGTAAAGGTAGCTCCTCGGTCATGGCGGTAAATATTCAAAAAGCCATTTCATCGGCGCGCGAAGCCTCGGAAGAAATTCTGCAGTCCGACGCCGATCTGCTGCTTGCGCATTTTATCCGGCTGATGTCGGTGAGTCAGTTTATCGAAGCCAATGCCGAAACGGTAACGGAAAAATAAGCCGATCTGCGTCCATTGCCTTCCCTCCTAAGTCATATTTCTGACATATAACGGCACCATACTGGTTTTCATTATTGTGTCACGGTTAATTAAAACCGGGGGAAAGTCTATGGAATCCATTATCGCACCAGACCGTTCGGCGCTAGAGATGATTAGCCAGCTCGTTGGGCAGGTTATCCTGGATCTGCATAAGGGCGGTAAAGTCATACAGCAGTCGGCGATTGTTAATGCCTTGCGCCAGTGGCAGGAAACCGAACAAGATGAGACCCAAAGGTTTTATTTGGTGTTGGCCGTCGGGCTTTTGTCGCTGTAACCTCGGGTTAATGAGTTGCAAAAGAGCTGGCGCATGCCGATAGGCCGGCGAGGTGCTGGATGCGGTTTGTTGGGCGGGATTACCGGCTATTTATCTTTTGGTAAAAAATAATGTCCGCATTTTGGACAAACCAAGGTGACGTTTTTACGCATTTTTTCCGCCGGTTGCTGGGATATATGCTTGCATTCGGGACAGGTAACCTTTACCGACGTACTGCCGAACATTTTTAGCGCATCAAAGATAGACATGACATCCGCCGCGGTTGGACTAGAGGCCTGATCATACCACTTAGCGCGGGGGATAGCTCGCGGTGCTTTGTGGGCAAAAACGGGGGTTATCGATAGGATAAAACACCGTTTTTAGTCTTGGTCGCCGGCCCGGGTGTAGGGTGTCGTCGTAAACCAGGACGCCGTGCGCAGGCCGGGCATCATCTGTCCGCCTGGCTTATCGCGTCCGGCGGCGTGCGGATAGGCCGGCAGGGGGAGGGCACTGCGCTGTGCGGCGTTAACGACGTCCCGATCGCAGGATCTTCGCCAGCAAAAAACCGACGCCGCTGGCGATGAGCAATGCCGGAATCGGGTCGTTGGCGGTTTTCTCTTTAATGGTGTCGATACAGTCGTTAACACTATAGGATGCCTGCGCCGCATGTTTACGGATTTTCCCTTCCAGATGCAAAGCGCGATCGCCGGTAGCCTTACCGAGACCTTCTTGTCCTAAGCCCGCCGTTTCTTCCGCTTTATCTTTAATCTTATCAAACATGGTTATCATCCTTTTTTAATGGGAACCCTATTAATATAGGTGGCTTTACCCCATTTTTCCCGCCGCGGGCCAAAAAGACGATAATTTTGAGAATAATCTTTTTAATTGGTGTTTTTTACTTCGCCCGACAGGATTGACGTGCGATCGGCGAATTTTTGATAGGTTGAATTCACGGACTGCTGACGGGTGGATTGACCGATTAACGTTTGTAATTCGCTCATTCGTGCCTGCAGCAGTTTATTGACCTCGCTTTCATTGTCTAATAGCTGGCGCAGCAACGACGAAATCTTTTCTTGTACTTGAGCGGACAGCGGCTGTTCAACAATGTTATTGAGCTCGGCGATTTTTGCCACCGCCTGCACATATTTTTCTTCAATATAGACTAACGCATCCCACTCTGACTGACGTGCCATCAACAACATATTTTCGCTCAGCGCAATAATGTGTTGGTAATGGGCTAAAAGTGAAGGGCAAGCATCCATCATGGCTATCCTAAAGTATAAAACATCAAAAGTGGGTTAATCCTGTTCATTTTCTAGTTATTTTTATCGTACACTTTTTGCCGTGTAGGGATAACCGTGATTAGAAACGAAACATAAAAATTTGCCTAAGATTAGCCGAGTTATTGTTGAACCGCATCGGGTGAAATTGATTTCCAAGCATCGGCAATATCGCTTAGCAGCACTTGGATCTGCTTGAGCAGCGTGCGATCGTTGTGCAAATTAACCAGCATTAACTGCCGACAAAAATAATCATACAGATCCGCAAGATTGTGACTAAGCTCGCCGCCGTTTTCCATATCCAAGCCCATTTTCAACCCGTTGGTAATAATGTCGATGGCTTTGGAGATCGCATTACCTTTGGCGACGATATTACCCTGTTCCAAAAAAATATCGGCTTTGGCAAGGGCGCTAAGCGCCCCGTCAAACAATAATGTGATCAGTTTATGCGGGCTGGCGCTCATCACGCTGCTTTGCAGACCGACAACGGCATAAGCTTGTGAACCGTACATAGTGGGTATTCTCTGTTATTTATAGTGATCGGGTTGTCCAGGGTTAACCGCTGTTGCTAGCTGCTGCTCGAGCTGGAAACGTTGTTCATCGAATCAAACTGTTGCGTCAGGTAGGACGCGGTACTGTTTAACGACGACATCAATACGTCCAGTTGGGTAAACTGCGCTTTATAGCGGGCGATATTGGCGTCGATACTGCTTTGTACCTGGGTGGCCTGTTTGGTCAATCCGGTCAACACGCTATTAATGCTGTTGGTGGCGCCGGTAATCACCCCGTTGGTTGAGGTAAAGGTATTGGCGATGGTGACCATCTGGCTGGCCAGCCCGGTGGTGGAGCCGTTGCCGACGAAAAACGCCGATACCGCGGTGGGGTTATTGTTCAAGTTTTTAATTAAGGTGGTGTCGTCGGTGGTCAGGGTGCCGTCTTTATTTAAGGTGATGCCAACCTGGTTCAGCACCTTAAAGGTCGAGCTGCTCTGAGCGGAGCTGATGGCGGTTTGAATTTGGTTTTTCACGGAATTCAATACGCTATCCCCCACCAGCGCACCGTTGGTGGTCGACTGGTCCGCCCCGGCGGCCACCACGGTGTAGGCGCTGAGCGAGCTAAAGGTCGTAAGCAGGGTATTGTAGGCGCTGACCCAATCTTCCACTGCTTTGGTGGAATCGGTTACGCTTTGCCGCACCACCAGGTTTTGCGTGGCGGTGGTGGGGGCGGTCAGGGTCAGGGTAACGCCCTGCGGTACATCGGTAATGGTATTGCTGCTGCGGGTAATCGACACGCCGTTAAAGGTCAGCTCGGCGTTTAGCGGCTTGACGCTTTGCGTCATGCCGGTGGTGGTGGTGGTGCCGTCGCTGTAGGTGAGCATCTGCTGCAGCGACGTATCGCCGGTGCCGGTGCCGTCGGTAGTGACGCCCATGGTAATATCGGAGGCGGTGCCGCTGGTATTGGAGGTGACCACCAGTTGATAACCGTTATCGCCCGACTGCACCAGGCTGGCGGTTACGCCGGCGCTGGCGCCGTTGATCGCGTCGCGTATGCCGGTCAGGCTGGTTTGCGCTGCGGTCAGCGGGATTTTCACCGCGGTGGCGGTGCCGACCTGGATGCTGAGCGTCTGCGTGGTGCTGTTGCTGGTGGTGGAATTAAGCACCGCCGTGGAGGTATCGGTAAAAATATGACTTGATGACAACGACTGCGCCGCCGCCAACTGCTGTACGGAAATACTGTAGCTGCCGCTGGAGGCGGTGGTGCCCACCGAGGTGGTAAACCCGTCGTTGGTGCTGGCCACCTTGGCGGTATAAAGCGTTGGATCGGTTAACGCCTTAGACGCGGTGCTAAAGGTGGATAGCGCGCTGGTCAGCGTGCCGTAGGCGGTCAGCTTGGCATTATTGCTGGTTTGCGCGTTGGTAATGGGGGTAAGTCGCGTTTGCTCTTGAGTTTGCAGGGACGTCAGCAAACTTGCCAGATCCAGACCCGATCCTACGCCTAATGAACTAATGGCCGATGTCATTTTATTCCTCTCCTGATGCACGATAAGCAATGCGGTTATCGGCACCACTGCGCAGAAGTTTACCGCAATTTTTTTTCCGCCATAGGAGGGAAAGGGCGCGTTCATAGGGTTAATTCCCGCTATTGGTCCTGTTTTTCCCCGACCGGGCCCTATTCAGCGTGCCGCTATGCGATGCGGCGCTTATCTGGCGTGCTTTTCTTTCTCACTTATATCTGATTGAGTTTGCGCCCGCGCCGGATGGCGCACTGGACTTAACGCCGGTGATACGCATTTATCAAGGGGAAACCCGCCGCGTTCGAATTTTGTTTTTTTCATTAAAGGTTGTCAGGACCCCGCCGATACATAGGGGGACGGTCATTAACGCTTTCCTGTTTGATGCCCGAATTACTTTACCCAGTCCTGATGCTTTATAAGGAACATTACCATGGCTCAAGTTATCAATACCAACAGCATTTCGCTGGTAGCCCAGAACAATCTGAACAAATCTCAGTCTTCATTGGGCACCGCTATCGAACGCCTATCATCCGGCCTGCGTATCAACAGTGCTAAAGATTATGCCGCCGGTCAGGCGATTGCCAACCGCTTCACCTCCAACATTAACGGCTTAACCCAGGCGTCACGTAACGCCAACGACGGTATCTCCCTGGCGCAGACCACCGAAGGCGCGCTGGACCAGATCAATGGCAACTTGCAGGCGGTCCGTACCCTGACCGTACAGGCGCAAACCGGCACCAACTCCGCCAGTGACCTGCAGTCCATCCAGGATGAAGTTAACCAGCGCCTGGCGGAAGTTAACCGTATCTCCGACCAGACCTACTTCAACGGCGTGAAAGTATTAAGCGCTGACAAGAGCCTGAATATCCAGGTGGGTTCTGACGATGGTCAAACCATCTCCATCGCGTTGAAAAAAACCGATGCCTCTACCCTGGGCTTGGCGACATTTAACGTCAACGGCGCCCAAGGCCAGACGTCTACCGTAAAAGCGGCAACGGCTGCCTTTACCAATGGTACTGCCGCCACCGGCACTTATGCAGCACCGGCAGGTACCGTCAAGCTGTCCGACTTGACCGGCCTTGACGTCAGCGGCGTGACCGATGATACGCAGATTGCCAGTTCCACCGTCACGGGTTTCAAGGACTCCAGCGGCACTGCAATCGCGGGTGGTTCATTAGTTGTCGATTCTACTGGCGCCGCGTTTATTTCTACTACCAGCGCCGGTACCACAACCCTGTATAAAGTCGCGTCTATCAGTGCCGACGGCGCTACCGTCACCGCCAGCGCTCTGGCTACCGACAAAACCACGGGTACCATGGCTGCCGGTACCTTTACCAAGGCTACCGCGAACCCGCCGACAGTATCCAACCTGGCAGCGGTCACCACCGGCACTGCGGTTACCCTGGGCGAAACCCTGGCCGATGGCACTACCAACCAAACCAGCGCCACGACCGCCGCATCCTTGACCTTTAAAGATGCCTCCGGCGCAACCGTGACCGGCGGTACCCTGGTATCCGATGGTACCAACACCTATGTTAAAACGGCTACCGCGTTGTACAGCGCCGCTTCCATCAGCAGCGACGGCGCCACGGTAACCCTGGGTAACAAGACCGCGGGTACCTTTGCCGCCAACGCCACGACGGCAGCCAACTCTGACTTTACCGCTACCGCGGCCGCCAGCTCGGTGAACGGCACCGCCGTCACCAGCATCACCATCAATGACGCCAGCGGTACCAATATGTCCGCCGATACCCTGGTGCAGGATAAAAATCAAAACTACTTTGTGCAGGATGCCAAAGGGGTATCTTATGCCGCTACGGTAGCTATCGACAGCACCACCGGCGCCGCCACGGTAAGCGTTGACTCCACTAAAGCCATCGCTAATGCAGCCACCAACGATTCGTTGGCTACGCTGGATAAAGCCCTGTCATCGGTGGATACCATGCGTTCCAACCTGGGTGCGGTGCAGAACCGTTTTGACTCCACCATCAGCAACCTGGCCAGCACCACGACCAACCTGAGCCAAGCGCAATCCCGTATTCAGGATGCCGACTACGCGACGGAAGTGTCGAACATGAGCAAGGCGCAGATCCTGCAACAGGCCGGTACCTCGGTTCTGGCCCAGGCTAACCAGGTTCCGCAGACCGTATTGTCCCTGCTGAAATAAGCTAGTGTCTAAGTGTGTTGCCCTCAAAACCCCGCGTCGGCGGGGTTTTTTTCGGCCCTGCATTATCAAATAGAGGGGTAATAACGCGACTATTCCAGCGATTGATCGTCACCGTTGACCGGATAATAACGGTGATAACAGGGTCAAGGTAAGGTTAGTCATGGAGAGCGATCTGTATACAGCCACGGGCGTAATAGATAAACAGTCCCTATGGCAACGCTATATTCCTTTGGTCCGTCACGAGGCCTTGCGGCTACAGGTTCGTCTGCCGGCCAGCGTGGAACTGGATGATTTACTGCAGGCGGGAGGCATCGGCCTGTTGAGCGCGGTGGAGCGCTACGACTCGCTGCAGGGAACGGCGTTTACCACCTATGCGGTACAACGTATCCGCGGCGCTATGCTTGATGAACTGCGCAGTCGCGACTGGGTCCCCAGAAGCGTGCGCCGTCATGGGCGCGAAGTAGCCCAGGCTATCCATCAGACCGAGCAACA
>JAATGH010000264.1 GCA_015654745.1 Enterobacterales bacterium
GAGAAATCATTGAAAAGAGCAAGCCCCATTAACAACACCAGCAAAATCGAACCGATGCGATAACTGAAATCCTGCACTCGATCGGAAACCGGCCCTCCCTTTAGCTTTTCTATCGCCAGGAAGAGCAGGTGACCACCATCTAACACCGGTAACGGGAACAGATTAATAATACCCAGGTTGACGCTGATAAGCGCCAGGAACATCAGGTAATACACCATTCCATATTCCGCTGACATCCCCGCGCCCTGGGCAATGGAAATCGGCCCGCTCAGGTTGTTCAGCTTAACATCTCCCGTTACCAGCTTCCCCAGCATGCCGACGGTTAACTTCATCAGCTGCCAGGTTTTTTCGCCAGCCTGCACCCCTGCGGGCAACAGGCCGTACTGGCGTATCGTTTTATATTCCTCGGGCAGAGGTATGACCTGTGGCACCACGCCCGCGAAGCCTTCCACCTCGCCTTTGCCTACCGACTTCTCGTCCGGCGTCAGCAAAAGATGCATTGGAACGCCGCGCCGTTCGATCTCAACCGATAGAACCTTACCGGGATTATCCCGCACCCGCATGACAAAATCCTGCCAGCGGTCAATTGGCTGACCACCGACTTTAACGATCTTGTCACCCGGTTGCAAACCGGCTTTTGCCGCAGCCGACGCCGTTTGCACTTCTGCCAGCACCGATTCGATCTGCGGACCGCGCGGAAGAATCCCCAATGCCACGATCGGATCCTGCTTGTCCGGCTCGAAAGACCAATGGCGCAAATCGAGAATTTTTCTTTCTACGCGCGACGAGCCGAAAGGCGCGACGCCTACGCTGGTTTGACTGTCGCCGATCTTGCCGATCAGCTCCATGCGAACCGAATCCCAATCAGGCGTTTCGATACCGCCAACGGACTTAAGTTCCATGCCGGGCAAAATTTCCGCCTGCGCAACGATGGAATTGGGCGTGACCTCGCCAATAACCGGCCGAAAGCTGGGTACGCCAATCAAAAATACCAGCCAATAGGCAAACGCCGCGAAAATGAAATTGGCGATGGGGCCGGCGCTGATGATCGCTGCGCGCTGCCAAATTTTTTTATGATTAAACGCTTCATGCCGGCGCTCGGGCGCAACGGTATCAACCCTCTCGTCCAGCATTTTCACATACCCGCCGAGAGGGATGGCGGCAATAACGTATTCGGTGCCGCGCTTATCCCGGTGACGCCACAGCGCGCGGCCAAACCCGATGGAAAAACGTTCCACCGTGACGCCGCAGCGCCGCGCCACCCAAAAGTGGCCGAACTCATGCACGGTAATCAAAATACCCAGCGCAACGATAAACGCGGCGAGACTCCAGAGAAAGTGCAACATAATAACTCCTGGCCCCTCGATTAAATAGCTCTAAAAATCAGAAGCATTAAACAAGCGAAAACCGGCACCGCGGCGGTCAGGCTATCGATCCGATCGAGGATGCCTCCGTGACCGGGGATCAAATGGCCGCTATCCTTGATTCCAGCTTCGCGCTTAAACATGCTCTCGGTTAAATCGCCCAGCACCGACGCCAATACGGCGATCACCGAGCACCACAGTAAGTTCAGCGGCGCCGCGTCAAGCGGGGCGTAGCGGCCGAACAGCCAGGATATTAACGCCGAGGTGACCAGTCCACCGATCAGCCCTTCCCAGGTTTTACCCGGCGAGACTTTCGGCGCCAGCTTATGCCGGCCAAAGGCGCGACCAAAAAGATACGCGCCGGAATCCGCCCCCCAGACCAGAAGCATGACGTAGAGCAGCCACCAGGCCCCGGTGAACGGATTGGCCGAATAATGATATTGGCGCAGGACCAGCATGCCACAGAAAAAAGGGATGATGGTTAATACGCCGAACAGCAGCCGCAGCGGGTATGAACGACGCCAAAACGCGGCTGAACGGGGATAGAACAGCACCAGCGCCAGCGCAACGGCCCACCAGGCCAGGGCGCCCTCGAGCGCGTATTTTACCATAGGAGCCGATGAAAAAGGATGGTAATCCGGGATGCTAAGCATCATCAATGCCAGCAGCAGGCCGCACAGTATGGATAACCAGACACGCTGGCCGCGGGTTGACAAACCGGCAAGCGGTCCCCATTCCCACGCCGCCAGCATGCATACCGCAAGCGTAACCAGCGTAAATCCGACCATAGGCAGAAAAAACATCGCGGCGATAACGATAGGTATCAGGATAAAGGCAGTAA
>JAATGH010000170.1 GCA_015654745.1 Enterobacterales bacterium
GACCGGGCGGCCCGGGAACCGGCGTTACCGGCGCGCCAGTCTGAGTCCGTTGGCCACCACTAGCAAACTCGCCCCGACGTCGGCGAACACCGCCATCCACAGCGTGGCCATGCCCAGCACGGTAAGCACCAAAAAGGCGGCCTTAATGCCCAGAGCCAGGGTAATATTTTGTATCAGGATAGACCGGGTGGCTCGCGAAAGGCGCACGAAGCGCGCGATTTTGTTCAGATCATCGTCCATCAGCGCGACGTCGGCGGTTTCGATGGCGGTATCGGTGCCCGCCGCGCCCATCGCGAAACCTATGTCAGCCCGGGCCAGGGCGGGCGCATCGTTGATGCCGTCCCCCACCATGCCCACTTTACCGCTGCGGGCGTAATTTTCTACCGCGTGCAGTTTGTCCTCCGGCAACTGGTCTCCCAGGGCCAGATCGATGCCCACCCGATCGGCGATGGCTCGAGCGGTATGTTGATTGTCGCCGGTCAGCATGACGGTTTTAATCCCCAACGCGTGTAGCGCCTGGATCGCCGGCCGGCTGCTATCCTTAACGGTATCCGCCACGGCGAACAGCACCAACACCTGTTGTCCGTCGGTAAGCAAAATAACGGTCTTGCCTTGTGTTTCCAACGCGCCGAGTCGCGATTCCAGCGCCGGCGAGCATACGCCCAGTTCATGGATTAACCGGTGGTTGCCGAGTTGGTAGCGCTTACCCGCCACCGTACCGCGCACTCCCCGCCCCGGCAGGGCGGCGAACTCGGTGACCTCCAGCAGCCCGGCGATATCTTGCCGTCCCGCCGCCACGGCGCGCGACACCGGATGATCGGAACGCGCGGCAATGCTAACGGCAATACGCACGGCATCCAGCCCATCCGGCGCATCCAGTAGCACGGTGTCGGTGAGCGCCGGTTTGCCATGGGTGATGGTGCCGGTCTTGTCCAGCACCAGCCAGGCAAGCTTATGTCCCTCTTCAAGATAGACGCCGCCTTTGACCAAAATACCGTGGCGTGCCGCCGCCGCCAGGCCGCTGACGATGGTCACCGGCGTGGAAATCACCAGTGCGCATGGGCAGGCGATGACCAGCAGTACCAGCGCGCGGTAAACCCATTCATACCAGCCGCCGCCGAACAGCACCGGCGCCAGCGCCGCGGTAGCCAACGCCAACGCAAACACCGCCGGCGTGTAGTAGCGGGCAAACCGATCGATAAACCGCTGGGTTGGCGCCCGCGCGCCCTGCGCTTCCTCCACCGCATGGATGATCCGCGCCAGGGTCGACTGGGCACTGCGCGCCGTGACCCGGAATTCAAACGCCCCCGACCCGTTGATGGTGCCGGCGAACACCGCGTCGCCACTGGATTTCTCCACCGGCAGGCTCTCACCGGTAATCGGCGCCTGGTTTACGCTGGATTCGCCGGCGGTCAACACCCCATCCAATGCGATACGCTCGCCGGGCTTGACCCGCACCACCCGGCCCACGTCAACCGCCTTGGCGTCCACCTCGGTCCAGCCGCCGTCCACCTGTTGCACCGTCGCCCGTTCCGGCGTCAGTTGCACCAGGCCACGAATGGCATCACGCGCGCGATCCAGCGACTTGGCCTCGATCAGCTCCGCCAGAGTGAACAGCACCATGACCATCGCCGCTTCGGGCCACTGCCCGATCAATGCCGCGCCCGTGACGGCAATGCACATCAGCGCATTAATATTCAGGTTGCCGTGGCGCACCGCTATCCAGCCTTTTTTATAGGTGCCGACGCCACTAATCGCAATGGCGCCGAGCGCCAGCAGCGCCCCGAGCCATAACGGCCCCCCCACCCAGGATGCGGCTTCCGCGCCGAGCGCCGCTACGCCGGCCAGCGCCAACGGCCACCAGGGTTTGCCTGTGGGCTCGGTTCTAGCGGCACTATTATCCCCCTCATTCACCGGGACACTGTCCATGCCCAGCGACCGGATAGCCGCCTCGATGGCCGGCAATTGGCCCTGCGTATGTACCACGGTGAGCACCCGCGCCATCAGGTTGAACTCTAGCCCCTGTACCATGGGCATGCCGCCCAATGCCTTGCGGATCAACGTCTCCTCGGTCGGGCAGTCCATCTGGGCAATCAATAGCCGGCTTTGGATACTGCCCGGTGGAACTGCCGCTAAAGTCGGCCCTTGCGCAGCGGTAGTCAACACCCTCTCGGTGGTACAACAGCCCTGCTGACAACCGTCCTGCGCTGGGCCAATCTTGGCGCGGTCGGTCGCGGGGGATAATTTGGTAAATTTTACTGGCTGCGGGGCCATGGCACTCTCCCGGTAAGGTTATCTATGGCACATTGCACACCCTGAAGTTACTATAGAGTCAATACGTAAAGGAGATAGTTTATGAAAATTGGTGAAGTCGCTCAACTCGCACACTGCACGGTAGAAACCGTACGTTACTACGAAAAGGAAGGTTTGCTGGCGGCGCCGCTACGTACCGCGGCCAACTATCGTAGCTATGGGGAAGCGCACGTGGAGCGCCTGCGGTTTATCCGTAATTGCCGCGTGCTGGATATGACCCATGGGGAGATCCGTTTGCTGCTGGGTCTGATGGACCAGCCGGCCGCCGACTGCGGCGCGGTAAATCAGCTACTGGATGAACATGTTTCCCATGTGGAGGTGCGTATCGCGGAACTGACCCGCCTCAAGCAGCAGTTGGCGCAATTGCGCCAGCGCTGCCAGCAGGAACAGCGGATGGATGCCTGCGGCATTCTCCAGGGTATCAACGCCATGGAGATCGAACCGGCACAGGCACGGCACACGCATTTGGGCTAAGGGCGCGATGAGGGAGCCTAAACCAAAAAAGTTTACCCAGCGGATATAAACGGTAGTTTATCAAATATTCCTCCAGGGATATATTTTGCCCAGCTTTCTACTACTGCGTTCCGCTGGAGGAAATATGTCAGAACAACCACAAAATAACCCAAAGCAGGTCTACGATCTTCGTTCGGCGATTGCCTTACTGGAAAATATTGCCGGTGAATTTGTCAGTACCGATGTTGCGGTCGATCCCAACGCTGAGTTGTCCGGGGTCTATCGTTATGTCGGCGCGGGCGGAACCTGCCAGCGGCCCACGCGCAAAGGCCCGGCGATGATGTTCAATAACATCATCGGGTTTCCCGGCGTACGTGTCGTCACCGGTATCATGTCAACGCGTGAGCGCGTAGGCCATTTGCTCAATTGCCAGCCCGATCGATTAGGTTTCCTGTTAAAAGACTCGGTCAGTCACGCCATTACGCCGGTGGTCATCAAGGACCAGCGGGCCGTGTGCCAGGAAGTGGTGCATTTAGCCTCGGATCCGGACTTCGATTTAAGAACCCTATTACCCGCGCCGACCAATACCGAAGAGGATGCCGGCCCCTATTTCACCATGGGCTTGTGCTACGCGTCAGATCCTGATACCCACGAATCCGACATCACTATTCACCGGTTATGTATACAAAGCCGTGATGAGCTGTCGATGTGGCTAACCCCCGGTCGACACATCGACGCGTTTCGTGAAAAGGCGGAAAAGGCCGGTCGCCCTTTGCCGATCTCCATCAGTATCGGCGTTGATCCCGCCATTGAAATCGCCGCCTGTTTCGAGCCACCCACCACGCCGTTGGGATTTAATGAACTGAGCATCGCGGGCGCGCTGCGCGGCAAAGCCGTTGAATTGATTAACTGCGTCAGTATCAATGAACGCGCCATTGCCCATGCCGAGATCGTAATAGAAGGCGAACTGCTGCCTACTGTACGGGTACGCGAAGACCAGAATACCCATACCGGCAAGGCCATGCCCGAGTTTCCCGGTTATACCGGCGAAGCCAAGCAAGCCTTACCGGTAATAAAAGTCAAAGCGGTAACTCACCGCAAACACCCCATCTTGCAAACCACACTGGGACCCAGCGGCGAGCATGTCAACATGGCGGGCATTCCCACAGAAGCCAGCATACTGGATATGATCGAGCGCGCCATGCCGGGGCGGGTGCTGAATGTCCATGCCCATACCTCCGGCGGCGGTAAATTATTGGCGGTTATCCAATTTAAAAAATCATCGCCGGTTGACGAAGGTCGGCAAAGACAGGCGGCCATATTGGCCTTTGCCGCATTTTCCGAACTTAAGCACGTTATTCTGGTGGATGAAGATGTCGATATTTTTGATACCGACGATATTCTATGGGCCATGCAAACCCGTTATCAAGGTGATGTGGATACGATCTTTATTCCCGGCGTTCGCTGCCATCCATTAGATCCCTCCCAGACTCCGGAATATAGCCCCAGCATTCTGCAACAGGGAGTATCCTGTAAAACCATCTTCGATTGCACCGTGCCTTATCATCTAAAGTCATCCTTTGAACGTTCGAAATTCAAACAGGTGGATGTGCGAAAATTTCTTCCCGACTTCAAATAGATTTGATAATTGACATGACAAAACGGCACATTATTGTTGGTATTAGCGGTGCTTCTGGTTTCCAATATGGTATGAAGACACTGCAACTTTTATCCGATCAGGATATTGAAGTACATTTGGTTATTACCAAGGGCGCGGAAATAACCCGAACGCTGGAAACCCCCTATGAACGAAAGGACGTGAACGCACTAGCCGATCGTGTTCATTCAATAAATCAGCTTGGGGCATCTATTTCCAGCGGGTCATTTAAGACGCTCGGGATGATAATTGCGCCGTGCTCAATGAATACGCTAGCATCCATAGCCCAGGGCCTTGGCGGCAACCTTCTCACCCGGGCGGCGGACGTTATTTTGAAAGAGCGACGCCGGCTGGTACTGATGGTGAGGGAAACACCGTTGCATCTGACCCATCTGCGAAATATGCAATCAGTCACTGAAATGGGCGGAATTATTTTTCCGCCGGTTCCGGCTTTTTATCAACGGCCGCAGACCGTAGACGACATCGTCCATCACAGCGTATCCCGCGCGCTTGATCTATTCGGTTTAGATGTGGGCGGCCTCAAACGCTGGGGTGAAAATCAAGCGGATGGAGAAGACTGTAATGATAATATTGAGGAGTTATAAATGTTAATAGGACCGTTCATTAACGGCGGCGCAGTCATGATCGGCGGACTGGCCGGCGCTTTTTTTGGAGAAAAAATACCTGAGCGACTTCGGGTTTCCCTGCCGATGACGTTTGGC
>JAATGH010000220.1 GCA_015654745.1 Enterobacterales bacterium
ACGTCGGTGGATATCCTGCGGCTGGCCGGGCTGGTGGGGCCGAATCGCCATCCAGGACGATTCCTGGCCGGGAAAACCCAACTGCCGGGCGGTTCCCATGGCGTCAACCTGGTGCACCAATCGGATGTGATTGCGGCCATTGAACTGTTGCTCAAACTGCCTAAGGGCGGCCATATCTATAATATTTGCGCCCCCCGGCATCCGGCCAGGCGGGATTTTTATCCTGCGCGGGCCCGTGAACTGGATCTGGTGCCTCCGCGCTATTTGGCTGACGATGCGCGGGATACCGGCAAAATAATCGATGGCGGCCGCATCTGCCGCGAGCTGGGATTTGAGTATCTGTATCCCGATCCGGCGTTGATGCCGATGCGCCTGTCCTAGGCTTGGTCCCGTGGTGGGCCTTGATGCCGGCGCGTTTGATTTGCCAAGGGGCGAGGGAGCCGCTATGTTTTTAGGGCGGATGCAATATCGCCTTCGCCGGGAAGTGGTCCTTCGTTTGGTTGACAGGATGCTTGAGCGGGTAATCTATGCAAAAACAGGTGGCAGTGGATACATATTCCGCTCCAGTGTTGGACCTACCCTTGCGGCCACGCCGGGATAGGCTAACCGGCGAGCTTCGAACCAGCGCGTTCCAGGAAGAGATAGAAACTTATCTGGAACGCCACCCCCACACTCAGCACGTTGATCTTCTTCTCACCGATCTCAATGGTTGTTTTCGCGGTAAACGCATCCCCGTCGCCGGTTTGTCCGCGCTTGAAATCGGCTGCTATTTCCCCTCTTCACTATTTGTTATCAATCTGTATGGCCATACCGTGGAAGCGGCGGGGCTGGGCCAGGAAAAGGGCGAGCCCGACCGGGTGTGTATGCCGGTACCGGGTTCGCTGCTGCCTTCCCCCGCCGATCCCGATGTCACCGCCCAACTGTTGTTGACCATGCTCGATGAGGATGGATCGGCCTTTGACGTTGAGCCGCGCAATGTACTGGCCCGTGTCTGGCGGTCGTTGCTGCGTCGCGGTGTCCGGCCGGTGGTGGCGCTGGAAATCGAGTTTTACCTGGTGGACCGGCGGCGCGGCGCGGGCGGTTTACCGCAGCCGCCGTGCGCCCCGGGGACCGACGACCGCCAGACCCGCTGCCAGGTCTACTCTCTGGCTAACCTGGATATCTTCGCCGATGTGTTAAAGGAGATTGAACGGTTGGCGATTCTGCAGGGCCTTCCCACGTCGGGAGCGGTAGCGGAGTCCTCCCCCGGCCAGTTTGAGATCAATCTCCGTCACGGCGATGATCTTTTGCAAGCCTGCGACCAGGTTCTGCGATTAAAGCGGCTGGTGCGGTTGGCGGCGGAAAACCATGGCCTGGACGCGACCTTTATGGCCAAACCCTACTCGGCGTTCGCCGGCAGCGGCATGCATCTGCACATCAGCCTGGTGGATGTCGGGGGGCATAATATTATGGCCGGTCTAGATGGCGGCCACTCGGCGCTGATGCGCGACGCGCTGGCCGGCATGCTGCATTTGATGCCGGCCTCCATGGCGCTGCTGGCGCCGAATGTGAACGCTTTCCGGCGGTTTCAGACCGGTATGTACGTGCCGGTGCAGGCCAATTGGGGAGTCAATAATCGCACCGTCGCGCTGCGCATTCCCTGCGCCGATCGGCATAACCATCGGGTGGAATACCGCGTGGCGGGGGCCGACGCCAATCCCTATCTGGCCCTGGCCGCGGCGCTGGCGGGCATTCAGTATGGGCTTGAACATGCTTTACCCCTGCCGGCCGAGGTAACCGGCAACGGCTGTGACGACGCGGCGCAAGGCCGTGCGCTGCCGCGGCGCCAGTGCGAGGCGCTGCGGTTGTTCCAGGGTAATACCGACCTGTCGCGTTTATTGGGGCAGCGGTTTTGCCAGGTGTTTTACGCCTGCAAGCTGGCGGAGCTGAGCCATTTTGAGCGGCTGGTGACCACGACCGAAATCGACTGGATGCTTAAAAACGCCTAGCGACCCGGCGGGAGGGCGCCGCGACTGCAAGCGATATCCATCCTAAAACCGCGCCACGCGCGGGTGGAAAGACCGATCACAGCTCCTGCATGTAGTCATACAGGGCTTTTAGCAGCCGGGTTTTGCTTTCATCGCCTTCATGCTCCAGATAAAGCCGTTGCAGATTGGCCAGGTAGGTCTCCAGGGCTTCTTCTGTGAATACGGATTTACGATACTCCAGCCAGCGCCGCTGCTCGCCGTCGTCAAGGGTCTGCGGAAAATTACGGGCCCGGTAGCGAAACAGCAGTTGTTCCAGGCGGGGATCGACAAAACTGATGTCCAGCGCGGGCAGGTTGACCGGATCGGTTTCCAGAATAATGCCCATCGCTGTGCGATCGGCGTCGCTAAAAAATCCATCGTATAATTGCGCGTCAACGTTGTCCGTCGCGGCAAACGGCTCGGCCTGCGTAAAGATCGCCACCACCTTCTCGCGTATTTGCGGATGCTCGCGCAGCAGGCGCAGATTGTCCAGGCAGCGCTGGCGATCGATCCCCAGCCGCTCGGCGTCCTCCGGGCGCAGCGTATTGGCGGGGGCCAGCACCGGGCATTTATTGATATGCACCAGTTTAATCGGCACCGCCGAGCGGTCTCCCAATTCATCGCGGCGGGTGTAGAGCCGGCTGCGCAGCTCGTCCGCATCCAAGCTCAGCAAGACCTCCATATCACCGGCAAGATCGCAGACTATCA
>JAATGH010000362.1 GCA_015654745.1 Enterobacterales bacterium
GGGTGAAGGGGGGCAGCGCTTAGGGCTGGCTCTGGATTTTGCTGAGCCGGTGCCAGCGCCAGTACTGCGTCAAGCCATTTTATCCACGGTAGCGCCCTTGTCAACTTGCCGATAATCTCAAAACTGTATGGTTCTGAAACTGGGACGTTTACCATCACAAGACCCAACCGCTGGTTGCCGAAGTCATTATATTGGCGGATGAGTAATAAGCAGGATATCAGAAAGGTTTAAACCAAAACCATCATTATTGAACCAGCAGGCATGGTTTTTCCAAGTTCATATCGGATACTGTATGCCATTGCCACTACTTGGAAATAATTAGATAAAAACTTCTGTAGCAGATATGGAGGTATGCCTAGAATGCGAAAAGTCTTCATTATCCACCTCTCTCTGCTAGGCCATAGCTTCGGTAAGTAAACATTCCCATATATAAGATGATGATTCCCATTTTTGCTCTTCCCCTGCTGTTGAGATGTTCCGATTTTTTTCATAGTGATCGCCCTATCTTTTTCAAAGAAAAGACTTGCCGGGAAATGGCCTGGATCGCTCCAAAGAGATTGAGTTTCTATTATTCTTTGACCCATTTACTTGTGTACAAAATTTTAGAGGAAAAAGCAGATGATAAGTGATACGAAATTGATGTTGATTCCTGGATGGTCCACTTTTTCTCCGCGTCTACAAAAGGAAATTTCTGAACAAGCTCGTATTCGATATGAAAAGGCGGGAAGTATTGTGTTTCATCAGGGGATGGAAGCCGAAGTTGTCGCCTGGACGATCAAAGGATTATTGTTCACACAAACTCAGCATGCAAACGGTGACCAGACTTTATTGAGCCACATCCCACCTGGCAGATTAGTACTCTTTAATCATGTCTGGCAACAGAGACCCGTGGGCCGGGATTATTATGCGGTTACGAACGTTGAACTGCTGATACTTCCCCGTGGTTACACCGCCAAATTGTTAGCGCAGCACGAAGAGTTTAAAATGTTTGTTATTGATGCGTTAACAGCGCGGCTGGATGACTTGGATCGGGTACTCTATACGCATAAAGTCGCCTCTCGTGAGCTTAGTATCGTATGCTTTCTGGTCGACTGTGGCGTCACCGAGAAAGATGGGTTCTCTCTTCCTTTCACTATGCAATTTTTAGCGGACTGCCTGCGACTTTCTCGACCATTCATTGCTAAGACATTGAAAATTCTTAAAAAAAATAATCTTATTGATATATATTACGGTAAGGTTTTTATCCTGGATATAGATCGATTGCGCAAAATAGCGTATTCATCTGAAGTATTCAAATTGTGAGATACAGCAAGGGGCGAATGGAAATTTTTGCCATTTTGCCGGATAAAAAACAATTAAGATGATTTCATTGTTTATGGCGGCGGGAGAGAATCATGTATTGTGACAGCCATCCACTTATTGAGGTTGCTCCTATATTAACACCCTCAGCGGAACGTCCCGTTTCTGACCCCTACATGATGACAAAAATGCTATTTTTTTTGTATTTGGGAAAAACGGGGTCGATTTCATCTGCTTCGGAAAAAATGGGCGTTTCGATTTCGTCCGGTTCGCGGTGGCTTTCCGATTTAGAAAAGGATATTGGTTGTCAACTGTATCGTAGAAATAATAAGTCTCAGCGTCTAACCGAAGCGGGTACCTATCTTTACAAAAAATTTTCTTTAATTCATGAAGATGTTTGCCATCTAGAGCGCACGCTCAGCAATTTTTCTACCGCAGATCAGGGAACCATTCGTATTTGTTGTACGCCGGTTTATGCGGAGAAATTTCTGATACCTATTGTTGCGCGGTATTTATCGATGCATAAACGGATTAATTTTACCATCAATGTTTCTGCATTTGGTATCCGGTCATGGAAAGAGTACGATATCATTATTGGTGCAATAAATTCGTTAAATAGCTATCACGATAATGATTTACCGCTGGTTTGCCGTAATCTAATGTGTGAACCATTTGTCACCGTCGCATCCGCGACATATTTGGCGTTGAATGGCGAACCGAAACACCCATCGGAGTTATCACAATACCATTGCCTCTACGCCAGTTCCCTGACCGGTGGAAATGAATGGGTTTATGCCCTTAATGATGAGAAAAACTTTTTTAAGGTATCAAGGTCACTGGAGATTTGTGATAGCGCATTGTTACGTCAGGCAGTGATGGCTGGAGCAGGAATTGCCTACCTACCCCGTTATGTTGTGCAAGGCGATATTAACAACGGACATCTGGTCACGCTACTAAATCAATGGAAAACATCAGACTGGTTGCTTAATCTTTATTATCCATCCCAGCGTTATATGAGCGGTTGCCTAACTTCGTTTAAAAAATATCTGCTGGAGCAACATGCTGGCGAGTGTGTACAATGAATTTTTTTCACGAATATTTATATGAACAATATCACATTGAAGTGCGGTATTATTTTTTATGAAAGTGACCGGGTGGTTACGTTTTTCATAAATGGGAAATCGGTTTTTAACATTGCTCTTCTCAATAAATATCATGGATGATAGATTATAAATAATATAATGGTACTTATGGCAAGCATGGATTTATTAATACAACCATAAAGATTTCATAGTAACGCGGTATTCGTCATAAAGGTGAACGGGCTGATTGAGTATCATATGCGTAAACGGTCATAAGACATTTATTTGATTCGATTTATTGACGGAGATAACTGAGATTAACAACTTCGTTAAAACTGCTTATTTTTTTGAACTGTCGGTAAGTCGGTATCTGTTACATTAATTTAATAGGATGGCTACCATGCAACAACAAGAAATAACTGATAGTCTACCATACTCTAATACGCGAAGTAATTTTGGTGGTCGGGGTTGGGGGATCGTGGGGTTCAGCTTTTTAATGTATTACAATTTCGCCGCCTGGACGGCGGATGGTTTGAATATCATTGTCCAAAGCTTTGTCGATATGTATGGCTGGGATTACGCCACATTGTTAGCGTTTTCCACGCCGGCGGGTTGGATCGGTGTATTTGGATCACTGCTAATTGCCGAGGTCATTAGTCGCAAGGGCGCGAAGAGGGTTGCCGTGGTGGGCGTTATTTCGCTGGGGCTGGTCATTATGTGGTTTGGCCATGCACGCTCTTATGCCGAATATGCTATCGGGTTAGTGTTGATGAACCTTCTGGCGACCGGATGCTGTTTTAACGTCCCGGCCACCTTACTCAATACCTGGTTTCCACGCAAAAAAGGACTGGCACTGGGGTGGGCGACCATGGGGATGTCGTTATGTACCGCTACCCTAGTGCCTATTTTTTATTTTCTGTTTAGTCAATTCGGGATACCCAACGGTTATGCGGCGGTCGGCGGTGTACTGGTTTTATTGGGTTTCATTACAATTTTCTGGATACGCAATACTCCGGAAGAAATGGGCCTTTATCCCGATAATCTACCGGTTTCACAGCAGCAATTGGATGCTAATCTTGCAGTATTAAATAATTACCAGAGCCCCTTTACTTATAAGGTGCTGTTCAAAGATCGGGATATGTGGCTTATCGCCGTGGGTTTCGGCCTGCTGTGGTTGGTGGATATTGGCGTGGTCAGTCAACTGGTGCCCCGGTTGATCTCCATTGGTTATCCTAAAGAAACGGCAGTCTGGATGTTTACCACGGCGGCGTTGTGTTGTGCCATTTTCAGTTATGTATGGGGCTGGATTGATGTCAAAATTGGTACCCGTAAGGCCAGTGTGATTTATGCCCTGTTTTTTGTCATTACCCATGGTTGTCTGTTGGTACGCGGCAGCGGTTATTTTACCTATTTTACGCTATTGCTGGTGGGCGCAAGCATTGCCGGCATCAAAGAACTATGTACCTCAATGGTGGGTACGGTCTATGGCCGCTATGATTTTGCTGCGGTTAATCGGTTAGTGTCAACTATCGCGTGTTTGTTCCGGGTCTGCTGTTTTGTGGTGATAGCCATTAGCCTGAAATATACTGGACAATACGACGCAGCCTATAAGTTCTTTATTATATTAGACGTAGTGGCTGGCATTCTGATCTACTTTATTACGGATAAATGCAAGGGTAAAACGGAAGTAGTTCTACCAGGGTTTAAATCAAATAATATTCCTATATGATGAGCATATGTGGCTATCCGTATATAAGGGACCGCATCATTTTGAGTGACACTAACGGCAATCTACATTAATTAATAACATTTATGTAATTCTTTATGTTATGGCGGCATTGCAGGTTGCCACGTGCTTCCCAAAATGGTTTTTCTAACGCGATTAAAGCGTACAGCTGTAATGATAGAAAATACATTATTTTTTTTAGAGGGAATATTATGTTGGAAAAACCACAAATAACACCTGAACAATCAGCCGCTATGATTAAAGAGGGCATGACGATTATGATCGGCGGTTTTATGGCGGTCGGTACCCCCGAAAAAATAATTGATGCTATTGTCCGTGCTGGAACCAAAAATCTCACTATTATAGCCAACGACACTGGATTAATTAATCGGGGAATAGGGAAGCTAATTGTTAATAAGCAAGTCAGCAAAATGATTGCCTCTCATGTCGGTCTTAATCCAGAAACCGGTCGGCAAATGGCTCGTGGTGAATTGGAAATGGAACTGGTCCCGCAGGGAACCCTGGTGGAACGGATCCGGGCTTTTGGCGCCGGATTGGGTGGGGTGTTGACACAAACGGGATTAGGTACGCTGGTGGAGCAGGGCAAAGAAAAGATTATTGTTGACGGTAAGTATTATTTACTGGAAAAACCATTGCATGCCGATATTGCTTTAATTTGTTGCTCTCAGGTGGATAGAGCAGGGAATGCTATTTTCAATAAAACCACCAAGAATTTTAATCCGGTCATGGCCACCGCAGCCGATATTGTGATCGCAGAATGCGAGAATATCCTTCCGATGGATCAAAACGCTGCCGACCGCTTCAATATTCCCGGTATTTTTATAGATTACCTGGTGTTAAGGGGATAAGAATAATGGATAAAGAATTTATCAGGCAACGTATTGCTCGTCGCGTCGCCCAGGAGTTGTCCCGGGGTGATTTGGTTAATTTAGGCATTGGTTTACCGACAATGGTCGCTAATTATGTCGCGGATGATCTCGGTGTGATATTTCAGTCGGAAAACGGGTTAGTCGGTCTTGGACCGATGCCAACCGAGGGTAATGTTGATCCGGATCTCACCAATGCGGGCGGTCAACCGGTAACCGTGGTCCCCGGCGCGGCATTCTTCGACAGTGCGCTTTCTTTTACCATTATTCGCGGTGGCCATGTCGATGTCACCGTACTCGGGGCGTTGGAAGTCGATCGTGAAGGCAACTTGGCCAACTGGATCATCCCCGGGAAAATGGTACCTGGCATGGGTGGCGCCATGGACCTGGTAAACGGTGCTAAGCGCGTCATTATCGCCATGGAGCACTGTGACAAACATGGTCAGGCAAAAATTCTGGAACGCTGCCAACTGCCGCTTACCGCGGCGAGGCAAGTCAATCTTATCGTCACAGAAAAAGCGGTGATTGAAGTCAATAACGGCTTGGTATTGAAGGAAATTGCCATTGATACCTCCCTAGACGAGGTGTTAAGTCAGACCGCAACTGAGCTCAGGATCGCCGATGATTTAATTATATTTGGCATACAGGAGATACGGCAATGAAAGTGATTCATGTTAATGAGGCTAATCCTTATAGTCCGCCGTTACATCACGGCATGGTGGCCTTAAAACTCAGTGATAAAACGGTCACTGGGGCGAAGAAATTTTGGTGCGGGCTGTCGCATTTTCTGCCGGGCGGTGGGGCGGATTGGGCCTATGAAGATTCCTCCACCGAAAAAATCTACATCGTATTGGAAGGGGAAATTACCATCAAAACCAAAGACGACAATCAAACGTTATCGAAAGGCGATTTGGTTTATCTGGCGCCGTTTGAAGGGCGGTCGGTCATCAATAGCAGCCGTTATCCGGCGAGTATGTTAGTTATTTCCAATAATGATTAAGCAAAATAAGGACAGTGAAAATGGACAAAAAATGGGATTCGAAAGTTAAAAACCTGTTCAGCCTCAAGGATAAGGTGGTTGTCGTCACCGGTGGCGCCGGCTCGTTAGGCGAAGGGGTGGCGCGCGGGCTGGCCAATTTTGGCGCCTGCATTGTAGTGGCGGGCCGCACCGCCGCTACGCTGGAAAAAGCCGTTAGCCAAGTGCGCGAGGCCGGCGGCGAAGCACTGGCCATTGTCGCGGATGTGACCGATGAGGAGTCAGTACGGAAATTATCCGAACAGGTTTTAGCCGCCTACGGCCGGGTAGATATTTTAGTCAATGTGGCCGGTATCGCCATTCGCCATCCAGCGGAAGAGTTTGATATTGCCGATTTCCGTAAAGTCATGGATGCCAATGTGACCGGGACGTTTATTCCTTGCAAGATTTTTGGCGCCATTTTCAAAAAACAGGGGTACGGCAAGATTGTCAACACGTCGTCAGTGCGGGCTTTTGCCGGGCATCCTGGCGGTTATGCCGCCTACGGTACGTCGAAAGGGGCAATCAATCTGCTGACCAAGCAACTGGCAACCGAATGGGCTAAATACCGCATTAATGTGAACGCCGTTGCGCCAACCATTTTTTGGACCCCGTTGACGCAAGAAGTGCTGGAAAATGAAAAACTGAAGAAGATTTTCCTCGACCGTATTCCGTTCGGACGTGCCGCCCTGGTAGAAGACATGGTCGGCAGCACCGTTTATTTGTGCTCGGCCGCCGCAGATTTCATTACCGGTCAAATCGTTTATGTTGATGGCGGCTGTACGGCGGGTTAAGGAGACGGTAATGGCAACGCAATTTAACGGTAAAGTCGCCATTCTCGGCGGGGGATTAATGGGCAGCGGAATTGCTCAAATTTTCGCTTCGCAGGGTTGTGAAGTCGCTATTTATGATGTCGATTGGCAGGGCTGTCATGCATCGGAAAATATCATCGCCAATATGACGCAGATGCAGCAGCACGGTCTGACGGATACTATGAAGATCCGCGCTACGCTTAATTGTTTGCTCCTGACCGGCGATCTTAAAGAGGCCGTCAGCGATGCCGCGCTGGTCATCGAATGCGTACCGGAAGATCTCGCGCTGAAACAGCGGCTGTTCGCTCGCCTGGATACGATTTGCCCGGTGTCGACCATTCTGGCATCCAATACGTCGGTCATCAGTATTAGTCAGATCGCACAAGATGTTACACACAAAGAACGGGTTGTTGGTACCCATTTTTGGAATCCGCCGTTTCTGATTCCACTAGTGGAAGTGATCCGTACCGAGTGGACCAGTGAAACGGTGTTTGAGGACATGTATCTAATTTTGAGACAGGTCGGCAAGCATCCGGTGCGCGTCAAAAAAGATGTCCCCGGTTTTTTGGTTAACCGGCTGCAGCATGCGCTTTGGCGAGAAGCCATTTATCTGGTTGAACAGGGGATTGCCGATGCCGAAACCGTTGATGAAGGTATTCGTTATGGCTTCGGGCTGCGTTTGCCGATATTGGGGCCTCTGGAAAATGCCGATATGGTGGGTACCGACTTAACGCTGGCTATACATGAATATTTATTCCCTTATTTAAACAATGCGACTACGCCGTCTCCATTGCTACGCCAATGCGTGGCACAGGGGAAGTTAGGGTTCAAAAGCGGCGAAGGGTTTCAGCGATGGAATGAAAGCAAGATCAAGGCAAGTCGCGAAGGGTTAGTGGAATACCTACTGCAAGTTATAGCAAAACATTAGGAGTAATAATATGAGTAAGAAAGTATTTGTAGACTTAACGCATCCTTTTAGCGCAGACACCCCGCGTTGGCCTTATTTTGATAAACCGCTTATTGATAATGCTCATACGATGGCTAAAGGCGGGGTTTTAACACAAAGAATTTCCTGTACGATGCACACCGGCACTCACTGCGATGCGCCTCGTCATGTTATGGAAGTTGAGTTCGATGGTAAAAGAGCGCGTTATACTCATGAAATGCCAGTTGATGCTTATACCGGCGAAGCAGTTTGTCTTGAAATAAAAGTAGGCCGTTGGAACCTAATTCTTCCAGAACATCTTGAAGATGCGTGTAAACGAGCAAATATAAAACCAGAAGAGCTGGAAGGTATGGTGGTTTGCTTAAATACGGGTATGCACCGCAAATTTGATGATTCAAAAGAGTATTATCATTATTCTTGTGGTACGGGTGTCGAAGCGGGGAAATGGTTTGTTAAGCATAAAGTTAAATGCGTAGCAATGGATATGCAAGCATTAGACCACCCATTACATACGGCAATGGGTAATAACGGCGCAACACGGATGAATCTACTTGGCGCATCCGGGCGCCCGATCACAGAAGAGTTTATCGAGCAGTTTGGCAAAGAAGCTTATGCTGAATTCGATAAAGAAACCTACATTAAAATTCATGGCCAAGATTTCTATTACGCTAAATTTGGCGATCTGGAGGCTATTGGCTGCTGGGGCACCTGGGAACCTTGCCACAAGCAACTGCTGGGCCATGGGATCGTGGGTGTGGAAAATCTGGGCGGTAATTTGGATAAGGTTTCAGGTAAACGTTTTCGGTTTTTCTGCTTTCCATTGCGCTGGTATTTAGGTGACGGTTCAATGGTGCGTTGTGTTGCCGAAATAGATGAAGATGATATCAATAACGTACCCGAAAGAACCTACAGCTACGGCGGTTGTATTTAATAGATAAAATTTAAATTTGGAAGATATTCATTGTCCAGTGACTGACGGGAATTGGCGAAGATGATCTGCATAAGATAGCGGATCGTACTTATTCCTAAGGAATATATTGATACTCACTTTATCATTGTGTCGTAGTCAATAACTATTCTGATATTGACGTGGTTTAAATTGGATTTATTTAATGGCGACTTTATCGGTTGGGGATAACGTTTGCTTATTTTTAGCTGAGAGTCGCTGCCGAATAGAATTAATGGGTTATTTGTTGGAGCAATATATGGTGGACGTGGTAATTGTCAGTGCTGCCAGAACGCCTGTGGGTAGTTTTGGCGGGGCGTTGAAAGATTTATCCGCGGTACAGCTCGGTGTCTATGCAGTATCGGCTGCCATCGCGCGTGCATCGATAAAACCGTCTGACGTGGACGAAGTGATCCTGGGTAATGTGCTGGGCGCCGGGCTAGGGCAAAACGTGGCGCGCCAGGTGGCCATCGCCGCCGGCGTTCCTTACGAGAAAAGCGCCTTTAATGTCAGTAAAGTTTGCGGCTCGGGGCTGAAAGCGGTGATCCTCGCGGCTCAGGCCATCATGCTGGGGGATGCGGATATTATCGTTGCGGGTGGAACCGAAAGCATGAGCAATGCGCCTTACCTTGCCTCCGCCGCACGCTGGGGACAACGCATGGGTGACGGCTCTTTGGTTGACAGCTTGCTGCGCGATGGTCTGACCGATGCCTTTTCCGGCGAGCCGATGGGGATCACGGCAGAAAATCTGGCGCAAAAATATGTTCTGACGCGTTTGGATCTTGATACGTTCGCTGTGGAAAGCCAACGGCGAACCGAACAGGCGCAGAAAGAGGGCCGATTCAATGCCGAAATCGTCTCGGTGGAAGTCAAACAGCGTAAGGAGACCCGTCTGGTCGATCAGGACGAATTTCCACGTCCTGGCACCACGGTGGAAACGTTGGCTAAGTTGCGTCCAGCCTTTAAACCCGATGGGGTCGTCACGGCGGGGAACGCCTCGGGCATTAACGATGGAGCGGCCGCCCTGGTGCTGATGAGCAGAACCAAAGCAGCGGAATTAGGGCTAAAACCATTAATGGTGATTAAGTCCTGGGGAAACGGAGGTGTCGACCCGGCCATCATGGGATACGGCCCGGTGCCGGCGACGCAAAAAGCGCTGGACAAAGCAGGGTTAAGCGTCACGGATTTGGATTTGGTGGAGGCTAACGAGGCGTTTGCCGCTCAGTCATTAAGCGTCATGAAGGGGCTTGGCCTCGATGCGGCTAAAACCAACGTTAATGGCGGGGCTATTGCGCTAGGGCACCCTATCGGCGCATCCGGCGCGCGTATTTTGGTCACGCTGATCCATGAAATGGTGCGGCGGCATGCACATTATGGTTTGGCCACGCTTTGTATTGGCGGAGGCATGGGATTGGCGTTGATAGTCGAGAGTGAATCATAAACCCGGGAGTTTCATCATGGCCTTAGAAAATAAAGTAATCCTTACCGTCGCGTGCACCGGGGCATGGCCGCAAAAAAGCGACACGCCCTATATCCCGCTCACGCCGCGGGAAGAGGCGGACGAAATTGTCCGTTGTTGCGAAGCTGGCGCTTCTATTGCCCATATTCATGTGCGTGATGATAAATATCAGGCATCAATGGATTTTGATAAATTCGCCGAAACGGTACGTTTAGTCCGCGAGCGATGTAATATTGTCATCAACCTGACGACATCGGGAGGATTGGGATTAACGGATGAAATCCGCATGAAACCTTTCCAACAATTGCATCCCGAAATGGCCTCGTTTGATGCTGGAACCATGAATTGGGCGCACAGCACGATTTTTGAAAACAATCCGCGGTTTTTAGAAAAATTGGCTGTGGCAATGAATGAGCACCAGGTGAAACCCGAGTTTGAAATTTTCGACGGCGGGATGATTTATAATGTGCTTTATTATATGAAAAAAGGATTGCTCAAGGGCCGTCCGCATTTTCAATTTGTTCTCGGGGCACCGGGTGGCATGACTGCGGAAATTCGTAATTTAATGTTTTTGTTAGATACCTGTCAGCAAAATTTGGGCAGCGATTTCACCTGGTCGTCATTGGGTATTGGTCGAGGGCATTTGCCTATTCTTTATACCACTCTGGCATTGGGCGGAAATATTCGGGTTGGTATGGAAGATAATATTTTTTACCGCAAAGGTGAGCTCGCCAATTCTAATGTTTTATTTGTTGAGCGCGTCAAGCGGCTGGCTGCGGAAATGGACAAAACTCTTGCTACACCAGACGAAACTCGCCAGATTCTGGCATTACGTTAACGATGTCATTTGTGTGTATTAGAGGTTTTTTTTCATAAGAAAGAAATCGCAACTTAAAAAGTGAACCGTATCTTTTTTCCACATGCCGCCATGGCATGTGGAAGTTACCGTCTATTTTACTGTTCTAGGTAAATTTTTTGTGAAAAGGTTAAATAAAAATGAGAAAAAAATCAATAATCATCAATTGCGCAACGGCGATTATATTAGCAACAGGTTTCTCCTCTTTTATGGCACAGAGCGCGGAGGGCATCAGCCCGCTATTGCCGGGTGCAACGACCGGAGGCGCGGCCGGCGCGTTGCCGCCTGACGGCTTATATTTTTCCATGGATACTGAATATGAATACGGTCATGTGTCGGATGGCTCGGGCGATACGGCCCGCACTCCCGGCGGGGAAAGAATCAAGGAAAAAAATGCCAGCGCGGTGGCCTCATTACTTTGGGTGCCTGGCTGGAATGTCCTGGGCGCAAGATATGGCGCCGCCATTGCACAGCCTTATAAGTTTACGCAGACAAAATTCCATGACGGTCCGGATAATAGTACCGTGGACAGTAATGGCCTAGTGAATACCAGTATTTCGCCCGCCATATTATCATGGGACCTGACTAATGGTTATCATCTCGGCACCGGGCTGGCGGTGGTATTGCCGAACGGAAAGTTTGATTATTCCTACAGTGCCTCCGCGGGGCGTAAGGTTAAGTCAGATACTACCATTGGTAATGATTTTTGGACCTTTGAACCTAACGTGGCGATCAGTTATCTTAATGATGGCTGGAACTTCACGTTAAATAATATTCTGGATCTGAATACTAAAAATAATACCACAAATTATAAAACGGGTAACTTTTATTATCTCGATGCTACAGTGACAAAAAAAATAAACAATTTTACCGTCGGCGTCATTGGTAATTATACCAAGCAGATTTCAGATGATAAAATAAAAGGTCAAACCGTGGCGGCAATAGACGGATTGAACTCGGAAGGTAGCCGAGTCGAGCATGTTTTGCTGGGCCCACTGCTGGGATATGATTTCGGCTCCTTCTCGGTGACCGGCCGTTTCCTTTATTCCATCCATGCCGAGAACGACCAGGATAATTCATTTTTCCATTTGGGTTTTACGGTACCGATAAGTTTTTAAACCACCCAATCATGGGTACTTAACTATTTTTGATGCCGATTAGTTATGCAGGCAAGCGAGCCGGGTGGCCGTCAGAACCAAATTTTTTTGCGAGGAAGCTATTTTAGGCACTGGGGGTCATATGAAAATTGGGATACCGAAAGAACAGTTAGCGCGTGAGGCACGCGTTGCGGCAACACCTAAAACAGTAGAACAGCTGTTGATGCTTGGGTTCTCCGTCATCATTGAACAAGGCGCGGGGCTAAAAGCGAGTTTTGATAATGTTGCCTATCAGGCGGCGGGCGCGACCTTGGTCGACGGTGTTGAAGTCTGGCTGGCGGATGTGATCCTGGCGGTCAATGCGCCGTTGGACGACCAAATAGCGTTGATGCGGGCCGGCAGCACGCTGATCTGTTTTATTTGGCCGGCGCAACATCCCGACTTATTGAAAAAACTGGCCAAGCGTCAGATCAATGTGCTGGCAATGGATTCGGTGCCGCGTATTTCCCGTGCTCAGTCAATGGATGCATTGAGCTCAATGGCCAATATTGCGGGCTATCGCGCCATCATTGAAGCGGCCCATGAATTCGGGCGTTTTTTCACCGGACAAATCACCGCGGCGGGTAAAATCCCTCCGGCGAAAGTGATGATTATCGGCGCCGGGGTGGCGGGACTGGCGGCCATTGGGGCCGCCGGTAGCATGGGAGCCATCGTTCGTGCGTTCGATACCCGTCCAGAAGTAAAAGAACAGGTACAGAGCATGGGAGCCGAATTTCTCGAACTGAATCTCGAAGAAGAGGCCGGTAGCGGGGACGGCTATGCCAAAGTGATGTCTGCGGCGTTTATTCAGGCCGAGATGGCGCTGTTTGCCGCGCAGGCGCGGGAAGTGGACATTATCGTTACCACCGCCTTGATCCCGGGCAAACCCGCACCGCGTCTGATCACCCGTGAAATGGTTGCGGCGATGAAACCGGGCAGCGTAATTGTCGATTTGGCGGCCCAAACCGGCGGCAACTGCGAACTGACGGTAGCGGACCAGGTGACGGTGACGGCGAACGGCGTGCGGATCATCGGCTATACCGATTTGCCCAGTCGCCTGCCTACCCAGTCTTCACAGCTCTACGGTACGAACCTGGTCAATGTGCTCAAGCTGCTCTGCAAGGAGAAAAACGGCGACATCATTATCGATTTTGATGATGCGGTGATCCGCGGCGTGACGGTGGTAAAACTCGGCGAGGTCACCTGGCCGGCGCCGCCCATCAAGGTATCGGCACCGCCGGCACCCGCTGCGCGGGCCGTCCTCCCCAAACCACCCGCCACGCCGAATGTACCTTGGAAGAAGTATGTTTCGATGGCGGTGGTGATTATATTATTCGGCTGTTTGGCCAATGTGGCGCCGCAGGCGTTCCTGTCGCATTTTACGGTTTTTGCGCTGGCGTGCGTGGTGGGTTACTACGTGGTGTGGAATGTTAGTCATGCACTACACACACCCCTAATGTCGGTCACCAATGCGATTTCGGGGATCATTGTGGTGGGGGCGTTACTGCAGATAGGACAGGGTGGCTGGATCGGGACACTATCGTTTATCGCTGTGCTGATTGCCAGCATCAATATCTTCGGTGGATTCACCGTCACTCAGCGCATGCTGAAAATGTTTCGTAAAGGCTAAGGGAAAATCATGGTCCACATTTCGGAGGGATTAGTCACTGCGGCCTATATTGTCGCGGCCATCTTGTTTATCTTCAGTCTGGCAGGACTGTCGCAACACGAAACCTCTATGCGGGGGAATTTTTTCGGTATTACCGGCATGACGCTAGCCCTACTGGCTACCGTGGCCGGGCTGGGGGCCGATACGGAGGTAATGAGCCGGATCGTAGCGGCGATGGCGATCGGCGGTGCGATCGGCGTTTACCTGGCCAACAAGGTTGAAATGACCGGCATGCCAGAGTTGGTGGCGATGTTGCACAGTTTTGTCGGTTTGGCGGCGGTATTGGTGGGATATAACAGTTATCTCCACCATGGGCCCGGCATGGATGCGGTGATGGTCAATATCCATCTGACCGAAGTGTTTCTCGGCATTTTTATCGGCGCGGTGACCTTTACCGGCTCGATCGTTGCGTTTGGCAAGCTGCGTGGCATTTTTTCGTCAAAACCGCTGATGTTGCCGCAGCGCCATAAGCTGAATGTGCTCGCGCTGTTGCTTTCGTTACTGTTGCTAGGTTTTTTTATCAAATCGGACATGGTAGCCCTACCGGCTGACGTCACGGCGGCGATCGGACCGCAGTTTTTGGCGTTGCTGGTGATGACCCTGATTGCGCTAGCGTTAGGCTGGCATCTAGTGGCCTCCATTGGCGGGGCGGATATGCCGGTGGTGATCTCCATGCTAAATTCTTACTCGGGCTGGGCGGCGGCGGCGGCCGGATTTATGCTCAGCAGCGATCTGCTGATCGTGACCGGTGCTCTGGTGGGGTCATCCGGCGCCATTCTCTCCTACAGCATGTGTAAAGCGATGAACCGATCGTTTATCAGCGTTATCGCGGGAGGATTCGGTTCGGACAGCACCGCCGCAGGCCCGGCGGAGGCCACGGGGGAACATCAGGAAGTTACCCCCGAGGAAACGGCGGAACTGTTGAAGAATTCCGCATCGGTGATCATCTCTCCCGGCTATGGTATGGCGGTGGCGCAGGCCCAGTATCCAGTGGCGGAGATGACCAAAAAATTACGGCAGCGTGGGGTGAC
>JAATGH010000300.1 GCA_015654745.1 Enterobacterales bacterium
CATAAGACAAGCCCGCGCATTATACGTAAATCTGCTCAGGAAGCAAGCGGGATATGACATAAAACCCAAGGGATTCGCCGCCTGTTCCAGTTTTTACCCGCCGATTTGGCAAAGCGTGGCGCTTCATGCAGGCTACCGGGTTATGGTCATTAGGCGGCGCGGGAGGAAACAGGTGGCTATCGCTATCCTTGCCTATGGTGGCGGCGTGATGCTGGTGGGGGCGCTCATGGGCTGGCTGACCCATTGCGCGGTTCAACTTACTGTGGGATTGTCCGGTTATCCGACCGTCACCCGCACTTGGCACCCCCGGGACTGGCAACCTGCGTCCGATAGCGGCTGTTCGCGGCCAGAGGCGCTACAGGATGCGCTCACCGCCCTGTCCTGGCGCCATCGCCATGCATTGAGCTGCATGCCGGTCTGTGCCGTGGTGGTTGACCAAACGCCGGTAGATGGGTGGATTTGTGCCCTGATATATAGCTGGTTTCTGATAACGCTGGCGTGGACGGATTATTGCACTCAGCTGCTACCCGACCGGTTAACCCTGCCCTTCCTGCTATTGGGGGTATTGCATCCGATCGCTGGGGGTCATATGACGATTTCGCCGGCGTCCTGCCTGCTCGGCGCGCTGCTGGGCGGCGGCTGTCTGCTGGTGATAAACCGGGTGTTCCTGCGCTGTAGAGGCCATGCGGGCATGGGGGGTGGTGATATCAAGCTGATGGCCGGCCTCGGCAGCTGGCTGGGGTGGGAGGCGCTGCCTGATTTATGTTGCGGCGCGTCGCTGACCGGTCTGGCCTGGTGCGCGTTGTCCAACCCAAAGCGTCGGAAAATTCCGTTTGGCCCTTGTCTGGCACTGGCCGGTTGGTTGAAGTACCTCGGTCTGTAGCCCTTTCTTTCTCCTCAGGCCGGGGGTCGGCAGCCGGTACAGCCCGCCTGCAACTCAAAATCTCGAGGGACTCGCCCTTCGTCTTTTAAGCTGCAGGTGATGTGGTTGATTATTGGGCCGCGTCTTTTAGCTGAGACTGGAGATAATTTTGTACGCCAACCAATTTGATCAAGTCTAGTTCGGTTTCCAAAAAGTCGATATGGTGCTCTTCGTCTGCCAAAATTTCGATCAAGAGGTCGCGAGTGACATAATCCCTCACGCTATCGGCATAGGCGATGCCTTCGCGCAAATCCTGTGCACCCTGTAACTCGAGGTTAAGATCGGAGCGCAGCATCTCTTCGACATTCTGCCCAATATTGAGGGTGCCGAGATCCTGGAGATTAGGCAATCCTTCCAAAAAAAGGATGCGCTCTATATAGCGATCCGCATGCTTCATTTCATCGATGGATTCGTGATACTCAATATCGTTGAGCCGTATGAGCCCCCAGTTTTTAAACATTCGGGCATGCAGGAAGTATTGATTGATAGCAACCAGCTCGTTGCCAAGCAGCGTGTTGAGATGGGTAATGATTTGGGCATCGCCTTTCATGATTCACTCCTCCGTTGCGGTAATGTACAGAATATAACCGCGTCAGAGTAAATCAAGAAAATAACCCTACTAATTAGGCAATTTTTTCATACATAACATTACGCTGTAATTCGTCTTCCATAATCAGACGTGCCTTGCAGGCGCACTTACCGCATTTATTGGCTATCGGAATGATATTTTTAAGTTCATGAAAGGTCTTAGGTTGTATGGCCTTAACCGCATTGCGTATGGCTGTATCGCTCACCGCATTACACAAACAGACGTACATTATTCATACTCACTGAATGAAAACTATGCACAATTTAAATGAGAACGCTTGTCATTACAATAGGGGAAGAATAATTGTTTTGTAAATATAGGTTAGCGGCTGGAGTCGCCGGTCCAGGTGGGTCAGGTACACCTTTCAACGTACGGTCTGGAATCTCGTAAAAACACCAATAAAAAGGGCGCCGAAGCGCCCTTTTTTGCAAAAGACAGGGATGTCTTAAGCGATAACTTTGGCAACCACGCCGGCGCCAACGGTACGGCCGCCTTCGCGGATCGCGAAACGCAGACCGTCGTCCATGGCGATTGGCGCAATCAGGTTAACAACCATCTTGATGTTGTCGCCTGGCATTACCATTTCCACGCCTTC
>JAATGH010000022.1 GCA_015654745.1 Enterobacterales bacterium
ATATGCTGCTCGAAGACTCCAATCATGATTTCGGCAAAGATATTATTCCCAAGATCACCGCCCTCGGCGAGGCCTGGGCACACCCCTTTACGCTGTCATGCGTCTCGTCGGCTGAAGATGATTCGGCTCCCCCTTACTGGCGTGACGTGGGCACGCTTGATGCCTACTGGCGCGCCAATCTGGATCTGGCTTCGGTTATGCCGGAGCTGGATATGTACGATCAAAACTGGCCGATTCGCACCCATATGGAGCCTCTGCCACCGGCCAAGTTTGTTCAGGACCGCGCTGGAAATCATGGCGTTACCCTCAATTCACTGGTGTCCGGCGGCTGCATTCTCTCCGGTGCGCATGTTACCCATTCGGTATTGTTTCCCCGGGTGCGCGTTAACTCGTTTTGTACCCTGGATGAAGCGGTTATTTTGCCGGATGTCGTCGTGGGACGCTCTTGCAGGCTACGGCGCTGCATTATCGATCGCGCCTGTTCAATTCCAGAAGGGATGATTATTGGTGAAAACGCCGAAGACTACCAGCGACGGTTTTGTTGCTCGGAGGAGGGGGTTGTCTTGGTCACCAGAAAGATGCTGGCGAAAATTAAATAGGGAGACCTGTAGCTTGAAGGTCGTACAGAAGAATAAGCCTAAACGGGAGCGATAATGCAGGTTTTACATGTATGTTCTGAACTGTTCCCCCTGTTGAAAACCGGGGGGCTAGCCGATGTGGTAGGGGCGTTGCCCGCGGCGCAAATTGTCGAGGGGGACGATGTCCGGGTATTATTGCCGGCTTTTCCAGATCTCCGCAAGGGTATTCCCGATACCCGCATCGTAAACGAATTTGAGGTATTTTCACGTCACGTTACGTTGCTTTACGGTCGTTTCAACGGTGTGGGTATTTACCTTATCGATGCGCCCGATCTTTATGATCGGCCCGGTAGTCCCTACCATGATCAGGACCAGTACGCCTATATCGATAACTACCTGCGCTTCGCGCTGCTGGGCTGGGTCGGTAGCGAAATGGCCACCGGCCTGGACGCCTCCTGGCAGCCGGACATTGTTCAGGCCCATGACTGGCACGCCGGGCTGACCTGCGCCTATCTGGCCGCTAAAGGACGGCCGGCCAAGTCGGTGTTTACCGTGCATAACCTGGCGTATCAAGGGCTATTTTCTGCCCACCATTTGCCGGAGTTAGGGTTGCCGGCGGATTTTTTCCAGACCTACGGGCTGGAATTTTTCGGTCAGATCTCTTATCTCAAGGCCGGGCTGTTTTATGCGGATCACGTCACCACCGTTAGCCCTACCTACGCGCGTGAGATCACCCAGCCGGCCTATGGCTACGGTATGGAAGGGCTGCTGGCGTCATTGCAATCCCAGGGGCGCTTGACCGGTATTCTCAACGGAGTGGATGATGCTATCTGGAATCCGACCCACGATGCCATGTTGTCCACGCGCTATAACCGCGACGTATTGGAGGCAAAATTAAATAACAAACGCCACCTGCAGACCGCCATGGGGCTGACGGTGGATGAAAAGGTGCCGTTGTTCGCAGTGGTTAGTCGGCTAACCAGCCAGAAAGGATTGGATTTAGTCTTGGAAGTCTTGCCCGATTTATTAGAACAGGGTGGGCAGCTTACCGTGCTGGGCGCCGGTGACGTCACTTTACAGCAAGGGTTCCTGGCGGCGGCGGCGGAATATCCCAGTCAGGTTGGGGTGCAACTGGGGTATCACGAAGCGTTTTCCCATCGGATTATCGGTGGCGCGGATGTGATTATGGTGCCTAGCCGTTTTGAGCCATGTGGTCTGACGCAGCTCTATGGGCTGAAATACGGCACGCTGCCGCTGGTCCGCCGCACCGGCGGGCTGGCTGATACCGTGACCGACAGTTCCCTGGAAAATCTCTCCGACGGCGTGGCCAGCGGATTCGTTTTCGAGGATGCCACCGCCAGCGCGTTGCAGCGGGCCATCCGCCGGGCTTTTGTGTTATGGTCAAGACCTGCTCTTTGGCACTACGTGCAGCGCCAGGCGATGGCTTTGGATTTCAGCTGGCATGTCGCGGCGCGGGCTTATCAGTCGCTTTATCAACGGTTGTAGCAACTAACTGATTGGAACTTAATGCCATGAACTCACCCTTTATTTATACATCGCCCACCCTCAGCGTCGAAGCGCTGAAACATTCCATTGCCTATAAGCTGATGTTTACCATAGGCAAAGATCCGACAATCGCCAATAAACATGAATGGCTGAACGCGACGTTGCTGGCAGTACGGGACCGAATGGTGGAACGTTGGTTACGCTCCAATCGCGCCCAGTTATCGCAGGATGTGCGTCAGGTCTATTATCTGTCCATGGAATTTTTACTGGGCAGGACGCTATCCAATGCGCTGCTGGCCATGGGGATTTATGACGACACCAAGGCGGCCCTGGCCGACATGGGCTATGAACTGGACGATCTGCTGCATGAAGAAAACGATCCGGGGTTGGGTAATGGCGGCCTTGGCCGGCTGGCCGCCTGTTTCCTTGACTCCATGGCAACCCTGGCGCTACCGGGGCGGGGCTACGGGATTCGTTATGAATACGGCATGTTCAAACAGAATATTGTAGACGGCCAGCAGGCGGAATCACCGGATTATTGGCTGGAATATGGCAACCCCTGGGAGTTTCCCCGTCACTCGACGCGTTATAAAGTCCGTTTTGGCGGCCGGGTGCAGCAGGAGGGCGCCAAAACCCGCTGGGTGGAAACCGAAGAGGTGCTGGCCTGTGCCTACGATCAGATTATTCCCGGCTTTGATACCGATGCCACCAATACCTTAAGGCTGTGGGGTGCCCAGGCCAGTAACGAAATCAATCTTGGTAAATTCAACCAAGGGGATTATTTCGCCGCCGTAGAAGATAAAAATCATTCAGAAAATGTTTCCCGGGTACTGTATCCGGATGATTCAACCTATTCAGGCCGCGAATTGCGCCTGCGCCAGGAATACTTTCTAGTCTCCGCCACCATGCAGGATATTCTGGCTCGCCATTGGCAAATGCACCAGACATTCGATAATCTGGCGGATAAAATCGCGATCCATCTCAACGATACCCACCCGGTGCTGTCGATACCGGAGCTCATGCGTCTGCTGATAGACGAGCATAAGTTCAGCTGGCTACAGGCCTGGGACGTGGTGGGGAAAGTCTTCTCCTATACCAACCATACGCTGATGAGCGAGGCGCTGGAAACCTGGCCGGTGGATATGCTGGGCAAGATCCTGCCGCGCCAGTTGAAAATCATTTTTGAAATTAACGAATATTTTCTCACGGGTGTGCAGGAACGCATTCCCAATGACAGCAACCTGTTGTCCCGAGTGTCGATTATTGACGAACACAATGGCCGCGTAGTCCGTATGGCGTGGTTGGCGGTAATTGCCAGCCACAAGGTCAACGGCGTATCACAATTGCACTCCGATCTGATGGTGCAATCGCTGTTTGCCGATTTTGCCCGCATCTTTCCAGACCGTTTTTGCAATAAGACCAATGGCGTCACTCCACGTCGCTGGCTGGCGCTGGCCAACCGGCCGCTGTCGGCGGTACTGGATAAGGCAATCGGCCAAACCTGGCGTACCGACCTGAGTGAGTTGGAAGAAATAAAAGCGAAAATTGATTTCCCAGCCTTTATCCAGGAAGTACGCAAAGCCAAGCTGGACAACAAAAAAGCGCTGGCCATTTATATGGCAACCGAATTAGGCGTGGTGGTTGATCCTGCGGCATTGTTTGATGTGCAAATTAAACGCATTCATGAATATAAACGCCAGCTCATGAACGTGTTGCATATTATTACCCGCTATAATCGGATTCGGCAGGATCCGGATGCGGTTTGGGTGCCAAGGGTAAATATTTTCGCCGGTAAAGCGGCCTCGGCTTACCATATGGCCAAGCAGATCATTCATTTGATTAATGACGTCGCGGCGGTAATCAACAGCGATCCTCTGGTGAAAAACCGGCTGAAAGTGGTTTTTATCCCTAACTATAGCGTCAGTCTGGCCCAATTGATCATTCCCGCCGCGGATCTGTCGGAACAAATCTCCCTGGCCGGCACCGAGGCGTCGGGAACCAGCAACATGAAATTCGCCCTGAACGGCGCATTGACCATCGGCACCCTGGACGGGGCCAATATCGAGATGGGCGAGCATATGGGCGTCGATAATATGTTTATCTTCGGTAATACCGCTGAACAAGTGGAAGCCCTGCGGCGCGACGGATATAACCCACGGCGTTATTTTGATCAAGATCCCGATCTTAATCAGGTGCTGACGCAAATCGCCACCGGCGTTTTTAGTCCGACGGATCCGAATCGTTACCGTAACCTGTTCGATACGCTGGTGAATTTTGGCGATCATTATCAACTGCTGGCGGATTATCGCAGCTATGTCGACATGCAGGATCAGGTCGACAAGCTCTATCAGCAGCCGGATGAGTGGGCCCGCTGTTCCGTTGTGAATATTGCCAGTATGGGCTATTTTTCATCTGACCGGACCATACAGGAATACGCTGATGAGATATGGCATGTGAAGCCGGTAAGGTTGTAAAAAAAGGAGAATTCAACCTTTACCTTTAACCTGGTCCGCTGCTGGTCCGGTGATAGCGGGCTTAGCGTACCACCAGGTCTCGGTTGGCCGGGAACACTACGGTCAATTCGACTCCATTGGTACGCTTTCCCTTTAACCGGGTCCTGCTGCATTTAACCCGTTCTGCTGCGGTTTTGGTGATGGTGGACATTACTAACTGAGCGTTGTGTCTAAACCTGAGAGCAGGTCACGCCAGCCTCTGATAGACTCCGCAAAACTCAAGCCACACGGTGATCAGGTTCTGCAACCTGGTACAGCCTCAAAAATTACAGGTATAATCCCACAAATTATTCAAC
>JAATGH010000358.1 GCA_015654745.1 Enterobacterales bacterium
CTTGGGCCAGGGAGCTTTATCAAAGGATACCCTAGCAAACTACGGGTGAAGGGTCTCCGCGCAAACGCGCTCCTAATCGATTTCGCGCATACTACAGGCGAAGGCATAGGCGCGCTAACCCGAAACAGTGCGATAACCTGTGTTCTGGACACCATTACCTCCGAAGACGACAATGGTGTCCCGAATGGTACTGCTCAGCACATATACGCGGACCTGCTCGATGTAAGGGGCTGTAACTTTCCCGTGGCGAAAGCGGCTACCGCTACCGGCGGACGCGGGGCTCTGATACAGCCTTCCAAAGCGCTGACGGCCCCCGGGCTCGTTTTCCCCGTTGGCGTACCTTTTTTCGCCGGGGACCGGATATTCCGCTCATCGGCTGATCCTGCTGTGGCGGCCACCGGTTGGCTAGTCACCACCTCGGGGGTTCTGATCGCTGCTAATGATGCAGTTAAAGCCGCCGTGGCGTCACAGACATATATCGAGGCCAACACAAACGGCTTGGATTGGGCTTCCTTGAATCCGAAATGCGGGGGAATCCAGATTGTTATACCCGGGGGTGGCGTAGAGGGAGCGGACCTAACGACCACTATTACCCGCGCCCCCTTTGTCTCGGGCGGGTTTTACAGGGTTACCATTGATCCGCCTTTGGCGACCGACATCCCCGCGGGCACTGTTATACGTGCGGCGGTGCCCATCGCATACCAAGAGATTGCTGCGTTCGCTAACGTCACAGCTGCCGCCGTCCCTACTACCGGTGCCCACCTAGTTGGGGACCGTGTATGGAACACGGTGCCAGCCGCAGGTGGCTATATGGGCTGGGTATGTATCACAGCAGGAACTCCAGGGACATGGAAAGGTTTTGGGATGATTGAATCATGATCACCCTTATATTCTTGGGCCGCAATGGCCTATTTTTTATAGTTGGCTGATAAAACGGTACAGCCGGCGCGCTGCCATTGTGTGCCAAGTTTGCGCTGGGTGAAGCCCATCATCCAACCAGTAGGTCGTATAGGCTAACGAGAGTTGCAGGCTCTCAGTCCAATCCAACACTGGAACGCAATATTTTTTCCCAATATCGATAATTGCTTGCCGAATTGCGGAGGTATTATTATTAGAATTTGAGCCAGCATATAACGAGTGTGGCGTCATTAGTGCTACTTGATAAAGTGAATTTTCTGCAAACAGCCGAGTTAACACGTAATTATATGCACCATATAGCGTTGTATTTTCGGCATCAGTAATGGTACCTATCGCCGCAGAACGATCATTGATACCAAAGTCCAAAACACGTAAATCTGCAGTTTTGCCAAGCAACAAATTTTCAAAAGAATATGCGACAGAACTTTGATTTGACGTAATCAACCCAGCGGCAATAAGTTGATCTATTGTAGCTGAAAAGCTTTTCGGGTCAGTAGCCGTAAAAGTCATTTTACTTCCAGGCACAGCATTATTTATGATTGTGGCATTTAACATTTTTCCTACTTGGTAAACGTATCCGTTTCTCACACCTGAACTACCCGTAACATAATCGGCATTGCCATTTGCTGTAATAGACATCCCGCAAAACAATATAGTTTTACCCTGCCAATAGGCATCAAACACTCTAGTCATATCCGGCGGAATGCGATTATCACCAGTGCTCTTAATTGGGTCATTAGGCTTCCCTACCCAGGCGTTATCAACAATAACTGGGTTAATAACGATATGTGCATAAACGGCAGGATACCATTGTACCTCGGCGATAGCGCCTGATGTTGATGCGCTATATGTTGTTCCCACAACAAACCGAGTTACCGGGGTATAAGGCAAGTTGTTGGCCATATAGACTGTGAAGTCGTGGCCCTGAGCAAACACTACCGTTGTCATTTTCACGATAGTTTGCGCGCCGTTTTTATCGTCCAAGTCCAATTGGCTGAATGCTGGCGAATCGGTAATAACCTGCCAGTTTGCCCGCAACCGCCCGGTATCGACTGGAGTATCCAGAATTACACCGCGAAATAGCGCTATCGCCGCCTGTTTGCCTACGTTCTCTGTTCTGGTAATAGTATCGCCAGCCCATTTGCCTATCGATGCGGAGAAACCCATTAGCGCCTCACTTGCAGCGTATAACCCCAGGCGATGCTGATGTGCCGGAAAAACCAGATAAGCCCCTCAATCACCGCCCAGCCGACTACGGCGCTGATTATGGAAAAGACAACGAACAGCGCAGTAAATGAGTCATCAAGTCCGCTATACATTTTTATCTCCTGGGTAATACGCACTTTCTTCTGCCATGGCTGGCGACGCCACTATGAGCCTGGCATTCGCTGTTTGCTTAAATCCGCACGCTCGGCATTGAGGTTTATGCGTCACAGCTAACGAGGTACGCTTTCGACAGCGCGACGACATGATAACGTAAGCTTTTGTTCAAGTAATGTAACCATATGAAATAAATGAACTAATAAGGAATAATTTAGTACTATTCGCATTGCGTATTCCGTCCTGAGATGAATAATCAATATGACTTAATAAGGAGTAAATATGCGACGATTATTGATGATGTTAAGTATCATAACGCTCAGTGTGGCGTTAAGTGGCTGTCCTTGGTGGCCAGGCCCCGGCGGCGGCGGTGGTGGTGGCGGCGGTGGAGGTCAAGGCCCTGGGGGTGGAGGTGGTGGTGGCGGACCTGGTGGTCATGGCTAAAAGTTCACTCCGCCGATTTAATATATCAAGCCCTCTGATTGGGGGCTTTATTCCTCATCTGCCAGCGCTTCACTTTTTTTTCACAATAAATATCGGCCTGCCGGGATGGATCTCATCTTCCACGGTGGATAGATCGTCTTCATCGAACTACTTTTCTTCGGCACGGCCATCATCGGTTTTATAATGGATCTGATAGGCGTTAACGTGCCCGGGATATTCAGCGCGACCCTTTACGTGGACCAATTCACCGCTAATAGATATTTCAACAAACTGATCGAGGTTTAACTTAAATATTGGTTTCTCCGCTATTGATGGTCGTCCCTGTCAGAGCCTTTCATTAAAAGTAAAAGGCTCTTGCGGTGACTACAGCTTTTTAGCCAGCGCCACAGCTTCGTCAAATATGGCTTCAACGTCATGGCCAGCGAAAATGAGCGTTGCTTTCAGCTTGGCCAGGATGGATTCATGCTCAGCTAGCCGGGCGGCCCGTTCAGCGATCTTTGCGCTGCCATGTTCAGCGTCATATTCTTGGCAAATGGGTTGTATTTCTCCCCCCGCACGGAATCTTTCGCCGTTGGCGGTGGGCCACCCCGATAGCAGCACCGAGCACATGTCACGAAACATTCGTTTTTAGTTTAGTCTCGTGCCACCCCAACGTAACCCAGCACTGGCTATCACCATCGTGACAGCACTCGGTAACCGGCAGCTTATCGCCGCACTTGCCGCACCGACGGTTATGCAGCGCTTTCAGCTCGCGCTCTAGCCGTTCGCCGTCCTGCAGTATCAGCAGCTCAACGTATTCATCAGCGCCATACGGTTCACGCCCGGGGCGCCGCAGCGCGCAGTTGCGCCGCAATATCTCACGCTCACGGACGGACAAGTGGATCTCTAATTTACCGATGCCCTGCTGGGCCTCCCTGGCCCGTTGTACAGCTTTGCGTTCGGCGGAGGGTTTACCCATTTCCTTGGCCCTCAGTACTCTTGCTGTCCATAAAATCGCGGCACCTTTTAGCGAAACGTTCTGCCTCTTTAGCCATACCGGTAAGGCCGTCCCACGTGTTCAGAGCGCCCGTAGCCTGGACAAAGCGCACGGTATCGGCGATCTCTTTGACTGCGCCATACTCAGATAGCGATAAACCGTTTCCCGCCCGAATTCTGCCAATTTTTCCAATGCGTCTTCGGCCTTACGCGTGCGAAACTCAACCTCCCGTTGGACGCGAGCACTGTATTCATCGTCTATCAGCTCGGCTACGCCAAAGGAAACCTCTATACCGGCGTGGATAAATTTCCGAAGCATTCTCGCGATCGGTACATAACCGATCAGGAATATGCGGCGATTTATGACGAGGCTCCCCCGGCATTGCGCGCCGGCATGGAAATAGCGTATCTGTGTGCCGCTCGGGTGTCAGACGTCATTGAAATGACGTGGGAACAGGTGATGGATCAGGGGATTTATATTCAGCAGGGGAAGATGGGGGTAAAACAGATTAAGTCTTGGACAGGCAGACTTCATGAGGCGATCGAACTTGCGAGGATACTGCAGGGGAAAAATAATCGGGTAATAAAATCGGTGACTGGGCTTCCATATTCTTACAATGGATTTAATGACGTGTGGGCTAAGGCGCGGCGGGCAGCGGGTGAAAAGTTGGGGTATGTGCTGGATCGCACTTTCCATGATTTGAAAGCTAAAGGGATTTCAGATTATGAGGGGTCTAGTAGGGACAAACAGCTGTTCAGTGGGCACAAGACGGAAAGCCAAATTCTGGTCTATGATCGGCGAGTGAAAGTCACTCCAACGCTGAATAAAAAACGAATATAGATGAGTACATATGCAATTGGGGAAAATTATTTTCTCAGCCAATTTTCTCACATTTTCTCATCGTGGTTTTCATCACAGAACCACAATGAGATAAGTGTTTGAATAATGGCGGAGAGACAGGGATTTGAACCCTGGGAAGGATCGCTCCTTCAACGGTTTTCGAGACCGTCCCGTTCAGCCGCTCCGGCATCTCTCCAGTTTTGCGGTTGCTATCATGCCCTGTTTTGCGGCATTTTAATAGTGTTTACCTTCGCCTGAAGAATCAAGTGACGACTTATCGAGCAACCCGATGATAAAATGGCCTTGGAAAAGTTCCGCACCTTCCGCCGAGAGCCTTGCGTTATGGCAAGAGGCCTTGGCGATCCCGTTATTTTCGCCCTTGTCGGGAGAGGAACAGCATGACCTGGTCCTGTTGGCGGACAAATTTTTACAGCAAAAGAAACTGGTGACGCTGCAGGACCTGGTTCTGAATGACGTGATGCAAGCGCGGATCGCCCTGATGTTCGCGCTGCCGGTCCTGGGGCTGGGTATCGAGTGGTTGGACGGTTTTCACGAGGTGCTGATTTATCCCTCGCCGTTCGTCGTCAATGACGAATGGCAGGACGATATTGGCCTGGTGCATCGCGGGGAAATGGTCCATTCGGGCCAGAGCTGGGATCAAGGGCCGATCGTGCTTAATTGGCAGGAGATTCAGGATTCCTTCGATTTATCGGGTTTTAATCTGATAATTCATGAAACAGCCCACAAGCTGGACGCGCGAAACGCCGGCAGGACCAACGGCATACCTTTGGTGGCGCTGCGCGACGTTGCGCACTGGGAAAACCTATTGCATGCGGCCATGGAAGATCTGCAGGAGGAAGTGGATCTGGTGGGAGAAGACGCCGCCAGTATGGATGCCTATGCCGCTACCGATCCGGCGGAGTGTTTTGCGGTATTATCGGAGTATTTTTTCAGCTCAACAGAACTGTTCACGGAACGCTTTCCCGATCTGTATCAGTGCTTCGTGCAGTTTTATCGCCAGGATCCACTGGCGCGACTGGTGGAGCAACGCCGTGCCGACTTTTGATTTATAATGTAATTTGTCTAAGCTTTGGTCAATCGCACCACCAACATCCGTTTTGCATTGACACATCCTGAGGGGCCGGATATGATTCGCCCCGTTCTCGCGATTCCTCTGTAGTTCAGTTGGTAGAACGGCGGACTGTTAATCCGTATGTCACTGGTTCGAGTCCAGTCAGAGGAGCCAATTTCTTGTTTTCATGCCTCTTTGCGAATCCCTATACGATTTTGATTCAATAAGTTAGCATGAAAAATCTTCCCGATGCGTTTTCAGTTTTCCCTC
>JAATGH010000359.1 GCA_015654745.1 Enterobacterales bacterium
GCTGCGGGCGCGGCGGCTGGTCGAGGCGATGGCGCTCGCGCTGCAGGGTTACCCCAATACCGCATATACTCCTCAATTCGTCATGCCGTCACTGCAATTTTGCTTTATCATACCTGTCATTTATCGCTGTGCCTAACGGTGCGCGGATAAACGGCGGGATTTAACACTGGCGCAACTACGGTGAGTGAGATAGTCTCTGACCGTTTGACGGCACGAAGCCCAAGATGACGGAACACCTTAAAAGCATATGAAGAAACGTTTCCCCACATTGCTGGCCAGCCTGATCTGGTCGGCGCTTTATAGTCAGCATGCGTTGGCCGATTTCGCCGATCAATGCATGCTGGGCGTGCCCGCCTATACCAAGCCGTTGGTAAAAGGCGACCCTAATCAGTTGCCGGTGCATATCCAGGCTGACCAGGCCGCGGCCAACTATCCGGATAATGCGATATTTACCGGTAATGTGGATGTTGAGCAGGGTAACAGCAACCTCACCGCCAAGCAGGTGGAGCTTGATCAGAAGCAGGCGACCCAGGCCCAGGGCGAGCCATTGCGCACCGTCACGGCGACCGGGGATGTGCACTATAACGATAACCAGATTAAATTAAACGGTCCCAAGGCCTGGTCGAACCTGAATACCAAGGACACCGACGTCTATCAGGGTGATTACCAGATGGTGGGACGCCAGGGCCGCGGCATTGCCGACACCATGAAAATGCGCGGCAACAGCCGCTATACGGTATTGGAGAACGGCACCTTTACCTCCTGCCTGCCCGGCGACGACAGCTGGAGCGTGCTGGGTTCGGAAGTGATCCACGATCGCGAGGAGCAGGTGGCGGAGATTTACAACGCCCGTTTCCGCATTGGCAAGGTACCGGTATTTTACAGCCCCTATCTCCAACTGCCGGTGGGTGACAAGCGCCGTTCCGGGTTTTTGATTCCCAACGCCAAATACAGCTCCAAAAGCGGCGTTGAAACGTCGATACCCTATTATCTGAACCTGGCGCCCAACTACGACGCCACGATTACGCCGCATTATATGAGCAACCGCGGCACACAGTTGCAAAGCGAATTCCGCTATTTGACCACGCCAGGCTTGGGACTGGTGCAATTTGACTGGTTGCCCAGCGATTCACAGTATGCCAAGGACACCGGCGATACCTATCCGAAAGACAGCAACACCGACCGCTGGATGTTTTATTGGCGGCATTCGGGCGTCATGGACGATGTATGGCGCTTTAACGTCGACTATACGCGCGTCAGCGATCCCTATTATTTCACCGATCTGACCTCGCAGTACGGGTCCACCACCGACGGTTACGCCACTCAGAAATTCAGCGTCGGCTACGCCGATGAGCATTGGGATGTCACGCTGGCGAACAAACAGTTCCAGGTGTTCTCCACCCAAAGCAGTAACAATGTCTATCGCGCCTCCCCTCAGCTGGATATTAACTACTACCAGAACGACGTTGGGCCGTTTGATACCCATATCTACGGCCAGGCCGCTAATTTCACCAATGTTAACGACGATCTTCCCGAGGCCACCCGGCTGCATCTCGAGCCGACCATCAGCCTGCCGCTGGCCAACCGCTTGGGCAGCCTGAATACCGAAGCCAAGGTCATGGCGACCCATTGGCAGCAGGAAAACCTCGATTATTACAATACCAATAATCCCGATAGCCAGCTGCAAGGCTCGGTCAACCGGGTCATGCCGCAGTTTAAAACCGACGGCAAGATGATCTTTGAACGGGATATGGATTGGTCGCAAGGCTACACCCAGACGCTTGAACCGCGGCTGCAATACCTCTATGTCCCGTATCGCGATCAGAATAACATCCAGGTTTACGACTCCACGCTGCTGCAGACGGACTATTCCGGCCTGTTCCGCGATCGCAGCTACAGCGGCCTGGACCGGATTGCTTCCGCCAACCAACTGGCGGGCGGCGTCACGACCCGGCTTTATGATGATGCCTTGGTTGAACGTTTTAACGCTTCATTGGGTCAAATCTACTACTTCACCCGTCCGCGCACCGGTGATACCAATAGCAGCCTCGATCAGGATGCGGAAACCGGCAGCGTGGTATGGGCGGGGGATAGCTATTGGAAGATTGATAATCAATGGGGCGTCCGCGGCGGCGTGCAGTATGATACCCGTTTGGACAAGGTGGCGTTGGGCGACGCCGTGCTGGAATACCGGCGCGACGAAAACCGCATGATTCAGTTGAGCTACCGTTTCGCCAGTCCCGAATATATTCAGGCCATGCTGCCTGATATCACGCATCCGGGCTATCAGCAGGGTATTTCACAAATCGGCACCATCGCCAGCTGGCCTATCGTCGATCGCTGGTCGGTGGTCGGCGCGTTTTATTATGACACCAAGGCGAGCCAACCCGCCGAACAGCTGATCGGCATACAGTACAACACCTGTTGCTGGGCGGCCACGGTGGGTTATGATCGTAAAATTACCACTTGGAATTACAACAGCAATACCAGTACCTACGACAATGCCGTGTCGTTTAATATACAACTACGTGGCCTGAGCAGTGATTACGGACTCGGAACGGATAAGATGCTGGCCTCCGGCATCCTGCCCTATCAACGGGCGTTTTGATGCTGTTTGACACCAGCGAACACTAAACTTGAATCCGCGAATGCGGCTGATATAAATGGAAAAGTTATGAAAAACTGGAGAACGCTTATACTCTGCATGGCGATGTGCGCCGGTTCCGCGTTCGCAGCGCCGCAGGTGGTGGATAAAGTCGCCGCCGTGGTTGATAACAGTGTCGTACTCGAAAGTGACGTGGATGGACTGTTACAATCGGTTAAGCGCAATGCCCAAGATGCAAAGCAACAGGTGCCCGACGACGCAACGCTGCGTCATCAGATCCTTGACCGTTTAATACTGGATAATATCGTCCTGGAGATTGCCAAGCGCAATAACATTACCGTAACGGACGATCAGCTGACCCAATCCATCACCCATATCGCCAAGCAGAACCATATGACCTTGGATCAGCTGCGCAGCCGTTTGGCCGATGATGGGATCTCCTACGACACGTATCGTAAACAAATCCGCAAGGAGATGCTGATCGCGGAAGTGCGCAACGGTGAAGTTCGCCGCCGCGTAACCATCCTGCCCCAGGAAGTCGATTCGCTGGCGCAGCAAATCGCGGCCCAAACCGGCAACGGCGCCCAGTACAATCTCAGCCATATTCTGATTTCATTGCCGGAGAACCCGTCGCAGGAACAGGTTGATAAAGCCGAAGCCAAAGCAAACTCGCTGGTGGAACAATTGAAAACAGGGGCGGATTTCGGCAAGCTTGCCATCAGCTACTCTGCCGATCCCCAGGCATTGAAGGGCGGGCAAATGGGCTGGGGGAAACTGGAGGAATTGCCTACAATATTTGCGGGACGCCTGCAGGGCGCGCCTAAGGGAGCAATTGTCGGCCCGATCCGTTCTGGTGTCGGTTTCCATATCCTCAAGGTTAATGATATCCGCGGCGGCGATCAGAAAGTGTCGGTCACCGAGGTGCATGCCCGGCACATCCTGCTGCGCACATCGGTGGTCATGACCGATCAACAGGCGGAAGCCAAGCTAAATGAAGTGCTGGCGCAGATAAAAAGCGGCAAGGCCGATTTTGCTACCGTCGCCAAACAGCTGTCCCAGGATCCCGGTTCGGCCAATCAGGGCGGCGACTTGGGTTGGTCCTCGCCGGATGCTTACGATCCAACGTTCCAGGACGCGCTTATGCGCTTGAAAAAAGGGGAAATCAGCTCACCGGTTCACTCTTCTTTTGGCTGGCATTTGATCCAGATGCTTGATACGCGCCAGGTCGATCGTACCGAAGCCACCAAAAAAGATCAGGCCTATCGCCTGCTGTTTAACCGCAAGTTTGCCGAAGAGTTGCAAACCTGGATGCAAGAACAGCGCGCCGGCGCCTATGTGAAAATCATGGACAACGGCGCTCAATAAACCACGGCCATCGCCCCCGGCAACCGCGTCCAACGGGCGTCGCCGGGGGTGTCTCTGGTTTTGCCTTTATTCGTACCTTAGTCGAACGCGTCCCGTCCTTAACCGGGACGGAGCCGATCGGCCTAGGCCGCAAGTATTAAATCGGCGCCCTATCTCGCCATAAAATGACAAATCACCGTAATGAGTAAACTAGTGCATCAGGGCCATCTGGCCCGTAAACGTTTCGGTCAGAATTTTTTACATGACGAAAATATTATCGATTCCATCGTGTCGGCGATTTACCCGCTGCCGGATCAGGCCATTGTAGAAATCGGACCCGGGCTGGGCGCACTCACCGCCCCGGTTGCCGAACGTATTGACCATATGACGGTCATAGAATTGGACCGTGATTTGGCGGCCAGACTGGCCACGCATCCGTTCCTGCAATCAAAGCTGACCATTTTGCAACAGGATGCCATGACGGTGGATTTTGCCGAAATGTCGCGGCAGCTGGGGCAGCCGTTACGAGTATTCGGCAACTTGCCCTATAATATTTCCACGCCGCTGATGTTCCATCTTTTCGGCTATACTCAGGCCATTCGCGATATGCATTTTATGTTGCAGAAAGAGGTGGTCAACCGGCTGGTTGCCGGGCCGGATAGCAAAGCCTACGGACGATTGAGCGTGATGGCGCAGTATTATTGCCAGATCATTCCGGTGCTGGAAGTGCCGCCTACTTCATTTAGGCCCGCCCCGAAAGTCGATTCCGCGGTGGTTCGTCTGGTACCCTATGCCCAACTGCCCTACCCGGTCAGCGATTTGCAGGTACTGGCGCGGATTACCAGCCAGGCGTTTAATCAGCGCAGGAAGACGGTGCGCAATAGCCTGGGCAATCTGTTTACCGTGGAACAGCTGAAAGAGTTGGGTATCGATCCAATAATGCGCGCCGAAAATATCTCGGTCGCGCAATATTGCCATTTGGCAAACTGGCTGGCGGAACACCCTTCGCCACAGTGATAACAGGAGCGGCTGCAATGCTTAATTCGCCACGTGTTTGTGTGCAGGTACAAAGTATGTACGTTGAGACCCAATCTCTCCCTGAACAGGAGCGGTATGTCTTTGCCTATACGATTACCGTACGTAACCTCGGGCGCCATAATGTGCAGCTGATCGGCCGTTATTGGTTAATCACCAATTCAAACGGCAAGGAAACCCATGTGCAGGGGGAAGGCGTGGTGGGCGAACAGCCGCTGATCCTGCCCGGCAATGAGTTTCAATATACCAGTGGGGCCATCCTGGAGACGCCGTTGGGCACCATGGAAGGCCATTACGAAATGCTGGATCATGAAGGGCAGTCTTTCCGTATTGCCATTCCCGTCTTCCGCTTAGCGATCCCAACCCTCATACACTAATTATGTCGACATATTTAATCGGAGATATACACGGCTGCTACGATGAGCTTAAGGCACTGCTGTCGCAGGTTGATTTTCACCCTTCAACCGACCAGCTTTGGCTAACGGGCGATCTGGTGGCACGCGGACCGGCCTCGCTTGAAGTCCTGCGTTTGGTGCGCGATCTGGGTGATTGCGTCCGTTTGGTGCTGGGCAATCACGATCTGCATCTGCTGGCGGTCTATGCCGGTATCAGTCGGAATAAACCCAAGGATCGGATCACTCAGATACTGGAAGCGCCCGATGCGGACGAGTTGATCAATTGGCTACGCCGCCAGCCGGTGCTGCAAGTAGACGAAGAGCAACGGCTGGTGATGGCGCACGCGGGCATTACGCCACAATGGGATATTGATACCGCCCGCATCTGCGCCTGGGAAGTCGAGGCCATGCTATCAAGCGATAGCTACCCGCTATTCCTCGATTCCATGTATGGCGATATGCCAAATAATTGGCTGCCGGAACTAAGCGGTTTAGCGCGGCTGCGCTTTAGCACCAACGCGCTGACCCGCATGCGCTTTTGCTTCCCCAATGGTCAATTGGATATGATCAGCAAGGACGCGCCCGACAGTGCGCCGCCCCCCCTACGCCCCTGGTTTATGATTCCAGGGCCGGTAGCGGAACGCTACAGCATCGCCTTCGGCCATTGGGCATCGTTGGAAGGTAAAGGTACTCCGGCGGGTATTTATGCCTTGGATACCGGCTGCTGCTGGGGCGGAGATATGACCATGCTGCGCTGGGAAGATAAACGGTACTTTCGCCAACCCTCCAATCGCCGGGATGAAAGCGGAATTGAAGCGCAGCCTGATGTCCAGGCGCATGATATCACGCGCCTGATTAAGCCTTAGCGGCGATGGAGTATTTCAAAACAGAAGCTATGGCTATTTTTTTCGTCAGCGTCGTGAAATTCGCTAAACGTTGACTGCCACTGATCGGGCTCGTAATCGGGGAAATAGGTGTCGCCGTTTATTTCCGCGTCAATATGGGTCAGGTAAAGCCGGGCAGCCTGAGGAATAAAGGCCTGGTAAACCGTGCCCCCGCCTATCACCATCAACTCTTCCACTTCGCCGGCGGCGGCTAGCGCCTCGGCGGGCGACCCCACCCAAACAACCCGTTCATCAGTGCCCGGATGGCGGCTCAGCACGATATTGCGTCGCCCGGGCAGCGGTTGACCGAGTGACTCAAAGGTACGACGTCCCATTACCACCGGCTTATTAAGCGTAAGGCGTTTGAACCATGCCAGGTCGGCCGGCAGATGCCATGGCATGGCATTCTCTAGGCCAATCACGCGGTCGACGGCCAACGCGGCAATCAGGCTAATTATCATATGGACTCTTTAAGGCTTTAAAAATTGATGACACTATACGGAAACCACCCGCGGCCGTCGATAGGTTCACCCGACGGCGGTCACAAAATAAGAAAGCGCCTAACCAAATCCGGCCAGGGTTTCGTCGTTAGACACCGGGGCGTTTGCGATAAAGCCACAGACCGGGCAGCGACAACCCGATAGACAACGCGCCAACGATAAAACCGGCCTTTAAGAACTGCGTCACTAAAATAGACATCAATCTATCGTTGTAACCAAAATGGGAAATTTCCACTGCCGCGACCATGGCGCTATAGGCGGAAATGCCGGGGAACATGGGAATCACCGCCGCGACGGTGAACACTTTAGGATGCGCCAACAGCCAGCGCGACCAATGAATACCGATCACGCCAATCAAGATGGCGGCCAGCAGGGACGCCCAGGCGATATCCAGTCCATAATGAATCATCAGCATTCGCGAGCCATGCCCTATCGCCCCCAGTAAAGCGCAGTACCGCAACGCCTTGACCGGCACATTAAACACCATGGCGAAACCCAGCGCCGGCACTGCCGCCAATAGCATATCTTCCAATAACGCCAGCAGCAGACTCATGACCACCCCCTGAAATCCCACACCGCCATGGATAGTACGATACCGATACAGATAGCCAGCGTCAGCAGGCTGGCCATGGTCCAACGCGCCAGGCCGGTATTCACATGCCCTTTAAACATATCCGCCACCGCGTTGATTAACGGAAAGCCGGGCACCAGTAACAGGACGCTGGCCGGCATGGCAACCAATGAGGTGCTGGCAAATACCGGCAACCGCATCAACAAGCCCGATGCGGAGGTGGCGACAAACGCGGTGATGCAGAAGTTTATCAATGGATTCATGTGCCGGGCGGTCAACAGCTGACGAACATACATAGCCAGGCCGCTGGCGCACAGCGTCACGACAAACGCATCCCATCCCCCACCGTTAAGGCGGCTAAAACAGCCGCAGGACAGCCCCACGACGAGGACCATCAGCCAGCGCGGATAACGCAGCGGCTTGATATTGGCCAGGCGCTTGGCGACGTCGTTCACGTCCAATAGCTGATGTTCGGTCATGATCACAATATGCTGCACCTGGGTGACCACATGCATATTAATGCCGCGATCGTTATTTTTGCGCGTGGACGTCAGACAAAAATCATTCACGATGGTCGTCAAGACAATCGCATTGGCGGAAATGGAGCTCTCCACCCGATCGACGCCCAATGCGCGGCCGAGACGGGTCGACAGTTGCTCTATCAGCATACTTTCCGCACCGTGTTGTAACAACATCAAGGCGCATTCAATACATAACCGAGTAATGACACGCTGTTGATCCTGCGATACCCCGTTACCCATCAGCCAATACCTTGTTTATCCGCATAGCAACATCTTGTAATAATACCAGTTTACGCAGCAACATAGCACAAAAACCGGGGCAAGCCGCCATGCGCGTCCAGCAGCCGCGCGTTGGCGACATGACTCTCTGCAATCCAGGGCGGTGTGTAGCCGCCGGGTTGGTTCTATACTTGGTCATTTGCTCTTGACTCCGGGAATTGTCGATGCTGGAAACGTCTTTATTTGTTGCTGCTATTGCCACGCTTGGCATGTTGTCGCCAGGCCCGGATTTCTTTTTGGTTATCAAAAACGCCGCCCTGTACCCTCGCGGCGCGGCGCTGATGACGTCCTTAGGCGTTATCTGCGGCGTTGCCACCCATATGTCTTATTGCGTCGCCGGGCTGGCGGTATTGATCACCAATACCCCGTGGCTGTTTAACCTGCTCAAGTATGCCGGCGCGGCCTACCTGATCTGGATTGGCGGTCAGGCGCTCATGTCTCGCGGCGGCGGGAAGCCGGGATTTAGCGAGGCTACGCCCCGGCAGGCGAGCATGAAAAAAGCCTTTGTCCAAGGTTATCTGAATAATTTGCTTAACCCCAAGGCAACGCTGTTTTTTCTGGCGGTATTTACCCAAGTTTTGCAGATTGACTCGTCATTATCAGAAAAACTGTGGTATGCGGGCATTATTCTGCTGCTGGCATTGTGTTGGTGGCCGCTATTGGTCCTGCTGATCCAAAGCGGGCCGGTACGGCGCGGGCTGGCCAAGGTGCAAACCGCGGTGGACAGGCTGCTGGGGGGTGTGCTGATCGCCTTGGGCATCAATGTGGCGCTAGGGTAATAAACCCAGCGCCACGCCCGGTAAAAGCGCAGGAACGTAATCGAGTCAGGCTTTTGCAAAAGAGCTGGAACGAAACCGCGCCAACCCAGGGCGCCGGACGTTATTATTCGCACGGCGCCAGGGTCAAACGGCAGACTTAGAGACCTTGCAATTGCTTATGCATTTCCTGCACCGAGATGACCCGTTCGGTCGGATCGGAATTCAGCGACATGGCCGTGGCGAAACCACCGTTCATCGTGGTGTCGTAATGCACCTTATACTGTAGCGCGCTGCGGCGAATCAGCTTTGAATCCGCGATAGCCTGCCGGCCGGCGGTGGTATTGACAATATAGCTGTATTCTCCGTTCTTAATCCGATCCTGGATATGCGGCCGCCCTTCGTGAACCTTATTAACCAGGCGTGGGTTAATTCCCGCTTCGCCCAGCACCACCGCGGTGCCGTGCGTGGCGTCCAGTTCAAACCCATGCTTGAGCAGTTTTACCGCCAAATCCACTACCCGCCCTTTATCCCCCTGTCGTACCGACAGCAAGGCCCGCCCGGATCGTTTCATCGTGGACTGGCTGCCCAGCATGGCCTTGGCAAAAGCTTCGGCAAACGTGCGGCCGACGCCCATAACCTCACCGGTGGAACGCATCTCCGGCCCTAGAATCGGATCGACACCGGGAAATTTATTAAACGGCAGCACCACTTCCTTCACCGAGTAATAAGGTGGGATCACTTCTTTGGTCACCCCTTGTGCGGCCAATGACTGCCCGACCATGACGCGGGCCGCCACTTTCGCCAGCGGCACGCCGGTGGCCTTGGAGACAAACGGCACCGTACGCGCGGCGCGCGGATTGACCTCGATAAGGTAGACTTCGTTGGCCTTAACCGCGAACTGCACGTTGACCAAACCGCGCACCCGCAGTTCAAAGGCCAACTGCTTCACCTGTTGGCGCATGACGTCCTGGATTTCCTGGCTCAGGGTATAGGCCGGCAGCGAACACGCCGAATCGCCGGAATGGACTCCCGCCTGCTCGATATGCTCCATGATACCGCCGATAAGCACCTGTTCACCGTCGCAAATGGCATCGACATCGACTTCCACCGCGTCATCCAGGAAACGGTCCAGCAGCACCGGCGCATCGTTGGAGACGCTGACCGCCGTCTGGAAATAACGCAGCAGATCCACATCATCATTGACGATTTCCATGGCCCTGCCGCCCAGCACATAGGAGGGGCGGACCACCAGCGGATAACCAATCAGCGCGGCTTTCTCCACCGCCTGGTCGATGGTGGTCACGGTGGCGTTGGCCGGCTGCTTAAGGCCCAGGCGCTCCACCGCGTGCTGGAAGCGCTCGCGATCCTCGGCGCGGTCAATGGAGTCCGGGCTGGTACCGATGATCGGCACGCCCGCGGCTTCCAGCTCACGCGCCAGCTTGAGCGGGGTCTGCCCGCCATACTGCACGATCACCCCCTTCGGCTGCTCGATGCGCACGATTTCCAGCACATCCTCCAGCGTCACCGGCTCAAAATAGAGGCGGTCGGAGGTATCGTAATCGGTGGATACCGTCTCCGGATTACAGTTGACCATAATGGTCTCGTAACCGTCTTCACGTAGCGCCAGCGAAGCGTGGACACAGCAATAATCGAATTCGATACCCTGGCCGATACGGTTCGGGCCGCCCCCCAGCACCATGATTTTTTCACGATCCCGGGTCGGATTGGATTCGCACTCTTCGTCATAGGTGGAATACATATAAGCGGTATCGGTGGCAAACTCGGCCGCGCAGGTATCCACCCGCTTGTAGACCGGATGCAGGTTATAGGTCTCGCGCAGTTGGCGAACGGTGCTTTCCGGCACGCCGGCCAACGTGGCCAGGCGGGCATCGGCAAATCCTTTGCGCTTAAGCTGCTTGAGAAAAACCGCGTCCAGGGCACCGACGCCACGGGCCGCCACCACATTTTCCAATGTGACCAGTTCTTCAATTTGCACCAAAAACCAGGGATCGATATTGGTCAGGCCGAATACGTCGTTTACCGACAGACCGGCGCGGAACGCGTCGGCGACATACCAAATTCGGTCGCATCCAGCGTCTTTCAGCTCACGGCGGATGGTGGTCAACGCTTCCGGATCGTCCAGATTGACTTTGGGATCGAAACCGCTTACGCCGACTTCCAGCCCGCGCAGGGCCTTTTGCAGCGACTCTTGCTGGGTGCGGCCGATGGCCATCACCTCGCCCACCGATTTCATTTGGGTCGTCAGACGATCGTTGGCGCCGGCGAATTTTTCAAAGTTGAAACGTGGAATCTTGGTGACGACATAATCGATGGATGGCTCAAACGACGCCGGCGTACGTCCACCGGTGATATCGTTCATCAGTTCATCAAGGGTGTACCCCACCGCCAGCTTGGCGGCCACCTTGGCAATGGGAAAACCGGTAGCCTTGGACGCCAGGGCGGAGGACCGCGACACCCGCGGATTCATTTCTATGATAATCAGCCGGCCGTTTTTCGGATTAACTGAAAATTGCACGTTGGACCCGCCGGTTTCCACGCCGATTTCACGCAGTACCGCCATCGAGGCGTTACGCATGATTTGATATTCTTTATCCGTCAGGGTCTGTGCCGGGGCCACGGTGATGGAATCGCCGGTATGAATGCCCATGGCGTCGATGTTTTCAATGGAACAGACGATGATGCAGTTATCGTTTTTATCGCGCACCACTTCCATTTCATACTCTTTCCAGCCAATCAGCGATTCGTCGATCAGCAGTTCGGTGGTGGGAGAAAGATCGAGACCGCGTTCGCAGATCTCCTCGAATTCTTCGCGGTTGTACGCGATACCGCCACCGGAGCCGCCCATGGTGAACGAGGGGCGGATAATGCAGGGAAAGCCGACATCCGCCGCTACCGCCAGCGCTTCCTCCATATTATGAGCGAACCCGGAACGTGCGGTCTCCAGGCCGATTTTTTTCATGGCCTTGTCAAACCGCTGCCGATCTTCCGCTTTGTCGATAGCATCGGCGGTAGCGCCAATCATGGTCACGCCAAATTCAGCCAGCACGCCTTTACGCTCTAATTCGAGGGCGCAGTTAAGGGCGGTTTGGCCGCCCATGGTTGGCAAGATGGCGTCAGGACGCTCTTTTTCAATGATTTTGCGTACCACTTCCCAATGAATCGGCTCGATATAGGTGGCATCCGCCATATCGGGGTCGGTCATGATAGTGGCGGGATTGGAGTTAACCAGCACCACCCGGTAGCCTTCTTCCCGCAGAGCCTTGCACGCCTGTGCTCCAGAGTAATCGAACTCGCAGGCCTGGCCGATCACTATCGGACCGGCGCCCAGAATCAGGATACTGGTTATATCTGTACGTTTTGGCATTGTTTTGCTCCTGATTATTTTACCTGAGAACGATATATCTTGATCAACTCAATAAAATGGTCGAACAGCGGCGCGGCGTCATGAGGACCCGGGCTGGCCTCGGGATGTCCCTGGAAACAGAATGCCGGTTTGTCGATACGGTGCAAGCCCTGCAGCGAGCCGTCGAACAGTGAGACGTGTGTCACCCGCAGATTAGTCGGCAGCGAGGCCTCATCGACGGCGAACCCGTGATTTTGGGCGGTGATCATTACCCGATTGGCATCGAGATCTTTTACCGGATGGTTGCCGCCGTGATGGCCGAACTTCATTTTAACGGTTTTTGCTCCACTGGCCAGGGCCAGCAGTTGGTGGCCAAGGCAAATGCCGAATATCGGCGTATCGGTGGTCAGAAAGGTTCGAATGGCGGCGATGGCGTAATCGCAGGGTTCCGGGTCGCCCGGACCGTTCGCCAGGAATATGCCATCGGGATTCATGGCCAGCACCTGGTCGGCCGGGGTCTGGGCCGGCACTACCGTCAGCCGGCAGCCGCGGTCCACCAGCATGCGCATGATATTGCGTTTGATGCCGAAATCGTAGGCGACCACATGATATGGCAGCGTTTGGGCATCCGCATGCTCCGGCAGGCCGCTGTCCATCCGCCAACTGCCCTGGGTCCAGCCGTAGGGCTGCGCGGTGGTGACTTCCTTGGCCAGGTCCATGCCTTTAAGTCCCGGGAATTCACGCGCCTTGCGCAAGGCCAAATCGGCGTCAGGCGCGTCGCCGGCTATGATGCAGCCGTTCTGTGCCCCTTTCTCGCGCAGCAGCCGGGTCAGTTTGCGGGTATCAATATCCGCGATGCCGATGACATTATTCTGCTGGAGATAATCGGACAAGGAACCGGTGCTGCGATAGTTGCTGGCGATGAGCGGTAAATCGCGAATAACCAGGCCCTGTGCCTGAATATGGGATGATTCCGCGTCTGCTTCGTTGGTGCCGACATTGCCGATATGGGGATAAGTGAGAGTGACGATTTGGCGGGAATAGGAGGGATCGGTGAGTATTTCTTGATAGCCGGTCATCGATGTATTGAAGACCACTTCCCCCACTGCCGTTCCCTCCGCCCCGATGGCCCGACCGTGGAATTGGGTTCCGTCTTCCAGAACCAATAGCGCTGACTTTATCAAAACACCCTCCAAGGAATATTCAGTCATTGTATTTGCATATTAATTCAGATTTAGCGATCTTAATCAATGCAAAAAA
>JAATGH010000340.1 GCA_015654745.1 Enterobacterales bacterium
CCATCAACGCCTTGGCCTTGCAGGAAAAATTGATCAATCAGAATATCGGTATCGCCGGTCAACCGCAGACGCTGCCCATTCAGCGCCATTATCCGAAGATTGATCGGCAGACGCACCTCCGGCAAATCCGGCAATAAGGGTTTGGCAAACAAGGCGCGCAGCGTCTCGGCCAGCGGCGGTTGTGGCGCCGTTGGGGTGGCGGCGTCCACCGCGCGATCGGCGAGGACCTGAACGGTCTTTGGCAACGCCACCAGCAAATCGTTAATTTCGGTGGGCATAATCGTCAGATTGTCGCCGCGAAAATCCATGCCGGTGCGAAACTCAGCCAAAGCGACCAGGGTATGGTCAACCTGGATCCTGACATTATCCAGCCGCATCTGCCGCAAGATTAACGGATAAGGGGTACTAAGGGCGCCATTGGTCTGCTCGGCCTCGGGTGTGGCCGGCCCGGCAACGAGCGCCGCGGTGTCCACCGCCACATCGACATCCCGTATGGCCATGGAATCCAGGCATAGCTGGCTGTGGCGCAGGCATGAAGGATCGAGGGCAAGGGAAAACTGACCAGCGGAAACGGTGACCCCCGGCATCCGGTAGTGGATACCTTTGAGCGTCAGGTCACGCCATCCGCCGGTTACGCTGTCAATGGACAGGCCCGGTACCCAGCGGGCCGCGCCGTTTAGCAGCAGGTGCAGACCGCTGGTGGTGCCGATGAGCCAGACCAGGGCGCCGAACACCAGGGCTAAAACGAATAGAATGCTAAGCGCGATTTTGTTCACAAGCCTCATAGTTCTGTCCCTAACCCTATGTAAAACTGCAGCCCGTGCTTATCGTTATCGCCGATGGGCCGCGCCACATCCAGCTTGATCGGCCCCACCGGCGACGCCCAGCGAACCCCGACTCCCGCGCCGGTTTTCAAATTGGTTTTTCTGAAATCATTAACCGCCTGGCCGGAATCGATAAAGGTCGCTCCCCACCACCTTCCGGTAACATTATATTGATATTCCAGTGATCCTGTGGCTAATGAGGACGCGCCGGTCAGCTTGCCGTTATCATCACGGGGCGATATGGATCGGAAACTGTAGCCCCGGATACTGCGATCGCCGCCGGCAAAAAATCGCAATGAAGGCGGTACCCGCTCAAAATTGCCGGTGTCAATCCAGCCCAGATTATAACGCGCCACGAAACGATGCTTGTCAGCCAGGGTACGGATCCAGACGTTTTGCGCCTGGAGAATGACGAAATCGACGTCCGACGCCCAAAGAGTATTGGATAGATCAATTGAATAACGCTGGGAGTCGCCCCAGGTGGGCATCGCGCCACCCCGATGTCGTGTGCGGTTGACGGTAAAACCAGGGTAGATCAACATGGTGGTGTCGGTGACCGCGGCCTGGGTAAAATGATCGAGACTCCAGCGTAAATTGACCGAACGTTGCCAGCCGCTGGACAAATCCCAAAAGCGCGCCACGTTGAGCGTGGTGGAATCAGAGTTGGTATCGTTGAGATCTTCGCGTTTAAAACCGCTTTGCAAAATGTAATATTGTTCAAGAGGGCTTTTTTGCAGCGGAATTTTATAATTGAAATCCAATGCCTGCTCCGGCCCCGACAGGCTCAGATTAGTCTGCAGACTGTGGCCGCTGGAATTCAACCAAGGGCGGTTCCAGGTCGTTTTGACTCGTGGTCCGATATCCGAGGCGAATCCCACGCCGGTTTCAATAACATTGCGGCTGCGCGGTGTCACCACCGCATCCAGCGGTAAGGTTTTGTCCTGGCTGGCATGGCTAAAATCCGGCGACACCACTACCGAGTTAAACCAATTGGTGGCGGCCAATTGGCGGTTTAACTCACCCAGCGCCGAGGCGCTATACTCATCACCAGGACGAATTGAAGGAATATTCTGTAAATACTCTTCACGGATTTGTGCTCCGTGAAAACGGATCTGGCCGAACCTATAGCGCTGACCGCTGTCGAAAATAACGTCCCAGAAGGCTTCATGGCGGGCTGGCGAAACCCCTAATTGCCGCTGCGGGAACGCCGCGTCGAAATAGCCATTGCGCACCGCCAAGCCGCTTAGGTTATTGATAAACTGGGTGTACTCACCGTGGTTAAGCACGCTGCCGATGGTCGGGCGGCTTCGTTGCACCAAACGCAGATAATCCCGATCACGGCGCGCGTCACCGCGCAAAGTGAGGTTAGCGCCGGCAATTTTCACCGGCTGGCCCGGGTTGACCCTCGCCACCAGTACGGGACGGCCGCCGTTCACCGCCGGGCGCAACTCAAAATCAATCTGCGGCGAATAATAGCCCAGGGCGCGCAGCCCTTCCCGCACCGCGCGGTCCACCCGCGCTTGGAAACGCGCATCGGCGTTGATTTCATCAGCCTCAATGGTCGACAAGCGTACCCGTACG
>JAATGH010000149.1 GCA_015654745.1 Enterobacterales bacterium
AATAAATTCCGCAACGCCGGACAGGTCTGTGTCAGCGTTAATCGTTTTTATATTCAGTCGGGCGTTTATGACGACTTTGTGACCCGACTAGCCCGTGAAGTGAGTCAACTTAAGGTCGGCAATGGTATGGAGCCCGGCGTGGTGGTCGGTCCGTTGATCAATCGGGACGGCGTCGAAAAGGTTACCGCCCATGTTAACGATGCGGTGGCCAAAGGCGGACGGGTGCTGGCCGGCGGTAGCATCCATCAACTGGGCGGTAATTTTTTTCAGCCGACGGTGATTGCCGATGCTAATGAGGATATGGCGCTGGCGCATGAGGAGACGTTCGGACCGGTGGCGGCTTGCCTGCGTTTCGAGCGCGAGGAAGAGGTGATTGCGCGGGCGAACGCGACGCCTTTCGGCTTGGCCGCCTATTTTTATACGCAAAACATACAGCGAATTTTTCGCGTCTCGTCCGCGTTGGAAAGCGGTATGATCGGGATTAACGAGTGCGCGGTTTCCACCGAAGTGGCGCCTTTTGGCGGGGTAAAGGAATCCGGATTGGGTCGGGAAGGATCGGTTCTCGGCATGGATGATTATCTGGAAGTGAAAACCTTGCACCTAGGGGGCTTATGATAACTCTTTTTGCCGTATCGCCGATAACCGGGGTATGGCATGCTGGTAGAGTAGTTAGACCCAGACAATTGATAACGAGTTTAGCGGAGAGCGCTTAATGGGCAAAGTATCCTTCGATTTTAATCAGATACCCGATTTGCCTGCTTTCTATCGTGATTTTGGACGTCAGTTTGCGCTTGCGGAGCCTTGCGATGCCAACCTGGATGAACTCTGGCACACCGTAACCAGCCGGGTGCCGCTACCGGTGGAAATTGAATTTGTTCATCTCAACGCATCCAGGAAACGCCGCTTCGGCGCGTTGATATTACTCTTCGACGAGGCGGAAGAAGAACTGGACGGGCGGCTGCGTTTCAATCTGCGCTAGACCGGGGTGTCGCCCGGCGCAGGGAGCAAAGAGTCCGGTTTTCCGGCGGCGCGGTCTATTTGTCGCCGGCCACAATGCGCAGATACTGGAAAATTTGCCGGGAAGTTTTGGCGGGTTTATTGGCCGCTTTCTCTTTCTGTGCGTTGCGCACCAGTGAACGCAGCTGTTGCCGGTCCGCCTCGGGGTAGATGGCCATGACGTCCTCAACCGCTTCGTCGCCATGTTCAATGAGCCTATCGCGCAGATTTTCCAGCTTATGGAACAGGGTGATTTGCTGATTGTGGCGGTTTTTCAGCTTGTCCAGCGCTTGCTGAATCGGCTCCGCGTCGCGGCTGCGCAGCATTTTACCGATCAGCTGGATTTGCCGCCGGCGACCCTCCTTCTTGATCCGTTGGGCCAGCTCGATGGCCGCCAGCAGCTCTTCATCCAGCGGGATTTTTTCCAGCGCGTTCTTACCCAGTTCTACTAACTCGACCCCCAGCACCTTTAGCGCTTCGGCATCGCGTTTGATTTCGCTTTTGCTTACCCAGATGATTTCATCGTCTTCATCCGCCGGCGGCGTCTGGGGCTGTTCGTCTTGCCAGTCTTCTGGTTGCTTGCTCATGATACGGTTCCTCAAAAAGAGGCTAATCCTAACAGGTTGCGGGGGATGATCAACGGCATTATTTCACCGCGCCCTCGGTAATACCACTTATGAACCGGCGCTGGAACAGCAAAAAAATCGCTACCAGCGGTAATATGGCAATAGTGGCCCCCGCCATCAATACCGGTATATTGATGGTATTCCTATTTTGGAAAAACATCATGCCAATCGGCAGGGTGCGTAATTCCTCTTTATTTACCAGGATCAGCGGCACCAAAAATTCATTCCATGTCCATATAAACAGTAGCAGCGCCAGTGTGGAAAGTGTAGGGGCAATCGCCGGCACCAGCAGGCCCCATAAGATTTTCCAGCGGCTGGAGCCATCCATCACCGCCGCTTCCAGCAGTTCTTTCGGTACCTGGCTAAACGCATTTGCCACCATCAGCGTGGTAAAGGGAATCGACATGGCCACCTGTGGCACGATTAACGCCAGATAATTATTATTGAGCCCCAGCCAATGAATTTCGTGATAGAGCGGAATGATGTAGGCCTCTGAGGGTAGCACCATGCCCAGCGCCAATAAAAAAGCGATCCCTTTCTTGCCCGGCAGCCGTAAAAAGGCAAAGGCGAAACCCGAAGGTATCCCCACCAGCAGGCTGAGGATGATCACCGGGAACACCACCACTACCGAGTTGGTGAAATAAATTTGGAAATGACCGTCGCGCCAGGCGGAAATATAATTCGTCAGGCGAAGGGTCGACGGCAGGGTAAACACCCCCTGGAACAGTTCGGACTGGGTTTTAAACGAGGTCAGCAACGCCAGTGCGAACGGTAGGATGGTGAGCAGGGCGAATAACCATAACAGCCCCCGCGCATACAAAGGATTTCCGCGCATCAACGACGCTCCCGAATGGCAAAATGAACTAATCCATTGATAATAAATACCAGCACCATGCCGACTATCGCCACCGCCGAGGCGTAACCAAAATGGCGTAAATCAAACCCCTGCTGATACATATAGATATTGGTCACCAACGTGGCCGTGCCGGGGCCGCCGCGCGTCATAACGTAAACGAGATCGAATGCTTTAATCCCGGCGATGACCGTCATCAGCATGGCGACACGGATTTCCGGCAGTAACGATGGCAACGTGATGCGGGTGAACTTTTGTAGATTTGACGAGCCTTCCAGCTCGGCGGCCTCCAGTAGAGAGGGGTCCATCCGCTGAATACCCGCCATAAACAGCACCAGGCAAAAGCCGAAGAAATACCAGGTTGCCACCATGCCCACCGCCGGCAACGCCCAGACGAAGTCGCCCAGCCAGGCGCGGGCCAACTGCGGCAAGCCTATGGCGCGAAACAGCTGGTCGATCGGACCGAAGGCCGGATTATAAAGCCAGCGCCATACGACGCCGAGCACCGCCATCGGCATGATATAGGGCAGGAAAAACAAAATGCGCAATACGCTACGTTCGGTCGGACGGGCGGCGCTTAAAAAACTGCACAGCATCAGCCCGATAATAATGGGAAACAGCGTATAAAACAGCAGCAGCAGGGCGTTATTGCCGACCGAGATCCAGAACGGCGGATCGAGAAACATGCGGATATAGTTACCCAGCCCGATAAACACCGGCCAGGACGTGCCGTCCCATTCGGTCAGACTGGCCCAAAGGGTCATCAGCAGGGGCATCAATAAAAAAACGCTGTAGATAAACAGCGAGGGCAAAATATAGAGCATATTCTGCAAACGTGACTTATTTAACATCGATAACGCCTCTGGCTCCCAAGGAAAAATGGCGCCGGCTCCGCCGTGGTAACCGGCACTTGGTCTTAATGCTTGAGGGTTTTTATATATTGTTGATAATTCTGATCGAGTTTTTCGGTGAGCTGCTGTGGGGATTCTTTACCCGCCAGCAGCAGTTGGACGTTCTCTTTGAGCGCGTCGATCATGGTAGGCGTAGCCCAGTCGATATAGTGGCCCAGTCCGTCATAGGCGTTGACGTTCATCCACACGCGATAGACTTCGGCCAACAGCGGATTTCCCGCGGGCAGCTTAATATTTTTATCGGCGCTCGCCGGCAAAAAGCCTGCTTCCAACCAACCTTCCGCCATGGCGTCCGAGACCAGATAATCGATGAATTTGGCGGCAATATCACGCTGGGCCTGGGTTTTTGCCGTGGAGGTAATGGAGAAGGGTAAATCCGTTCCTCCGACCATCAACGGGGATTTAACGCCGGCAAACGGCGGCAGGTCGGCAAAATGTATATCCTTATTTTCCTGCAGTTGCCCCATATACCAGGTGCCACTAATAAAAAATGCCGCCTGGCCGTTCTGGAATAGGGTGGCGGCGTCATCGTTGCCGATACCTTGGTAGCCAGGGAAATAGTAGCCTTTATCTGCCCACTGTTTCATCAGCGTAACGGCTTTCAACAGCTTGGCGTCAAGAAACGTCCCCCCCTTGCCGTAGACCAGATCGTCTAGTTTTTGCCGATCGTGACTGTCGATTTGATCCTGCCAAAGCATCATCAATAAATGCGGGCCGCCGTTACTGTCAAGTAAACCCAACATCAGCGGCGCGATACCCTGCTGCTGGAGTTTGGCCAGCGCCGCCTGGAATTGGTCCATGTCTTTTGGCACCGGGATCCCGGCCTGATCAAGGATTTTTTTGTTGTAATACAGCCCGACCATTTCACCGAGGCTAGCCACCCCATAGAGATGGCCATCGCCAAAATCGTTATGATCCGACCAGCGGTTTCGTTTAAGAATCGAGGCGGGAAAACGCTGTTCCCAATGATAGACCTTGGCGTAATCATCCAGCGGGTAGAGCAGCTTTTCATTGACCAACGCGCCCATATCACCGCCGCCCTGGTTAACCTGGGCCACTTGGGGACCTTCTCCCGAGGTCAACGAAAGTTTTAGCGGAATACGGGTATCGGCATTGGCGTGCACCGAACGGTCGAGTTTAACCCCGGGATTTTGTTGCTCAAACTGCGCGACGGTTTTTTTCATCAGCGCATCTTGGGCGGGATAGTTCCAGATATCCCACGTGGTGAGCGTCTCGGCCCGGGCGCCGGTCAGAGCGCTGAGCCCTAACAGGCCGACCGCCAGCATCGATTTAACCAGATGCGATGTGATCAGATGAGGCGAAAGTCTGCTGGGGCCGTTCGCCGGGCGACGGCTTACAAGGGTCTGATAGGACATGGTGGATCTGACCTCCATCTTGGATAAACGAGCCATGCCGTTGCTGCGGCGTCGCAGCCGGCTGGCACCTGGCGCCGAACAAAAAAAATACCGCTGCTTTTATACTTACTTTATGATAAAAATAAAGTCAACGTTCTTTTGATTATCCAATCCAGATCACGAAAATCGCATGGCGGCATACTGAAAATCGCCCTGTTAGCATAACATCTAGATAATAACCTGTTGGCGGCGCGGGAAAGAGCAAGGTTAACGCCGATAACAATGCTGAAATTTTTTATCAGCAATTTCATAATCTTATTATGGTATTCATGCAAAAAACCTATCAACCTTACCGGCCTGGCCGCCATTTTTAACATGTTTTTCATTAAGTGCATGTTAAAAAAAACAATTAAATTTCGACGAGTTATCCTGCCATCATTTTTTCTTTTAGTTAAACGGCACGCGTCAATCGATTTATAGACTTCATCCATACATTATAATTATTATATCTTGCGAACTAAGTATGTTTTCCTTAGTGTATAAAACCGTATCGGGCTATTAATAATGGAGGCTGGCTTATCATGACCACTTCAACGCTTTCGATCCGACAGGCCCTGGAGGCGGATAGGCCCGCGCTGTCGGATATCTGCCTGAAAACCGCCAACGCCGGGACGGACGCCTCGGCGCTGTATAGCGATCCCATCTATCCCAGCCTCCGTTTCTCGTTGCCTTATGCGCGGTTTGAACCCGATTTGGCCTTTGTGCTTGAGCAGCAGGGGGACGTGGTGGGGTATGTCTTGGGCGCACGCGATACCGAGTCGTTTGAGCAGCGCATGCTGCGCGACTGGTGGCCGCAACTGCGTGAAAAACTGGCCGGGCGCGAAGCGCAGCTTCCCCTGGATGCCGGGGTGCTGGATTTTATTCGCCAGCCGGTGAGTAAAGCGTCGGCGTTAACTGAACGCTACCCTGCGCATTTACATATCAATCTTCTGCCGCGCGTACAGGGCGGCGGGTACGGTCGGCGGCTGATTGAAACCGAACTGGATGCTTTGCGCCGCGCCGGTGTTCGCGGGGTCCATCTGGGCGTCAGCCTAAAAAACGAACGTGTATGCGCTTTTTACCAGCGGCTCGGCTTTCAGTTTTTATTTCGCGCCCAGTCTATTTACATGGGACAACTTCTGTAAACGGGGACGGCAATGGCCACAGTAGAACTTCGAGCGATAAAAAAATCCTATGACAACGTCAATGTCATCCATGGGGTTGACCTGCAGATCAACAGCGGTGAGTTCGTGGTATTTGTCGGCCCGTCGGGCTGCGGGAAGTCAACCCTGTTGCGCATGATTGCCGGACTGGAGGAGATCTCCGCCGGCACGCTGAGCGTTGATGGCCGGGATATTACCCATACGCCGCCCACCGATCGCGGCATTGCCATGGTCTTCCAGTCCTATGCCCTCTATCCCAATATGACGGTGCGGGGTAATCTGCGATATCCGCTGGAAGTGGCGAAAGTGAGCAAGCAGGAGATCGAACAGCAGGTCAACTCCACCGCGGCGGTATTACATTTGACCGAATTGCTGGATCGCTTGCCGCGCGCATTGTCTGGCGGCCAGCGCCAGCGGGTGGCGATTGGCCGCGCCATTATCCGTAAGCCGCGCATTTTCCTGTTTGATGAACCCTTATCCAATCTGGATGCGGAGCTGCGCCTGCAAATGCGCATTGAGATCGCCCGCCTGCATGAAACC
>JAATGH010000377.1 GCA_015654745.1 Enterobacterales bacterium
AATGATATGTTATGGCAGGATATTACGGAGCCAGGCGGTCTATCGTCCACCCTTTATCCTGACGCTGGTAAATAAATCGGTCATGTAATCGATGCTCGCCGCCCTGCCAGAACTCCATTGTATCAATAATTACGCGATATCCGCCCCAAAAACTGGGCAAAGGCACCTCGCCATGCTGAAATTTCTGTTTCAACTCAAGAAATTTGCCTTCCAGGATACCCCGGGTTGATATCCGGCTTGACTGGCGGGAAACCCAGGCACCGATCTGGCTGTCTTTCGGACGGCTATGAAAATATTTTATCACCTCAAGCGCCGATAGCGGTTCAGCGCGCCCCAGCATCATGACCTGACGTTCAAGTGCGTGCCAGGGAAAATGCAGACTTACCCTGGGATTATGCGACAAATGGCCGGCTTTCCGGCTGCCTAGATTGGTGAAAAAAACCATGCCGCGGGCATCGTAATGTTTGAGTAATACCATGCGTTGATATGGCTGCCCCTGCTCGTCCACCGTGGCCACGCACATCGCCGTAGGATCGGCGAGCCGCGCTTCGCAGGCCTGCTTAAGCCAGCGTTCAAACAGATCAAGGGGTTCCGCCGTCAAATCTGCGCGCCGAAGCCCGCCGCGAGTATATTCGCGCCGGAGGCCGGCAATATCGAGTAGTGGTTGCGTCATCGTGATATTCAGAGTCAAACCATCGTTTTATTGTGCGCCGGGTGGGGAAAAATCTCAATGAAATCCCATTCAACCAGCGATAATACAGTCGTTTATAATGATTTTACCTTCACGTTCGATAAATGCATTATTTCCCTTCGACCAGAAGGTGTAATGACCGTCGCTATAGCGCGCCCCCGAGGCGGAAACCACCGCGGGCAGGGTTAATTGTCGGCCATCTAAAATCATTGAAACCTGTGGCGGCTGGGTGGACTGTCGCACCGTCAGCGGCAGCGTACCGCATTGATAATGCAGCGTCTGTACCGGTGGTTGATGCGTTAATCGGCTACAGGCGCCAAGCGTGAATAATAGGAGGAAACCGAAAAAACGTATGTTCATATGAACCCCTGCTGTTGGATGGCATAAGTCGCCGGATCGCTATGCCCGAAAGCGTGATCATCAGCGGGCAAACGGCGAAACGTGCCGAATGCCACCGCAAACGATTATACCGGATAAATCGCGCCCAGCAGCGTCTCTCTGCTGGCGCCGGTCACCGATGGCAGATTTCCCGGCAGTCCCGATAGCGTTCGGCACGCCAACCAGGCAAAGGCCAGCGCCTCCATATCATCGCCGCTAACACCATACTTGTCGGTGGGGCCGACCTCCATACCGGGCAACAAAGCCGACAGTCTGGCCATAAGCAGAGGATTGCGCGCCCCGCCGCCGCAGACCATTAAACGCTCGCAGCCGCCTGCCAGCATGACCTGTTCCGCAATGCTCAATGCGGTTAATTCCGCGAGCGTAGCCTGTACATCTTGCGCGGCGATAGGGACAAAGTGCGCGAGTTGATACTGAAGCCAACTCAAATTGAAATATTCGCGGCCAGTGCTTTTAGGCGCCGGCTGGGCAAAATAATCATCGGAGAGCATTTGCTGTAACAAGGATTGATGGACCGTACCGCCGATGGCCCAGGCTGCATCCTTATCATACGGCTGCCCCAGGTTGCGCCAAATCCACGCATCCATCAGCATGTTGCCAGGACCCGTGTCATAACCGCGCACCGGCTGACCAGGCAGCAGTAGCGATAGATTGGCGATACCGCCAATGTTGAGCACCATGCGCCTCTCGTCGGGATGCCCCAGCAGCGCGTGATGGAAACCCGGCACCAGGGGCGCACCCTGTCCGCCAAACGCCATATCACGGCGACGGAAATCCCCGACGGTGGTGATACCGGTAATGGCGGCGATACGGTTGTTATCGCCTATCTGCAGCGTGCACGGGGTTTCGCCCTGCGGCTCATGCCAAACGGTCTGGCCATGATTGCCAATGGCGGTCACCTCTTGTGGATCAATCGCAGCGGCGTGCAGCATTTCTTGCACTGCCTGGGCAAACAGGATGCCAAGGCGGCAATCAAGCTGGCTAATCTGTGACAGCGTCACTTTTTGTCCTTGGCACATGCCCATAATCTGCTGCTTGATATCAGCGGGAATAGGATGACAATAACTGAACTGCTGCGCTACCGTGTGCTCATCAATGGCGGCAAGCACCACATCCACTCCGTCGAGGCTGGTGCCCGACATCACGCCAATATAACGTCCCGATCTCATAAGGCTGTCCTTTTTTGGCAGAGGCTTGATTGCTGACGATGGCGTCTACGTTAAACAGGTTTTTCCCTTGAGGCTATGAAAAGTCGCCTATTTTTTAAAGTTGTTGCAATAAAGTCGCTGGGTCGATGCAAGCTTAGCGTTAAAATTATTGTTATAATAAAGAATTAGCGGCTGTTGAATCGTAGTTTATGATTTTTACCCTATTATCAACTACGATAAACTAACAAAAACTCGCCTACATTCGGCGTATTTTGCGGCTCGCGGCAACATCTGCATGTGTCCTGTCTGGGTATTCCTTGACGGACGACGTATAACAGGAGTTTTCAA
>JAATGH010000183.1 GCA_015654745.1 Enterobacterales bacterium
AACCTTTTAATTACGCTTGGTAAAAATAGTTAACACCAGCATGAGGTTAAAGATGTTATCGCGTATACGAATTTCCACCAGTCTGATCTTGATCGTCGTAATCTTCGGTCTGATGCAGCTAATCAGTAGCGGGCTGTCATTTGAGAATTTCAAACGCAGCAGTATCAATTTTCACCAAGTCGAGGCGGACAATCTAAAGCGTAATTCCCTGAGCATGAGCTGGTCGGAATTATTGCAAACCCGTAATTCCCTGAATCGCGCGGCGACACGTTTTGCGTCTTATGTTCCGCTCGAGCAGATTTTGCCGGTGATGGAAGATGCCAAAAACAGGCTCAAACACGGGGAAGCGGTGTATAAGGAATTCAGCGCGTATCCCATAGACAACGCCGGGGAGCGGGCGCTGCGTGCCAGCACTGACAACAGTTACAAGGAGTTTGACCAGGCGCTGCACGATGCCATAGAGATGCTGGACAACGGTAACGTTCAGGCATTTATGGCGCAGCCGACGCAGCATTTTCAGGATGCGTTTGAGCAGCAGTATAACGCCAATATGGCGCACCTTTCCGGCGTGATTGGCGCCGCTAGCGAGGAAAATCGCGCCGCGTACAGCCGTTCAGGTTGGATGCTGGGGCTGATGGCTGCCCTGACGGTGCTGCTGTCGGTAGTGACCCTCAGCTGGCTCAAGCGCATGCTGCTGCGACCGTTGTCGGTGATGAGCGGTCATTTTAACGCGATCGCCGGCGGGGATTTGGGTAACCCGATCCTGGCCGAGGGCCGCAATGAAATCAGCCAGCTGTTTCGCCAACTGGAAGTGATGCGCGACGAGCTTGCGCAGACGGTATCTTCGGTACGCCGGGGAACCGACGCCATGCTGAGCGGTATCCAGGAGATCGCCTCGGGAAACAACAATCTGTCGTCGCGTACCGAGGAACAGGCCGCATCCCTGGAGGAAACGGCTACCAGTATGGAGCAGTTGACCTCGACGGTGAAACAAAATGCCGAAAATGCGCGCTTGGCCAGCAAGTTGGCCAGCGATGCGTCCTCTACCGCCCATAAGGGCGGTACGTTAACCGGAAACGTGGTGCAGCGTATGGCCGATATTGCGGTCAGTTCGCGCAAAATCAGCGACATCACCAATGTGATTGACGGTATTGCTTTCCAGACCAATATCCTGGCGCTGAACGCGGCGGTAGAAGCGGCGCGCGCAGGTGAACAGGGACGAGGTTTTGCGGTGGTGGCCGGCGAAGTGCGTAACCTGGCGCAGCGCAGTGCCCAAGCCGCAAAAGAGATTAAGGGATTGATTGACGAATCGGCGACGCGTGTACAGCAGGGATCCGACCTGGTGGCGTCCGCCGGCGATACCATGGATGAGATTGTGCGTTCTGTGACGCGGGTTACCGACATCATGGCTGAAATTGCCTCGGCGTCGGATGAACAGAGCCGGGGGATCGATCAGGTCGCTACCGCCGTTAATCAAATGGACTCCGCGACCCAGCAAAATGCGGCATTGGTCGAGCAGTCCGCCGCTGCCGCGCATGCATTGGAGTCTCAGGCCGAGTCGCTGATGCAGGCGGTTCGGGTATTCCGGCTGGAACAGCACGAAAGGCAAGATCAAGGGAGAGAAACCGGGGCAGTTGACCTTAATCACCGGCAACTTGAGCAGTTAACCTAACGCCAGGCGCTTGCGCAGGCAATGAGAAAACTTATGTCGAATCAGGTTGAAATTGCCGCAAAATGGTCAAATTGGGCGCAACAGGTGCCGTTATCAGATGCCCATTTTCAGCGTATCTGCCAGTTGATCTATCAGCGGGCCGGCATTGTGCTGGCCAGCCATAAACGCGAGATGGTGTATAACCGCTTAGTGAGGCGGTTACGGACGCTGGATATTGCTGATTTCGGTTCCTATCTGACGCTGCTGGAAGCGAGCACCAGCGGCGGCGAGTGGGAGGTGTTCATCAATGCATTGACCACTAATTTGACCGCGTTTTTTCGCGAACTGCACCATTTTCCCATTTTGGCGCATCATGTCAGCCAGCGACCGGGACCTTATAGCGTCTGGAGCACCGCCGCCTCCACCGGCGAAGAGCCCTATTCCATTGCCATGACGCTGTTGGAAACGCGGCCAGGTTCCGCCAGCCAGATGCAGGTTATTGCCAGCGACATCAATACTCAGGTACTGGATAAAGCACGCGCCGGGGTATATCGACATGAGGAGCTGCGCGGACTAAGCACCGCGCAACGCCAAAAATTTTTCTTGCGCGGTACCGGTCCGCACGAGGGATTGGCACGGGTTCGACCGGAGGTGAGTAATATAGTGCGTTTCCAGTACTTGAACCTCTTGGCGGGGGAGTGGGCGCTGCCCGGGCCGTTTGACGCTATTTTTTGCCGTAACGTCATGATCTATTTTGACAAGGAAACCCAGGAACGGATCCTGCGCCGGTTTGCGCCGTTGTTAAAACCTGGTGGCCTGATGTTTGCCGGGCATTCGGAAAACTTCAGCCAAATCAGCCAGGAATTCAAGCTGCGCGGGCAGACGGTATACCAGCTTACTAAGGAAAGAAAATGAGCAAAATCAGGGTACTTTGTATCGATGATTCCGCACTGATGCGACAACTGATGACGGAAATCATTAACGGTTTTCCTGATATGGAAGTGGTGGCGACCGCACCCGATCCTTTGGTTGCCCGCGATTTGATTAAAAAATTAAATCCGCAAGTGCTTACGCTGGATGTGGAAATGCCGCGCATGGATGGGCTGGATTTTTTGGAAAAATTGATGCGGTTGCGTCCAATGCCGGTGGTGATGGTGTCGTCCCTTACCGGCAAGGGATCGGAAATCACCTTGCGCGCATTGGAGCTGGGTGCGATAGATTTTGTCACCAAGCCGCAAACCGGCCTGCGTGACGGTATGTTGGCCTATAGTGAATCCATTGCCGAGAAAATCCGTACGGCAGCGCGCGCCAGGCTACCTCAACGGCATGCTAACCCGGGCGTGGTGCCGACTATCAGGGTTCCGCTATTAAGCAGCGAAAAGCTGATCGCCATCGGTGCGTCAACCGGAGGAACCGAGGCGATTCGCCATGTACTGGAACCCTTGCCGCCCACCAGCCCGGCGTTGTTGATCACCCAGCATATGCCGCCGGGATTCACCCGTTCTTTTGCCGAACGGCTGAATAAATTATGTCAGATCACGGTAAAAGAAGCCGAGGACGGCGAACGTATACTGCCGGGGCATGCCTATATTGCCCCCGGCGCACGACATATGGAGCTCACCCGCAGCGGCGCCAATTACCAGATTCGGCTGCATGATGGGGATCCGGTGAATCGTCATCGGCCATCGGTGGACGTATTGTTTCACTCGGTGGCGCAATATGCCGGGCGCAACGCGGTGGGTGTGATCCTCACCGGAATGGGGAACGACGGTGCGGTCGGCATGCTGGCGATGCGCAACGCCGGGGCCTATACCATCGCACAGGACGAAGCCAGTTGCGTGGTTTTCGGTATGCCTAGGGAAGCTATTGCCATGGGCGGCAGTAACGAAATCGTACCCTTACATCAGATCAGCCAGCGTATGATGACCCAAATCAGCGCGGGACAGGCGTTACGTATTTAGCAACCCTCATTGGGTAATTATTCATAACAGGAGTAGGTATGGCGGATAAAGAACTCAGATTTCTGGTGGTTGACGATTTTTCAACAATGCGAAGAATTGTCCGTAACCTACTGAAAGAACTGGGCTTTAACAATGTCGACGAAGCTGAGGATGGCGCGGATGCTTTAAATAAGCTGCGTGCCGGTCCCATTGACTTTGTCATTTCCGACTGGAATATGCCGAATATGGATGGGTTGGCCTTGTTACAGAACATTCGTGCCGATTCGGCGCTGGCGGCGCTGCCAGTATTAATGGTCACGGCGGAAGCTAAAAAAGAGAATATTATTGCCGCCGCTCAGGCGTGAGCCAGTGGCTATGTGGTGAAGCCGTTTACCGCCGCCACATTGGAAGAAAAACTCAATAAAATATTCGAAAAGCTGGGGATGTAATCAGGAGGGGATATGAATAACACACCTACCATGCCGAAGACCATCGCCGCTACGGATATTATTTCCCGCATCGGCCAGTTGACCAGGATGTTGCGCGACAGCCTGAAAGAATTAGGTCTGGATCAGGCTATTGCCCAGGCGGCTGAAGCCATACCCGACGCGCGCGATCGGTTGGATTATGTAGTGCAAATGACCGCCCAGGCGGCGGAACGGGCGCTCAACTGTGTTGACGCGGCGCAACCTCGACAAACTTTGATGGCGTCGGGTGCCAAAGCCCTGACCGCGCGCTGGGACAGCTGGTTCGAACAGCCTATTGAGCTGGGCGATGCCCGTGAATTGGTGACCGATACCCGCCAGTTCCTTGGCGAGGTTCCTGAGCATGCGGCATTCACCCACGCGCAGTTGATGGAAATCATGATGGCGCAGGATTTCCAGGACCTCACCGGCCAGGTCATCAAGCGCATGATGGATGTGATCCAGGAAATTGAAAAGCAGTTGTTGATGGTGTTGCTGGAAAATATGCCGGAACCCGGCCAGGCAAAACGGGCTAATGACGGTTTGCTTAACGGACCACAAATGGATCATACCGCTGAAGGCGTCGTCGCCAACCAGGGCCAGGTTGACGATTTGCTCGATAGTCTCGGTTTTTAACGCCTCCCTCCTCGGCCCGGCGGTCCACCGATCGTCCGGGCAACGGCTATTCGTTAAATACCCACCGCTTTAGCCCGTTGTTCCCGCCATCGGCTGGACCGCTTTTTGTCATGCTATCGTTATTAAAGTCATGGCGTAAAGCGATCGGGGCGATTGATGGCTGAAGACAGCGATCTAGAGAAAAGCGAGGCCCCTACCGCCCATAAGTTGGATAAAGCTCGCGAAGAGGGGCAGATTCCCCGTTCCCGCGAATTGACCTCGGTCCTGATGCTGCTGGTGGGTCTGGCCATCCTCTGGATGGGCGGTGAACCCTTGGCTCGTCAACTGGCGGCGATGATTGCCCAGGGGATGCGTTTCGATCACGGCGTCGTCAGTAACGATCGGCAAATTTTATTTCAAGTCCAGGGGCTGCTTAAGCAGACGGTATGGGCGCTGCTGCCGGTGTTTGCCGGTCTGGTGCTCACCGCACTGGCCGCGCCGATGCTGCTGGGCGGCATCATGTTCAATCCGGCTTCAATCAAGTTTGACTTAGGCAAGGTCAATCCCTTACCCGGGCTTAAGCGGGTATTTTCCGGCCAGGCACTCTCCGAACTGTTCAAAGCTATCCTCAAGGCGTTGCTGATGGGATGGGTGACCGGCTGGTTCCTCTGGCATAACTGGCCGGCCATGATGCATTTGGTGTTGGAATCACCTATAGCCGCCTTGCGCGATGCATTAAAGCTTATTGCCACCTGTGCACTGCTCAATATTGCCTCGCTCACCCCCATGGTCGTGTTTGATGTGTTCTGGCAACTCTGGAGCCATGTAAAAAAACTGCGAATGACCCGCCAGGAAATTCGCGACGAGTTTAAGGATCAGGAAGGGGATCCGCGGGTGAAAAGTCACATCCGCCAGCGGCAGCGCGCGATGTCGCGCCGTCGAATGATGCGCGATGTCCCGAGCGCCGACGTCATCATCACCAACCCGACGCATTATGCGGTGGCGCTGCGTTATGAGGACGGCAAAATGAGCGCCCCGAAGGTGGTCGCCAAGGGCGCGGGTGATATTGCGTTGCGTATTCGCGAGATTGGCGATAGCCACCGGATTCCCCAACTGGAAGCTCCGCCGCTGGCCAGGGCATTGTACCGGCATAGCGAAATCGGGCAGGCGATCCCCGCCACGCTTTATTCCGCCGTGGCTGAGGTACTGGCCTGGGTCTATCAGCTTAAACGCTGGCGGCAGCAGGGCGGTTTGATCCCGAAAAAACCTGAACATTTACCGGTGCCGGCGGCACTGGATTTTGCCCAAGAGAAAGAGTGATATGGCCAAGCTGGTAGCGTTATTACGTTTGCCCACCAATTTTAATACCATCCAATGGCAGATTTTGGCCGGTCCGGTATTGATCTTGATGATCCTGTCGATGATGGTATTGCCGTTGCCACCGTTTCTTCTGGATCTGCTGTTTACCTTTAATATTGCCTTGTCGATTATGGTGCTGCTGGTGGCGATGTTTACCCGCAAGACGCTGGAATTCGCGGCGTTTCCCACCATTTTGCTGTTTTCCACCCTATTGCGGTTGTCACTGAATATTGCATCGACACGTATTATCTTGTTGCACGGCCATACCGGTACGGCGGCGGCGGGCAAGGTGATCGAAGCCTTCGGCCATTTTTTAGTGGGCGGCAATTTTGCGATTGGTATTGTGGTGTTTATTATCCTGGTGGTGATCAACTTTATGGTTATCACCAAGGGGGCCGGGCGCATAGCCGAAGTGGGGGCAAGGTTTGTCCTCGATGGTATGCCCGGCAAACAGATGGCCATCGACGCCGATCTTAACGCCGGGTTAATTGGCGAAGATGAAGCTAAGCTGCGGCGCAGCGAGGTGACCCAGGAAGCGGACTTTTATGGTTCGATGGACGGGGCCAGCAAGTTCGTGCGCGGCGATGCCGTCGCCGGGCTGATGATCATGGTGATCAACGTCATCGGCGGTCTGCTGGTGGGGATGATCCAACATGGTATGGCGTTGGGCAGCGCCGCTGAGAGCTATACGCTGCTGACCATTGGCGACGGCCTGGTGGCGCAAATTCCGGCGCTGGTTATCTCCACTGCCGCCGGCGTTATCGTCACCCGGGTGGGCACCAACCAGGATGTTGGCCAGCAAATGGTGGGCCAGTTGTTCAATAACCCACGGGTTATGCTGCTCAGTGCCGGGGTGCTGGGGTTGCTGGGCCTGGTGCCGGGCATGCCCAATATGGTGTTTTTACTGTTTACCGCCATGCTGTTGGGCTTGGCCTGGTGGCTGCGCGGCAAGGTTGACAAGGCGCCGGTGGAGAACACCGTTCAGGTGAAAACAGACAGCGCGCAAAATAAGGAAGCCAGCTGGAGTGACGTACAGCTTGAAGATCCTCTTGGCATGGAAGTGGGCTACCGGCTCATTCCGATGGTCGATTTTCAGCAAAACGGCGAACTGCTGGGGCGGATTAGAAGTATTCGAAAAAAATTCGCCCAAGAAACCGGCTTTTTACCGCCGGTGGTGCATATCCGCGATAATCTGGAACTCCAGCCCGCCAGCTACCGCATCCTGCTTAAGGGCGTCGAGATGGGTCGGGGAGAGGCGTTTCCCGGCCGTTGGATGGCGATTAATCCGGGCAACGCGGCCGGGGAGTTGGTGGGGGAGATAACGCATGATCCGGCGTTTGGACTGCCCGCGGTCTGGATTGATAGTGCGCTGAAAGAACAGGCGCAAATCCAGGGGTATACCGTTGTTGAGGCCAGTACCGTCGTGGCCACGCATCTCAATCATCTGATCAGCATTCACGCCAGCGAGCTGCTGGGGCGCCAGGAAACGCAGCAGTTACTCGATCGCGTTACGCAAGAGATGCCCAAACTTACCGAAGACTTTATTCCCACCGCCCTGACGTTAACGATTTTCCACAAGGTCCTGCAAAGCCTGCTGGCGGAAAATGTACCCATTCGCGATATGCGCACCATTATCGAAACATTGGCGGAGCATGCGCCGATACAAAAAGATCCCGCGGAACTGACGGTGGTAGTGAGAATTGCGTTGGGAGGGGCGATCACCCAACGCTGGTTCCCCGGCGAGGGGGAAATTCAGGCCATTGGCTTGGATCTGGCGTTGGAGCGCGTGTTATTGCAAGCGCTGCAAAGCGGCGGCGGGCTGGAACCCGGCATGGCGGATCGGGTGCTGGCGCAGGCGAAAGAGGTGCTTAAACAGCAGGAAAGCCAAAATGCGCCGCCGGTATTGCTGGTCAATCATGCTCTACGCCCGCTGCTGGCTAGATTCCTGCGCCGCAGCCTACCGCAGCTGACCGTACTCTCTAACCTGGAGGTCAGCGATCAGCGGCAAATACGAATGACGGCGGTATTGGGGGGTCCCAATTGATCGGAGTGGAGGATCGCCAGGATGGGCGCCGGGCGTCGGGGAGGCGATCGCTGTCAATGTTGCCCCAGTCCGCTCACTTACCGGGACGCAGGAAGCCGCACACCGCGGCGCCGATAAGCCACCTGTTCGCAAAACGGGCGCTGATCGCGATGGTCTTATCAACCCTGGCGTTGGCCGCCATCGCACCCATAAGTCGCGTGGCCGCGGCATCACTGGTTGCGGGCGCCGGGATAGCGTCCGACGCGGCGAATCCCGCCGGCAGGATACGGGTATTACCTCCGTCGCTTAACGTCATGGGTTCCGCTGGCACGCGCGCTGGGGTGGCCGCCTCGGCGCGTCCCGCTGCGTCGAACGGGGATAGTCCGCCGCCGCGGGCGGATGGCGGTTGGGAAGCCAAAGGGGTGATGTTAAGCGTTGGACAGCGCGGCAGCGTGAAAAGCAGCGCGCCGATGCGACCGCTGAGTCCACTGACGTCCGGGGCGCGGGTCACATCCATTGTTTGGCGTATCGAAGCTCAACGGCCATTGCCGGCGGGGGCGATGATGGCTATCTGTTTATCGGGTAAGTGCATAATAGTGGATGGGCTGTCCGGCAGAAGCGATGCGCTGGCGGGAGCGCCGGCCGATAATCCGTTGACGTTGCAGGTTAAGGTGAACGGCAGTGGCGCACTCTACCCACCGATTTTACTTATCCGCTATCAAATATTGATTAACTATCACGTAAAGTAGCGAGCACGGATACGCAAAACACCGGCAAAAGCCGGTTTACCACCTGGGGCGTCTGAAGGCGCTACACGCTGATTTTACGACCCAGGACTTGGCCGGTACAGGCTTGGCCGTCAGGACCATAAAGCAGACGCCGGGTCTGGTGTTGTTCGAGCATGGTCAACATTTGCTGGTTTAGCACCAGATGTTGCGCCAGCAGCAGGCCGTTGCGGTAATTGTTCTGTTTGAGCTGCTCGGTAATATCCATGATGGTTAACCACTGCTCGTTCAGCGCCGGATTATCATCATAGGGCGGGCGGCTCGTGCCGGTGTCTTTTTCCAGCGATTCGCGTTGACGATCCAGGTACTGCAGAGTAGCGAGCTGCTCGTTTTTATTTTCCGTTACCCGATGCAATAGCGCAGCGTTAACTTCACCGGCGCTCAGCAGGTCCTGCTCCTGGAGAAGGGAAATTTCCAGCTGCTGCAGGACATCCATCATTTTTGCAAAAGTGGTTTCCAGTTCGTTCATGGCCGTATCTACTCATCTACCATCGATTGCGCATTGGCAATCACCGCATCGGCGATTTTGCCGGTATTGATTTTCAAATCGCCACGTCGAATGGCGTCTTTCAAACTGTCAACCTTACCACTATCGATATCCTGATCGTTCGGCTGGCGCAAACGCGCCTGCGCATCGCTGAGATTGACCTGCGTCTGCTGACCGGTAGCTTCGGCGCTGGCGGTGGTTTTGCTTTTTTGCGGCTGAACGGTACCGGCGTCTGCCCCTTGGATGGGCGACAATGGCCGAATCGGACGGGTACTATCAATACTCATACAGCCTCGCTTAAATTTATGATCGAACACACCCTTAGGTTAACCTATGTTATCGGCTCGTTTCCCAAAAGCTTTAATTTAAAATATCACGCGCACGTCACCATTTTCCATCAACTGACCGTTGACGATTTGACCGGAGTCGAGTCGTACCCTGACCGGATCGTTTAGCGCCGCGTTATTCATCGCCTTGCCGGTGCTTTGCACGGCAAAACCTTCACCTTGAGCCGTTACCCGCACCGTCTGGCCGGTTTCGATACGCCAGGCCCGGCGCAGCATGGCGGCGGTTAACGCCTGTCCGCTGCCCAGCGCACGTTCACTTACGCTGCCCAGAGCCAGGGCCATATCGTTGAGCGGGGCGGTGGTCAACATATCCAGCCTGCCGGTGCGCCAGGCGATGTCTTGTTCGGACAGCGTCTGATGTGCGCCGATTGGCCGCGCCGCCACCAAATAACGATCGGTGACCTGCACGTCGGCTTGGATAAAGCGTTTTTGGCTATCGCACACTATGGCAATGCTCATATTGCCCCATATTCGGTTGCGCGAGGGCAGGGAAAACTGCGGCTGATCACAATGCAGCAGACGTTCAGCCGGGGTTTTGATGACCACCAGCAGCGACTGTGGGGCGGTTGGGTATTGCTGCTGCATAAAGTCGGTCAGTTGTTGGGTGAGCGGATCGGCGGCGGCGGCGGTGCTAAGCACCAGCAAACCGCCAGCCAGCGCGGGGTGGCCAAGTCGGCGGGTCAGCGCCGAGCAGAGCCGGATGCGTGCCCGATTACCCAGCCGGGTAAACCAAAGGTACGCCTGGCCGACGACAGCGCCCGCTTTAGTAGAAATTTTCACGCCTGTTTCCCTCTATGTTGTGCCTATTATTGCCAGGCCAACCCTCATGCCCGATCCGGCAATCACAGTGTACCCACGCGCTTTTGTTTCCAATGGTTAAATTAACGCCCTAATTAATGCTTATTCCAACGATAGCCCAGCGGGTGATAAGTCTAAGCTGGCGTCCATGTCATCAATGCCGCAAATTTTCCTCACTACCTTGGGAACCCATGATGCTGGATAAACTTGACGCTGCCCTGCAATTTCAGCAGGAAGCCCTGAACCTGCGCGCGCAGCGCCAGGAAATTCTTGCCGCGAATATTGCCAATGCCGATACCCCGGGGTACCAGGCGCGGGATATCGATTTCGCCAGCGAGCTCAACAAGGCGTTGACCCAGGGTCGCTCCAGCGAGACGTCGCTGTCGTTGACCACCACCTCCGCGCGCCATATTGCCGCCGCCGGGACCTCTGTCCCCTCGATGGAACTGCTGTATCGGGTACCTGACCAGCCTGCGTTGGACGGTAACACCGTCGATATGGATCGGGAAAGGACTCAGTTCGCTGATAACAGCCTGCAGTATCAAACCAACCTGACGGTACTGGGCGGGCAGATCAAAAACATGATGTCGGTTTTACAGGAGTAATGGCCCGTGGGTATGACCTCGATTTTTGCTATTTCCGGTTCGGCGCTCACCGCCCAATCGCAGCGTATGAATGTTGCCGCCAGCAATCTGGCGAATGCCGACAGCGTCACCGGCCCGGATGGACAGCCCTACCGCGCCAAAGAAGTGGTGTTCCAGGTAGCGGCCCCCGCGGGGCAGGAGATAGGCGGGGTACAGGTCAGCAGCGTGGTGGAGTCGCCGTTGCCGGAAAAACTGATTTACCAGCCTGGCAATCCGCTGGCGGACCCGCAGGGCTACGTGCGCATGCCGAACGTTAACGTGGTTGAAGAGATGGTGAACAGCATGTCGGCCTCTCGTAGTTACCAGGCCAATATTGATGTGCTTAATACCGCGAAGACCCTGATGCAAAAAACCCTGACGCTTGGCCAATAACCGGAGGATACGATGGGCGTTTCCGTTAGTTTAAATGATCCAGTCGACAACACCACAGTTGCCGCCGCTACCGCCGCCGGCAGTACCAGCGTCGATTTGCAAAGTCAATTCCTGACGCTACTGGTAGCTCAGCTGAAAAACCAAGATCCCACCAACCCGATGGACAACTCACAGTTGACCACCCAATTGGCGCAGATCAGCACCTTAAGCGGCATTGAAAATCTCAATACCACCCTGGGTTCGATTTCCGGGCAGATCACCACCAGCCAGTCGTTGCAAGCCTCTACCTTGGTAGGCCATGGCGTGATGATTGACGGCAACAGCATTTTGGTCGGTAGCGACAGTACCGCTACTCCCTTCGGACTCTCTCTGGACAGCGCCAGCGACGCCACCACCGTCACCATCACCGATGCCAACGGCACCGTGGTGCGCACGGACGATCTGGGCGCGCAAACCGCCGGCGTGCATACCTACAGTTGGGATGGCACCGATAGCGCGGGCACGGCGATGGCCGCCGGTTCCTACACCTTTACCGTTGCCGCCACGTCGTCCTCCGGCAGCGCCGTGACCGCCACGCCGCTTAAGTATGCCGAGGTGTATGGCGTCAACACCACCACCACCGGCGCTTCACAGCTTAATCTTGGTTTGTCGGGCAATGTCACCCTCGATCAGGTGCGGCAGATTATTTAACGGTTAACGACGCCCGCGCGGCGGGTTTGCCACCCTTACCACAGGAGAATCAAATGGGTTTTTCACAAGCGGTCAGCGGGATGAATGCCGCGTCCACCAATCTGGACGTTATCGGTAATAATATCGCCAACTCCGAAACCAGCGGTTTTAAAGCGGGATCGGTATCCTTTGCCGACGTGTTCGCCAGCTCCCAAGTGGGCCTAGGCGTTAAAGTGGCCGCGGTAACGCAGGATTACAGCGACGGTACGGTTAACAGTAATGGCAATGGCCTGAATGTCGCCATTTCCAACAGCGGTTTTTTCCGGTTGGTGGATGACAGTGGCGCGGTGCATTACTCCCGTAACGG
>JAATGH010000347.1 GCA_015654745.1 Enterobacterales bacterium
CATTTGCATTTGCTGGACTATCAAAGCTTGAAATTAATGAACATAATTCACCGGATATTGCAGCCAGATTTCCGCACCAAATAATTGTCATTTCGTCGGTTTCTAGCACTGGCGTGCTTATGACATGATCCGCATCATTTGCCAGAACTGCGCCAGCGCTATCAAACCCGCCATTCCAGGTAAAATCATTGCCATTACCGCTGAAATCGATGTTATCAAGCATTGCATAACCAGCTAACATGTTTTCATTTATGAATACCATAAGCGGGTCGGCAAATGGAAGATCAGGATTATCCATTATTTTATCAGATACAAATCGCATTTAAACCTCCAATATCCCAAACATGCCCGCTTGAGCTATATCAATAGAGCCACCAGCAGAGATGACTACTGTGACGTTTGTCACTCCGTCCGGAACTATGAATTCCTTATAAAAGTAACCCCACCCATCGGTAATCCCTCCCCAACGTTTCATACCTGCGAGATATGATGTGCCAGTCGGGTCCGAACCTGAAACCACATAAATGTCGTTTTCTAAATTGTCATTGGCTTTAAGCATATAACCAAAGCCAATTTTTTCACCAGCGACTACGGGTATAATTTTATTTCTTTTAGCGCCACCTGAAAGATGCCAAGCATTGCCTCTTATCGCTGCTTCTGCCGAAATCGAACTAATTCCTTGGGTCGTTATATTCCAGCCTGCCGGGTTAACCCCGTCGTGAGTATAGAATAGAGGGTCATCAATCTTATTATCACTTGTCGCTGCCGTTGTTGTATTCACAGCGGTGCGAGGTAGCGTAGGGGCAAGCCATGCGGAAAGCGTATCGGCGACGGCCTTGCCCATGGCTTTAGCTCCTAAAGGACGAGGGTGTGAAACGTCATACCAGTAACCCGTAAGCCATTCGCCACTGGCCGGATCTACAGTTGCTGCATGCAGATCGATTAAAGGAAATTTTTTCGCCTGAGCATAAGATTTCAACCAGTTATTGATGTTGTATTGCAAGACTTTTTTAGTTGCATCATTGCTGTTTTGCGCTGGCATGGTTGCAAGAATTGGCATGATGCCGTTAGATCTTAGCTGCCAGAATATTTTCTTGAAAGTCGAAATTAATGTCGCTATAGGCGTCGCTGCGTTGATATCATTACGGCCGACCATAACAACACATGCTGACGGTTTTGCCTTGATGGCTACCGGCACATGTGTATTAAGAACCTCTAATGCAGTAAAGCCACCCGTTGCAGAAACGCCAGCGTATTTAACTCGACCTTTTGAAATTAATTCGGCATAAATAGGCCAACCTTGTGCGCAAACCAAAGGCGATAGATCTCGGTTAGTATTGTTATAGTTGCCGGTTGTGGATTCCGTGAATGCGGTGATAGAGTCACCAATATAAAACACATCGTTAGGTAGAGCGCCCTTTTGATGCGAAAACGGCTCGCCTAGAAACTCGGGAGTTCCAACCCCATCATTCTTAAAACCACCCAACACTCTATTATTACCATCCTCAAAAGAATGAATATAAGCTGAAGAAGAAGTATTATTGAGTATCGCACCACTACCGACTGACAATTTTGAAAGCGCTATATTTGCAATGTTGAGTAATGTTGCTGTAATAGTTCCAGCATTAACCCCGGCGGGAAAGTTCCATATCCCCTTATTGGTCACCCAGCCATAGAACCGGCCAACGGCATCAACATACTCATCAAAATAAATATTACGCCTTGAGGTTTTTAAGCCTTGCGTCCTTGTATCAACAGCTGTTGCAGTCGCCTGCACCGCATCCACAGCGTCTTTACTCGATAATGTATATACGAGTGTCCCGGTTCCCGAGTCATTACGGTAAACATAAACAGCAACACCTGATCCCGGCTCTCCGGCCACACTAAACGTCTGTCCGTTGGTTGTCTGTGCTAGTCCAGTCGCTTTATCTGGTTTAAGTCCTACCCCGGATGCCGCGTTTTGGGCACTGTCAGCGTAAGACTTGGCATCGTCTCGGGCTGCGAGAGTTTCATCGCGGGCGGCCAGAGAAGCAGCGCGCATTTCTTCAACTGTGGCGACAATAGCGGGGGTGAGTTCTGTCTCCCCAGGCGCTGTCAGAAAATCATTTAACGTCCCAGCAGTTGAGTCGGCATACACCGCTATGGTGCCTACCTTTTCGTATGGCTGGCCAAAAGCTTCTATCATAACCTCGTGCATGCCGACTTCGACAGATAAGGAATAACTGCCGTCGCTGCCAGTGACCGAAGTTGAAGGAGCCAGTTGGACAACTGCCGATGAAGTTTTCACCGCGCGAAGCTGTATGGTTACACCCGAGCGCGGGTCACCATTTGGGCCGATGAGTTTGCCACTGATAGTTACTGCCATTTATTTCTCCCAATAAAAAATCCGCCGAAGCGGATTTCTCTTTGTCATTAATGAAATCAGGACCAACTGTTATTTCGTTTACGGCATGCAATAAATACCGCCGGCCCGGCATAGGCTTCATGCGTACCACCCCCGCCGGTAGTTTTGGTCACCTTGAGACTCATCGTCTTAGCCTGCCCTTGCGGCACATCCACCGTCCAGGCTCCTGAGGTACCATTGTAATCGGTATTGCCACCACCCAGCGCATTCGCATTGGTTTTGAACGTGATGACAGAAACACCGTCAACAAATATCTCTGCCTTTAATTCGATATAGGCGTTTCCGTCTCCTCCCTGCGGGCTGGTTGATGCCCAGGCATTTAAGGGGAAAATAACCGACAGCGTTCTGTCGATATAATTATCGGAATTTAATGTTTTGGTGTAATTGCCCTCATGGCTTGACGAGCCGGACGGTGTACTGACGTTTATATCCATGGACGTCATTACAGCAAGGTCACCTTCAAGATGGTTGGCATAGACGGTACCGTTAAAATACCCGTCCGTTGCCTCAATGCGTCCTTTGAATAAACCATCCGTGGCGTAAACTGTTCCCCGCACCGTAACGTTATTGAATTCTGAACTGCCATCCTTGCCGATATGCCAACCAGATTGACCCGCTACCCAGTTGTTTGACTGGATGTAATCGCCGATCTTGGCGTTGGTGATGGTACCGTCTTTGATAAAGGCGATATTCATAAACACCTGGCCGCCATCAATGGCAAAGGGTACCGAGGTCACGCCATTGGTCTGATTCAGCACGGCGAAACGGTCGGCCAAAATTAACACCTGGCTTTGCATGCCTGCCGGGGTATTTTCCACCCCGACCCCGATCCCGGCCAGGTATTGCTTGCCGTCCTGAGTGGCGCCGACCTTTACCGACCACATGTTTTTTAACTCTCGGGCATCCTCGATTGGCGCCAATAAATCCTGGCCCAATTGCGTATCAGTGATCTGCCCCTTCAGGTAGTCCAAAATTTCAGAAGCATCGCTACTGGATGCGCCATTAATCCAGTTTGTCCATGGTCCCTGGTTACCTGTTTTGTCCACCAGCCGGGCTTTAAACCAGAAGGATTTGCCGGCGGCCAGGCCCGTCATCGTATGGGAGTTTTGCGGGTAGGCGTAATCCCCCAGGAGAGAGGAACCCTCATCCGTTCCCTGTGTGTTGATCCAAATCTCCGTTTTCTGCGTATCCTCGGCGTCGGCCGGGAATTGCCAGGACAGAGCAATACCAAAGACCTGGCCAGTGGCGGTAAAGCTGGCCAGCGCCGGCGGATTACCCTCTTTGCCGTTCAACTGTGTTTCAAGGGCATTGGCCCATACGCTGGAAATCTCGGAAGCGTTTATAGCTCTCACTCGCGCCTGGTAGCGGCCGGCATATATCCCGGTCACCTCAAAACCCAGCGCGGAGGTGCGCGGGCCTGTTATCCAGTTGCCGTTATCCTTTCTCCATTCTGTCTCGTAGGCGATAGCGCTATCCGCTTTATCCCAGGTTACCCGCAGTGTGGTTACCGCCAGGCCCTGGGCGATAGCGGTAAAGCTGCTGATCACCACATTTGCCGGCGGCGGCTGGACGCCCGGAGGTATAACCGTTACCGGTCGATCCTCTATCCGCGCACCGGTATCGATGCGCGCAAATTTGTTCGGATCGTACTCTACCGCCGTTATATCGAAAGACACCCCATCATCACCCGCGGTAATGCCGGTGACGCGAAATAGCTGCAGGGCAAGATCGGTGGCATCCACAGCCCAGACGCATTCCGGTGCCGGAGTTTCTGAATAACCCGTTGTGACGGTGACGACCTTGCCGGAAACCGCTGAAATAGTGCGCCCTTCGGATTTGCCGCTGGGCAAATTGATAATCAGCCGTTCCCCAACAGTTGCGGATGAAACGCGGTCAAGAGTGATATTCCGGCCGGAAACAGCGCTGATACGCCCGCCGAGCGGACGGCCGGCGAGCATTTCGTCCGCAATGCCGATGATATAGCCCGGTAATGGGATTTTACCGTCCAGCCCGACGGTGAAGGACACCACGCGATCCTTATCGTTGGTGTTGAGTACCCATTTCCCGCGCCTGATTGCCTCCGTCTGGCGTATACACCCGATTGCTGTTATATCGGCCTGCTTTATCCCATAGCGTCTTACCAGGGCATTTTCAGACACCGGCTGCACCGCGTCCTGATAACCATTATCCGGATCCGACCAGGACACCATCGCTGTACTGTAGTGGGTTTTCTCGCTGGCGCTGGCGTAAGTGAATTTGCCGTCTTTTACATTCGCCCGGGTAATTGCGTAATCCATATCCCGCGGCATATCCGCCAACACGTTCATTTGATTGTTGGCCCAGAACATCATGCCGCGAAAAACAGCCACAAGGTCATTGAGGACGGTCCAGGCTTCTTCCTGAGATTGGATATAAACGTCGCAGAGAAAGCGCGGTTCCGTCGCCCCACCGCCCCGGCCATCGGGTACCAACTGATCGCAATATTGAGCAATCGTATACAGGTCCCATTTCGTGTAATAGAGATTGGCAGCGGTGATCCGTTCGCCCAGGGCAAAACGTTCAGCCATCAGTATGTCATAAGCCACCCAGGCAGGATTATTTGACCAGGCCCATTTAAAAGTGCCGTCCCAGGTTCCGCTGTAAGTGCGAGCAACAGGATCATAGGTTGTCGGGACGCGAATTACCCGCCCTTTAGGTTCACACGACACCGGCGGGATATTTTGAAATTGGCTCGCGTCGAACTGGATAAACAGCAATGCCGTTTCGGGATAGCGCAGCTTGGCGTCGATCACTTCTGTTATGGCTTCTATCACCATAGTGTCAGCAATAAGGTTACTGGATGAATTGGCTGTCAGACG
>JAATGH010000148.1 GCA_015654745.1 Enterobacterales bacterium
CTGGATGATCATATGTCGCCGCTCATGCATTACTTGATTTGGGTCAATTTTAACATCAATTGGTGTCGTTGATAAAGTATCCAACGTCATGGGTGCACATTTAGCTAAAATGAGGGCCGCCGGAACGTGAATATTGCGGGTGGGTTTTGCTTTTCAAAAGGAGTAAGGTAAAAATTATCTCGGCTAAATGCCTTTAAAATCAGGAGACAGTGGTATGAAACGGATCGTGGGAATTATCGGTGCGGGTCATGTAGGCGCCGATACGGCATTTTCGCTGGTCACCCAGGGGTTATGCGATGAAATCGTGCTTATCGACGTAAACGAGGCCAAGGCGCGCAGCCAGGGGTTGGAGCTGCGTGATATGGCGTCGCTGGTGCCGTCGCGTGTACATATCCGGGTTAATGATTATGCCGCGTTGCGCCACGCGGGCGTGGTGGTCATCGCCGTAGGCCCCACGACGTTACTGCGTGAAGACCGTATGGAAGAATTGCTGGAGACCAGCGCTACGGTCACCCAGGTGGTGCCGCGAGTCATGGAGAGTGGTTTTAGTGGGGTCATTGTTAGTATTACCAATCCCTGCGATGTGATCGCCATGGTAATACAACGTGCCAGCGGCTTGCCGACGGCGCGGGTGTTTGGTACCGGCACCTCGCTTGATACGGCGCGAATGAAACGGGTCGTGGGCGAGTTCTTTGATGTCGATCCTAAAAGCGTCGGTGGTTATGTCATGGGGGAACATGGCGAGTCTCAGTTCGTTGCCTGGAGCACGGTGCGTATTGGCGGGCGTCCGGTAACCGAATGGGAAACCGATAAACCCCTGGATCTGGCGGCCCTCAAGGATCAGGTTCGGGGTGGCGGATGGGAAATCCTGTTAGGAAAAGGCTGGACCAGTTTTGGCATAGGAACCGCCACCGCGCGTCTGGTTGATGCGGTGTTCTCGGATGGCCATACGGTTTTTCCGGTGTCTGCGTGGGATGAGACGCAAGGGGTGTATATCGGTCAACCGGCGCTTGTTGGCGCCGCCGGCATCGTGCGGGTGTTGCCTGTGACGCTGAACCCGGTGGAACAACAGGCCTATGCCGCGTCCGCTGGGGTGATTGGCCGAGCGTTCGCGTCGCTTTGACTTGACGCTCGAAACGGATGGATACAAACCGGCGGTTGCCGCCGGGGCGTGCTTATAATAAAAGAGCAAACTGGTAGTAGCGCAACACACGTGTGAGCATCCCCATCAGGGCGGGGGCGGCACCTCTGCCGTCCTCGAAGCGTGAGTGATAAACAATGACCTGCAATGATGATCAGTTATTCAAAGAGGCCATGGATGACGTCAAGCCGCTGAAACATTCCGCCGATGTGGTTTTTTTCCAGCACAAATCAGATCGGCCCCCGCGTCGGCCGGAAGAGCGGGTCGTGACCAATAATTTTCTCACCACCGGCTTTCTCGATATCATCCCGCTCGATACGCCATTGTCCTATAAACAGGACGGGATTCAGCAAGGGGTGCTGGACAAGCTGCGCGGCGGTCGTTATCCGCTTGACGCACGTTTAAATCTCACCCGGTCGCAGGTGGAGACATGCCGACGAAATCTATTTGAGTTTATGTTGCAACTACAGCGCACTCCGGTTCGTACCGTGCTGATTATTCATGGCAAGGGTCGCAATGACCACAGCCACGCCAATATTATCCGCAGCTTCGTGGCGCGCTGGTTGGCTCAATTTCCCCAAGTGCAGGCTTTTTGTCGTGCTCAACCTTATCACGGGGGTATCGGCGCATGTTATGTGGCATTAAAGAAGGTGGAATCGGCCCGCGTGGATAATTGGGAGCGCTTCGCTCGACGTCCGCGCTAAACGACTTTTATTTCGGTAAGGAAAATACACCATGCAAGATTGGAACCCCGAGCTTTATCGTCAATTCGAAGCGGAAAGAACGCGTCCGGCGCTGGAACTTTTATCGCGGATTGAGCTAGTGACACCGGCGCGGATAAGCGATTTGGGATGCGGACCCGGAAATTCCACCCAAGCCATATCTGAACGGTTCCCCTCCGCGCGGGTCACCGGTATCGATAGTTCCGCCGCGATGTTGACGAGCGCCCGTGCACGATTGCCCCAATGTGACTTTGACCAACAGGACATAGCACGCTGGCAACCGATGACGCCGCCAGATATCATTTATGCCAATGCTTCGCTGCAGTGGGTCGATAATCATACGGCGCTATTCCCGCGCCTGTTATCTCTGTTGGCGCCGGGCGGTTATCTGGCGGTGCAAATGCCGGACAACCGTGACGAACCCACGCACAGTGAGATGCGACGACTCGCTCAGATGCCGGCCTGGCGCAACCGCATAGGCAACGCGGCACAAAGCAGGGTGAAGATACTCAGCGCAACGCAGTATTACGATCTGCTCGCCCCCGGCGCAAGGACCGTAGACATCTGGCGGACTACCTATTTTCACGTTATGCCCTCCAGCGCCGCGATTGTCGACTGGGTTAGCGCAACCGGACTGCGCCCTTTTATCGAAAAATTAAACGATCTGCAAAAAGCAGAATTCATCGAGTATTATCAGCAGGCCATCGCCGAGGCTTACCCCCCCCGTGCTAACGGTTCAGTATTACTAGCATTCCCGCGATTATTTATCGTAGCCCGTAAGCCAACGATTTAATTGCTTGCGAGATTGGGGCTGCGTGTACCGCTAACGGACGTTAGCGGAAATTAAATATCTTGTTGATCTGATGGGAAATTGTTGTTAGAAAAACCGAATCGGTTCAGTATTACTTTTTTGTGCGTTAGCCTAAGTCAATCCTCCAATGCCTCCGTTGCGACTTTTCGATGCAAGACTGAGAACTAGATCATATTATTTTAATGGCGCTATAAATACAAAACCTCGATAATTTCCTGGTGTTGTTTTTGCCTGGAAATATCGTATTGCCTTGCGAGAATAATAGATTCAGCCAATAATTTATTTTATAAACGGGAGGGGTATGAAGTTAAACGACAAAACGTATCTACGTTTTGAGGATAGCATTGTCAGGAGGGCAGAGTATTTAGATAACAAACATGAGGCTGGTGGCTCATCGATGATTCATGGCGTAAATAAAATTTATAATTCTCCTGTGTCATTGTCAAAACGTATATCTTATCAGAGTGCGATACATACCAGCGCGGGCAGAACTAAGCCTAATGCGGATCTTTCATCATTTTCCGTGGGGCGGAACGATACCCACTCACTACGGTTCTCGCCCTTTCCTGAGACAATAACCAAAACCAGCACCTTGTTTTATAAGTGTTTAAAAGGTGACTATGCGCTTGATGCCGAAAATTACCTTTATTTGGGTTCATTGCCTACTGAGGGTGTCCTGCATCAAGGTATTACCTTGGATGAGAGCGGTAATTTATGCTTAATCAAAGGTAAATCAAAAGGAGCAATTAAATATATTTGGAAAAAGCTTCGTGGTACGGAAAAGTTTTACTGCGCCCCTATAATATTGGGTGGCTTGCCCCAGCTTAAATTTGAAAGATTATTTATTAATGATCGTGGGCAACTACTCGCTAAGGTGAAAGGTTTCGAGCAATATTACGAGATATCATTAAGTACCAAGATGATAATTAAACACTTTGACATTGACGAAGCCAATGATATGTCTTCAAGCATTAATATCTGTCTACGGGAAACCGTCCTGACCACAGAACGTCCGGACGCTCTGCATTTCATCCTCGATGACAAGCGCGCGGTGGTTTTGGTATTTCATGCGGGTTCATTATATCTGAAGCAGAGTGGGATTAAGCTGGATGGCGCGGATCATCAGATCACGCTTAAGCGGTTAACGCTGCCGTTACCCGCCGACTGCCGGGTAGTAGCCGCCTCTAGGCTGTTCAACGTGATTAAACTCGTGACCATTCGCGGTTATAAAAAACGCCTGTTTTATTTTAACCCCCGGCATATCGATATTCATCGGTACAGGGTCAGACATCTTAGCCACAAGCCACCGCAGGGTTTTCTTTCGGCGATGGGTGGTGATCCTCACGAAAAGGTGTCTTCCGGTTTACCCTTCGACAGTGGGCGTCTGGGGAATTTCAGTAGCCGGCATTTACCGCTGCTATCCGTTCCGGTCGATAGCTTTCGTCAAAAAAACAAAGCGGCGAAACAGCTATACCATGCAGGGGATACACGCCATGCTGCTTTAACCTGGCTCCAGGGCGTCGATCCGGGATTCCATTGTCTGCTGCAAACGGTGAAACGCGCGGTGAAAAAACCACCATTTCCATTGATCCGCGACCTTTCCCGCCGTTTTGAGGAAGAAATGGAGGAAATAGGCAGAGTGGGGCTAAGTTATGGAATGGATCGCGTTGTCAACTCGGCTACCCACTACCTTAATGCGCGGGTGCATATTGCGGACAAAGTCAGGCATGTCATTACCTTATTAGAACCTAAGGATTCAATTTCCTTGAGTGATATTTTTGAAGCCTCTTTTTTCTTTGGTATTGCCGTCGCGGGGATTCCCTTTATGCCTGGATGGTTTAGCGGCATACTCTATCGGTTACAAAAAGGGGCAACATTATCATTTACAAAATTAGAAAACGGCAATATCAAACTCAGCTATGAAATAGCCCATAATAAATCGTGGATCGGCCTTTTGGGAACAGGACAGGGCCTTGAGGATCATTGCAAACTTGTCACCGTTAACGATATTGACCTGGGAACGGTATTACCGATTGAAATGAATATTATACTGGTCCATAAACTGGATTTGCATAGAAATTTTAGCTTTGACTTTGCCTTTGAACATTTGGATGATTTTCTTGGCTGCCTATTTTTTTCACGGCCTGAGGCGCTTGTTGCGCTCAAGCAACACGCAAGTAATATCTCATTAAAACTAAATACAAAAAAAAATTCAGCCCTGCTTATCGAAGGGAAAAGTGAACTGAGGGCTCAAGTGGGATTAATGGCCAACCCTTCCACATTCCTGGTGGTGCCGCGCAGTGCGTTGGGCGTCGGTGGTGCGCTCAGCTTCTTTAATATCAATAAGCAAAAAGAGGAGACAGTGGCAAATCAACAAAAAGAATCCCATCAGGAAACCAATACGCAAAATGAACATTACCTGGATCTTTCTTTGTTCGCTTTCCGCGAGATGAAGATCATGCCGATTCCGATGAGTCGAGTACCCTATATTAGCGATAATCTATTCTGTTTCCCAATGCCGTTATTAGAGGAGTCAAATCAGAAGTTACCTGTTACCAGGCACCCATTAGCGCGGCATTTCCGTATTGATGGGGCGACCATGAGATTAAACATCACGCCCATGATTTCAAATAGTGAAAATGGTGTCAAGCCCAAGCAGAAAATGATGTCACCCGATGCGATAAACACCCTAGATATCAATATGAGAGCGCCTATTAGTTTGCTACGAGATAAGGTGCCGGAGGATATTCACCTGATGATTCGCTCAATACGCGACGGAATTATCAATGCGCTTAATCACAATTATGGTTATCAAGAACTCAAGTCTGGCAAAAATATTGGCACCTTTATTTTATCCAAAGGAGATTATAAAACCAACCTTTCCTTATTGGCACAGCGCCTGACTCCTGAGGTGGGAAGCGAACGGACCAACGCCGCGCTTTCCTGGTCACGCAGGATAAAACGATCTTTGGCGTTGTGGACTAAAAACACCACCCTTGGTGAATTTTTAGCGCAAAGAGATCGGGCACTGGCGGGTAATAATACCGTGAGCAGGAAAACGGATTATACCCCTTATGAGTTTATCCAGGCGTTGGAGCGTTATGCCGCCAGGAGCGGCAGGAATAGTTTAGGTAAAGAGTACAAGGTGGTGGCGGTGGCGACCTACAAAATCCAGGCGGAGGTTTTGCAACGGATACAAACGGAGTTCGTGGCGGCATTAAATAACATGCTAATCGATATTGAGGCCAATGATGGCATTAGCCGTCATTTGGCGATTTTCCGGCGCCTTGAGGCGGTGTTTAACGTGGCAAAACCGCGGGATAACCCTTTCATGCAGCTTGATACCATTGCGCTGTTTAAAAAAAGTACGCTTACACGGCGTAAAGGCACGTTTCCCTTCATCATAATGAATATTGCGCGCAAGCGAGGACTCGCCCATTCAGCGTATCTTGATACTATCAAACTGGAATACCGTGGGAGGGAGCTGTTTCCATACCGATTAAGTTCAACTTTACATATCATGCCCGATCTTCAATAAGCGCGGCATCAGGCCAATACCTGGGTTCATTCCATTGGTTGAAGGGGCGTGTCTTTTGGTGGACTGATTTCAAAAAATGGTTCATACTAAGACAAGATCGGTTGCCGGGAGAATCACCATGCCGTTACCACAGAATGTACAGATGAAGAAACCCCTGATGGGTAAAGAACAGCTTAGCGATGATAAACGGCGCTCGGCCATTGGGTTAAAAACGGCATTGGCCATTTTGGATAAATGGGGCGCCAATCCAGAACAGGCACAGGCTGTTTTGCAGGTATCGAAAGCCTCATATTATAAATTTCGCAAGGACCCAGGTGCCGCGCAGCTCTCCAACGATCAGCTGGAGCGACTCAGTTACCTGTTAAACATCCATGCCGCGCTGCGCACCCTGTTTGAGAATCCCGAAAATGTTTATGGGTTTATGGGTCTTGATAATCATAATGCCTATTTTAAGGGTAAATCCCCGCTCGAACTGATTGCCTCGGGACATTTTGGCACGCTGTATGAGGTCTATAAGCATATCGACGCGTTGCGCGGAGGCCAGTGGTAATGTTCTCTGCGCCTATACTTGCCATCAATGCCCAGCGCGGTTATCGGCTGATTAATTCAAAGTATCCGCCGATAGCCCTGTTTGATGATGTTGCCGACGAGTCAGAATTTGAAACGCTGTATGCGTTGCAGGCGTTAACTAATCCGCGTTTGAAAAATGACGCGGGCGATATGGCTTTTTTAGCCACCGGCGAAATCCCCTTCGGCATCCCTGGCTGCTCCTACGCCGTTGCTCCGTTTACCCATATCAATCCGCAGGGGAGCCGTTTTTCCGACGGGTCGTACGGCATGCTTTATCTGGCGGATGACATAAGCACCGCCTTGGCGGAAGTTACCTACCATCAGGAACACTATTGGCGCTTGGTTGATGGATTGAAATACGACCGGTTAGTCATGCGTGGGCTGCTGTTTACGTTTAACGCCGATCCCGCGTACGATCTGTTCGGCCTGCAGCTATCCGATCCGGTCTATGATCCTGTGGATTACAGCGTCGCCCGATCGCTGGGGCGGTCGTTAAAAGCGGGGGGAGCCGCGGCCTTGCGTTATCGATCGGTACGCCATCCCGGAGCGGTGTGTTGGGGACTATTTACGCCCAAAGGCGTTATTAGCGTTCAGCAAAGTGCGCATTATGAAATTATTTGGGACGGGAACCGGATTGCTAAAATAGACAAAGTGATCTCCACGCCTTACCGGCCATCATATCCACGCCAAGGGCACTAGGCTAACCCATGCTCGTCGAGGGAATTAGCTGACTCCGCCCTCGACCAGATAAGTCAGGTATTGGCGTGGGTAATGCAACAAGATGCCGGCCGTGTCGAGCAAAGCCAACAGCTGCTGCGGATCGTGGCGACGTCGGTCAATCAATAATCCCACCACGGTACCGCTATGGGCGACATTCATACCATAAAGGTCTTGCTGCTCAACCAGCCGCCGCAATGACTCGAAGTCCGGTTTGGGAAGATGCAGGTTACTGGCGCTGGCGCTGAGCATGGTGGCTTCACCTAGCCGCCGTAAGGAGTGGCTACGGCAGGCTAATTGGAACAAACGCCAGGATTTATCCAACTGGCGCGCCTGGCGCATTAGGTGGCCAAGATCGATTCGGCGATGAAAATCGGCAGTGGTGAGGGTTTGTTCACTTTCCAGGATCAGGATGCCAAGTGAAGGCAGCCAGGGGTAGGGGATACAGCACTCCCCACGGTGGTGATCGAACAATGTCAGCGCCCGGAAAATCGTGCTATCGGTGGGCTCTAATTGCAGGCACAGCTGGGCCAACGTCGTTTCATCCAGCGATTGTCGCAGCAGGCGCGCCGTGGCGACGGCGGTGGCGGCAATATCCGCTGTGCTGCTGGCGAGTCCCTTGGCGATGGGAATGGTCGATCGGCATTCTATATGCAGCGGCGGGAGATCGGTGGAACGATACCCAAAATGCTTTATCACCTTGTCTAGCATACGGCGACTTAGCTGTCGTTCATCTGGAGCCGCCGCGCCTTCGCGCACCTCTACCTCGCTATACCAGTTAATGGGGCACGAGATTAACTTCTCGCCTCCGGCGATCCAGCCCTGAATAAGTTCGCCGCAGGATGCGGGGCAACGGGCTTCAGCCATGGGAAAAAATCCGTCCCAGTTCGCGCAAAAGCCGCTGGTTGTCTTCATGACCCTTGATGGCCACACGATAAAAATCACCGTTAAGACCAGGATAGTTTGCGCAACTTCGGATCAACGGCCGGGTCTGGTTGGCAACCGCCTGCGTGCCAACATCAGCGATAATCGGGTTTAGCAACGCCGCCTGTAAATCCAGCCCCGGGCGCAGGCAGCGGAAAAAAATGTAATTTGCCGCCGGCTGCCAGACTTTTAACTGCGGTAACGCCCGCAGGCCTTCGGTCAGAATGGTCTGCTCTTGTTTTAGCCAGCGCCAAGTCGCTTGCTGATAGTCCCGATCGTCAAGCAGTATTTCCCCCGCCAGCGCGGCGAAAGCGTTGAGGGTCCAGGGTGGACGCCGATTGCGCAGTTGTATCATCGCCGCGGTATCGCTGCTCACCATATAGCCAAGCCGTAGTCCCGGAATAGCGTAAAATTTGGTGAGCGATCGCAGGACAAATACCTGGCTGAACCGTTGTAAGTGGTCAATCATGCTGATGCCGTCGGGGATAAAATCCATAAAAGCTTCATCCACTACCAGCATTATCGATAATTCCTGGCAGCGTTGGGCAATCGCCAAGAGGAGGGCGCCTTCCATCAGCTGTCCGGTCGGGTTATTGGGCGAGCAGAGGAATACGCAGTCCAGACCGGGCCGCAGGGCGGCCAACAAGCGCTGGTCCGGGCGAAAATCATCTTCTTCCGCCAGCGGGTACTCCTCCAGCCGGCAATGCATCAACTGCAGCGCGCGACGATATTCGCCAAAACCCGGCGTCAATAGCAAGACGGTTTTATGCCGCAATAGGCTGGCAAGGTCGAAAATCAGTTCGGTTGCGCCATTACCCGCCAGGATCCAGGACGCGGGGCAGTGATGATAAGCGGCCAGCCGCGCGCGCAGTCGTTGATAACCTGGGTCGGGGTAGCATTCCGCTACGTCCAGCCGGTTAACGATTTCCTGTTTCAGACTTGTCGGCATGCCGAGGGGATTGATATTGGCGCTAAAATCAAGGATGGCGGATTCATCCAAGCCCCATCTTTGCACCATCTCCCGCACATTGCCGCCGTGTTGCCCGCCCTCGTCCATCGTGACTCCATTAGGTCTGGGTTAAACCAGAATACGCTTACGCAGCATCCCACCCGGGTGGGAGGATTACAACGATTGTAACAGCGCCAGCGATGTCACCGCACCGACCACGATCAGCGACGGGGCGGCCAAACCGGCCAACTTAACCTGCTCCGACAGCTTTCCGAGCGGGGCCAATACCATACGCTGGTCGAGATGGCTGGCGTTCATCACCACCGCGGCGGGCGTATCTGCGCTACGGCCGTTGTCGATTAACTGTTGGCAAATCTCCGCCAGGCGTGACATGCCCATCAGGATCACCAGCGTGCCGTCCAACTGCGCCAGTACCCGCCAATTATGCGGATCTTTACCGTCGCGCAGATGGCCGGTGATGACGTGGAACGACGACGCGAAGTCCCGGTGGGTTACAGGTATGCCGGCGCGCGCCAGTCCGCCGATGGCCGAGGTAATGCCGGGCACGACTTCACAGGTAATGCCGCTGCGGACCAATGCTTCGGCTTCCTCACCGCCGCGGCCGAAGACGAAAGGATCGCCGCCTTTTAAGCGCACCACGTTGCGATCCAGGCGTGCCTGCTCGATGAGGATAGCATTGATTTGTTCCTGCGGGATGGGATGGTGATCCGCCCGTTTACCGACGTCAATCAAGACGCAATGTGCCGGCGCTTCGTCCAGCAGCTTGGGGTTTACCAGACGGTCAAATACGACGGCATCCGCCTGGCGCAGGCATTCCATGCCCATGACCGTAATCAGCTTGGGATCGCCCGGGCCGGCCCCCACCAACCATACCTTACCCGACATGTTGCACCTCTTGCGTTTGCGCTAGGCCGACGCGCATGACATCGCGCGCGATCATTAACTCTTCATTGGTTGGAATCACCGCCACGACCGTAGGCGAACCCTCCTGCTGGATAAACGTCTCATGGCGCTTATTCTTATTATCATCCAGCCGTATACCTAGAAATCCGAGCTTTTGGCAGACCTGCTGGCGGATCCAGGCAGAATTCTCGCCGATACCGGCGGTAAAGATCACCACGTCCACTCCATCCATTTCGGTGGCGTAAGCGCCGATCGTCTGGCGGATACGATCGGTGAACATGGCGAGCGCCAGCTTCGCGCGGTGGTTACCCGTTTCGGCGGCGCTTAAGATATCACGGCAATCATTAGAGATCCCAGAGACACCGAGCAGGCCGGACTGGTTATTCATGATCTCAAGCAATTGTTGAGCAGATTTATTTTCATGCTCGGCAATAAACGGCAAAATGGAAGGATCAATATCGCCACAGCGGGTGCCCATCATGAGTCCGGCCAACGGGGTAAAGCCCATGGAGGTGGCGACCGAATGGCCTTGATCCATGGCGCATACGCTGGCCCCATTGCCCAGGTGGCAGGAGATGATGCGCAGATTGTGGCGGCCCAACAAACCGGCGCAGGTTTCGCCGACATATTTATGGCTGGTACCGTGAAAACCATAGCGCCGGATACCATACTCCAAGTAGTAGCGGTAGGGCAGCGGGTAAAGGTAGCCAGACGCGCTGATGGTCTGATGAAAGGCGGTGTCAAATACCCCGACGGCTATTGCGCGCGGCAAACGTAGCTGGAATGCCCTGATACCTTTGGCATTGACCGGATTGTGGATGGGCGCCAACGCGCTGAGCCGTTCAATTTCCTTCAGCGCGGCGGCGTCGATTGGCGCGGAGTCCTTGAAATACTCTCCGCCGTGCGCCACCCGATGGCCGACCCCGTCGATAAGCGCCAGCGAAGGGAGGACACCGCATTCAAGCAGTGCGTCAAGTAAATAATCCGCCGCCTGCTGGTGATCGGATAGCGGTACGGTGGTCTGGTGTTTGGTGTCGCCAAAGCGTAGTGTGAACAAGGCATTACCGCTGCCCAAACGTTCAAATAATCCCTTCGCCAGGGTGATCTCTTCGGGCATGGAAAAAAGTTCGAATTTAAGCGAAGAGCTACCGGAATTAATGGCCATAATTAGATGGGTCATCTACTACTCCGAAAATAATATTTTAGGCTGTATTCCGCAACGGCGGGTCATTGTCTAGATACGTCAGCAGTGCCGATATACCATCACGCTGGGTGGCTGATAGAATAAACAGCGGATCCGCGCCTGCCTGCCTAAGTTGATTAATAACGAATTCTTTTTGCCTGGCGGTAACCGGAATGTCGGCCTTGGTAATAATGCCGATCGTCGGTTTATTAAAAAGAGTGGCGAACATGGGTGAAAAATAA